>JAOMJV010000021.1 GCA_028351415.1 Candidatus Nitrosopumilus sp.
CAAAGGTCCACTTGGCCCACCTGGACCCTCTGGTGACAAAGGACTAACTGGTCCTGTTGGCCCACTTGGTGACAAAGGTCCACTTGGCCCACTTGGACCACTTGGTGACAAAGGACTAAGCGGCCCTGAAGGCCCACTTGGTGACAAAGGCCCACAAGGCCCACAAGGACCTGCAGGTACTAAGGGATTAACTGGAGTTCCAGGACCTCAGGGTGAAAAAGGTGAGAAAGGTCCACTTGGACCACTTGGTGACAAAGGTAATACTGGTCCGTCTGGAATGCCTGGTGACAAAGGCCCACAAGGACCGCAAGGTACTCAAGGTGAACGAGGTACTACTGGTGCCTCTGGTGACAAAGGCCCACAAGGACCACAAGGAATTCAAGGACCGCAAGGTGAACGTGGTCCTACAGGACCTATTGGCTCTATTGGAGAATCCGGTCCCATTGGAGGACAAGGACCCGTCGGTCCAGCTGGTCCAAGAGGTCCGCCTGGCCCTCCTGGTGAACGAGGACCATCTGGTGGAATGTCTTCTGAACAAAAAGCAATTTTTAAAGAACTTTTAGAAATTTTGACTACCAAAGATATCATTAACACTGAAGAACAAATTAAATTATTGAGTTATCTCTACTAACTATTTTCTAAAACTATTTTCTAAAACTATTTTCTAAAACTATTTTCTAAAACTATCTTCATACAGTTAACACTAGTAGATTAGAAAAAGGAAAACAATTCGTCGCCTATATGACGATTGTTAATTTGCAAATACGTTTATCGTCTTTTAGCTGCTTTTCTCTTTGGAGCTGCTTTGCGTTTTACTGCTGCTTTTCTCTTTGGAGCTGCTTTTCTAGTTGCAGTTTTTTTAGTAGCTGTTCTTTTTGGTGCTGCTTTTCTAGTTGCAGCTTTTCTTTTTGTAGCCATGTTAAAATCGATATTTTCATTGTTTTTCAGTGGTTAAACTAAAAAAATTTACACAATGTGATCACAATTTGTAAAGTAATTTTATGTTTGAAAATTATCTGTGATCGTCTTTCATTGATATTTTTCTTAATTTTTTTACTTTCATCAACACTTTGGTTTTTTTTAAGAACAAATAATATCTTTTTTTTAAAATTACGCCCACTATTTTATATTTCTAAAACTATTTGCTTATTTTCTATTTTTAAAATTTAATTATTTTCTATTTTTTTGATCTGTTTTTATTTTTTAATACGATTATGGTCCTGGTCTTTTAATTATTGTAATTACATCTTCATCTAACATAATATGGGTTAATCCAACTCTTTGCCCTCCAAATTTTACACTCTTCCCCCAAACTAATCCGTATCTAAATTGTCTTTTCAATCTACGATGCATTTTATTACAAATATCTTCTACTGTATCCCCCTCTCTTGCAATAAATGGTTCTTTGAAGTCTGCTTCTTCACCTTTAGGTTTCATGTATATTCTAATAAATTTTAATTTTTCATATATTTTTTCTTTTAAAATTTCTATGTTGATATCTGAGTTTGCTGATACTTCTATTACGTTTGATTTTATTTTTGTTTTTAAATCTACTAGAAATTTCTCATCTACTAAATCTATTTTATTTAAAACTGTAATTGCTTTTGAATAACTAATGTTTCCTGCAATATGATCTGCAATTTGTTCTGATGTAATATCTTCTCTAACTACAACTCGTGCACTGACTAACCCATAAAGATGAAGAATATCTTTGAGGTGTTTTTCTGTAATTTTTGTAAGCTTGGTTTGTTGTGCAATTGCAATGCCTCCCATTGATGCTTTTTCAATTGTTATGTTTGGTGGTAATTGATTTAGTCTAATGCCTATATTTCCTAATTCATTAGTTAGCACATCTTCGTGGTATGGTTGGAATACATCTAATATCAGTAAAACTAAATCTGCTGTTCTTGCAACTGATAAAATTCTTTTTCCTAACCCTTTACCTGTTGATGCCCCTTTGATGATTCCTGGAAGATCCAAAACTTGAATATTTGCGCCACGATAGTTCATCATTCCTGGGACCACTGTTAACGTAGTAAATTGAAATGCACCTATTGTAGAATTTGCACCCGTCATTTTATTTAGTAATGTTGATTTTCCAACACTTGGTAATCCTATGAACACAACTGTTGCATCTCCCGTGCGTCTTACATCAAACCCGTCCTGTTTCATTCCAGATTTTTTAGTAACTTCTGCTTCTTGCTCCCTTTTTAATTTTGCAATTTTTGCTTTTAGTAATCCTATGTGGTGCTCAGTTGCTTTGTTGATCTGAGTTCTTGCCATCTCGTCTTGGATGGATTTAATTTTTTCAGGAATTCCCAATATTGTTCACTTCTTACAATATTCTTTTCCATTAAAACCGTAGCACTTTGTTATTTTTTGCTAGATTTGATGTAACTTCTGTATTGGTTATTTTAACACGAATTGTTCTAACTGATGAAACTTGTTTCATTTTTTAATAGTGATTTTTTATCCACTTATGTGAAGAAACTTTTAATTTATTTCGGTGCTTTTCTAATTTTATCATTATATTTCATTTTGACTGTCTTCATTTTACCCTCTGAATTCTTAATGACTGAACAATTAGTTCCTGAACCCTCTTTTACAGCCACACTTTCTGAAACTAATGTTGCTTTAGGTGATTCCTTTCATCTTGATATTATCTCAGTAAATAATGGTGATTATGCTGATATCCATATTGTTTCTGTAGCTTTTCCCGATCTAACTAAGGTTGATGATGTTGTGAAGATAACCACTTATGATTTTACATTGTCTCCTTCTTACATCCATGTTGATGAGGAGATTGGATCAAACTATAGTGGAGGCGTTGAAACAACCTTTGCACAATATCCTTCTATTGAAGCAATGAGCAGGCCTCTAAAACCTGATGTGCAAACCCATTTTGATCTTCTTATCACTCCTCAAGAATTAGGTCTTTTCAACATCTACGTTAAATCCATTGGAATCCCCCATACAAGTGATCTTTCACACTACCCTTATTCTGGATTTTTGGATCATCAAAATGAATATGTTTCAGTTTATTCGGTAAGTGTAAATCCCTAATATTTTGTAAATGATAATTGATACTATGACAATTTCAACCTCAAAACCATCTGAAACTTTTCTAACATCTAGATCCGAAATCATTTTTCTGATTGGAAGTGTTTTGACCAGTCTTGGAATTCTTTTAGTAACTGTCGGTGGAAGTTGGGATATTACAAATCACTTACTTAGTAAACCTGAAACCTTCTCCTCCCCTCCTCATGCCTTAATGTATTCTGGAGTCGCTGTCACTTTATTCGGCGTTGTTTTATCTTTTACAGGCTGGAAGAATTTACAAAAATTTAAGGCATCTTATTTTTTACCACTTAAAATAAAATTAATTGGTATTGGACTGCTTACCGGTGCTGGACCTTTTGATTTTATCTGGCATTCCTATTTTGGTTTAGATGGACTACTGAGTCCTCCTCATTTCACTTTGATTACTGGGATGTTCTTGTGCAGTATTGGCGGGATGATTGGTATTTCTCGATACCTTAAATTTCATAATTCTAAACCCATTTCAAAACACTTGTTAATTTTAGCTGTGATTCCTGTATGGCTATCTGCTTCTGGAATTATCTCTTCCTTGTCTTTGCCTTTTTCCAGTACTGATTTTTTTCAATTTAACCCTGAACCTACATTTGCTTTTATTGTTGCATCTTTGGCATACCCTTTCTTGATTTCATTTTCACTTTTCATGATTTTTAGATTATCCAATTACCAATTTGGACTTGTGAGTATCTTGGGTGGTTTGTTTTTACTAATTTATAGCTCTACTGCAATCGTTCCTAATTTTGCAATGCTTGACACTGTTCAATTTTATTCTCTTAACTTGATTCCATTTGTAATTGCAGACGTATTTCTTAAACTAAATCGTTCCAAACTTTCCCTGTTTTTTAGTGGTGGTCTGATAGGATCTGTATTCTATATGGTGTATTATCCGTATGTGATGTATACCTACAATGAAATTTTATTGGGCAAACTGGTCTCTCCAAGTCTAATTTACTTTGTTTATTTTGAATTAATTGAAACTGTATTACTCTATACTTTGATTCCGTCTATCGTAATGGGTATTCTAGCTGTAGTACTATCTGCTAAAATTGCAAAAAAGATTCTGATCAACTAATAATTAGATGTAGTAAAAGTGTCCCAAAGTTAGAATTATTGATTTTTGTTAGAATTGAAACTAAAGGTATACATGAACGATAGGGAAATCATAGGTATGACTAAGAAATTACCTCAAGGACATAACATTGGTGGCGGAAATAGACAAAAAAGACGTCAAGCCTACAAATTAGAGAAAAAAAATTCTGAATAAAATTACAAATTTTTACTAAAACATTTTTTTCATTCCTGTTTCGTTAAACTTTATACTTTTCCACATTCTTACATTGCCTGAATGCGGGGGTAAACATAATCTGTTTACATGCATTTATTGTTTAATATTTTCAAAAAATAGGTATTAGTGACTATTAGTTGTAGTAATGCTATTTCATTTAGTTGCACTATTTTGACAACAAATTATTATTTAGTTAGAAAAATTACATTTTATGAAAAAGAAAACTTTTGCAGTTGATATTGATGGAACTATCACTGAAAATGGTGGCGGTAGAATTCATTTGGATGCATTAGAGGCACTTCGAAGGTTAACCAACATGGGTCATGATGTAATTTATGTAACTGGTAGATCTTCTGTTGAGGCATATTTACTTTCAGTCTTTGGTGGAACTAAAAAAATTGCAGTTGGTGAAAACGGTGGTTGTATTGCTATGGATTCTGATGATGCTATTTTGTTGGGAAATATTGATGAATGTAATTCAGCATTTGATTTAATTAAAAATAACATTGAAGGCGTACGAAAAAAACCTGTATTTCCTAGATTAACTGAAGTTGTGTTAGAAAGAACCTTTGACATGGATGCCGCACGAAAAATTCTGTCTGAAAATAATGTTAACGTCAATTTGTCTGACAGTCAATATGCCATTCATATTAATTCAAAAGGCATTGACAAAGGAACTGGATTTACAGAAATAATGAAAAAATTTAATATTTTAAAAGATGACGTTATTGCAATTGGTGACAGTGCCACTGATGTCCCTTTGTTTAAAGTTGCAAAAACTAGTATTGCTTTGGGAAATGCCTCTGATGCCGTAAGATCTGAGGCTACTATGACTGTGTCTGGGTGCAGTGGAGATGGTGTTCTTGAGGCACTAGATAAATTAGCACCCACATTATCTGAGGTATAGTATGACATTTCAATTAATACTCGATGAAATTAAAAATAACCTTAAAAAAATACTTGATGATCTTTCCATTTCGGATGTAAATTTTTCTGTTGAACTTGCAAAACCTGGATTTGGAGATGTCAGCTCTAACATTGCATTCTTACTTGCAAAGGAACTAAAAAAAAATCCAAAAGAAATTACGCAAATGCTATTTGAAAAATATTCTCAATGCTCCAGTACACTTGTTTTAAAAACTGAAGCACATCCCTCAGGTTATCTTAACTTTTTTGCTGATTGGACAAAATTAAGCAAACTAATCCTATCTGAATCATACCTTGATACCTTTGGTGCTGTTGACATTGGAAATAACTCAAACATTATAGTTGAACATACAAGTGTAAACCCTAACAAAGCACTACACATTGGCCATATTCGAAATATTGTGGTTGGTGACACTGTTTCTAGAATTTTAACCAAGGCAAATTACAAAGTTAATGTCCTTAATTATATCGATGATTCTGGTTTACAAGTTGCTGACATTATTGTAGGTTTCAAACATTTTAAATTTGATGAAGAACCTCCAAATGGAAAAAAGTTTGATCATTATTGTGGTGATGATGTTTATGTTAAGACGACTCAAAAATACGAACTTGATTCTTCTTTAGGGGAAATCAGGAAAAATACTTTGAAAGAACTTGAAGATGGCGATTCTGAAACTGCGGCATTTGGTGACATGATTACTAGAAAAGTTCTAGCAGGTCAATTACAAACATGTTGGAATCTGAATGTGTCTTATGACTGCCTTAACTTTGAATCTCAAATTATTCGTTCAGGATTGTGGTCAAAAATCTTTGAAAAACTCAAAGAAATGGGACTCATAGAATTTGAAAATGATGGTAAAAATGCGCAATGCTGGGTAATTCGTGGTGATGATAATGAAGATGACAAGGTAATTGTTCGAAGTAACGGCACTGCTACCTACATTGCCAAGGATATACCGTACGCTGCATGGAAATTAGGCTTGCTGGATGATCCATTCTACTATCAAAAATATGGTGCCACTCAGCCTAATTCCAAAACTCTATGGCAAACTAGTTTGAATAACGATTCCGCTACCCCTCAAAATTTTACTGCTCAGAAAGTTGTCACTGTGATTGATTCGCGTCAAGAAAGATTGCAAAAAATTATCACAACACTGATGGAAAAGTTCAATTCAATTCCTGATAGTTATGTTCATCTTGGTTATGAATCTGTAACGTTAAGTTCTGATACTGCAAAAACTCTGGGGTTGGAAACTGATGGAAAACAAGCTCAAATGTCTGGCAGAAAAGGTGTGTATGTCAGTGCTGATTCTGTATGTGAACTTTTAAAACAAAAAATTACTGAAGAAACTAAAAAGAGACATCCTGAAATGGAAGATTCAGAAATTGAGAAAATTGCACAATCTGTTTCAATTGGAAGTTTGCGTTATGAAATGATTAAACAAGATTTGGATAAAATAATTACATTTGATTTGGCAAAATCTCTTAGTTTGGAAGGTGACACTGCTCCGTACATACAGTATGCATATGCTAGAGCGTCAAGAATTTTGGAAAAATCTGGAATTACGCCAACTACTGATGTTGACTTTTCATTACTTCAAGAAAAATCCGAACTTAATTTAGTTAAAACAATTGGTCTTTTTAATTTACAAGTTAGAGATGCTGCAAATAATTTTGCTCCCAAGGTAATTGCTAGATACTGTCATGATCTGGCAGTAGCCTTTAACTCGTTTTATGAACACGTAAAAGTTTTAGACTCTGACAATGACGAGTTAAAATCCTCTCGTATTTGCTTGGTTAATTCATTCAACATTACTTTGGAAAAGGCACTTGATCTACTTGGAATCTCTGCTCCAAATAGAATGTGATTTTTAGGTAAATTTGTGGCTATTTTCATCATTTTGATGTGAATTCAATCATTAATTTATTGTAAGTTTTTACTTCTCAATCTTCTTAAGTCTAAAATTTTATTAAAAAAAATATGAGATTTATTTCAATTATTCCCATAATTGCTTTAGTTAGTATTGTAATTGGAACTGTTGGTTTTGAATATTATAATCAGTATGCTCAAGAGCGTGAACTGGAAAGTTTGATTGTTTCATGCATGGAACAATTTGGTCATTATAGTGACAAACTTGTAAATTGCTTAAATGATAATTCTCTATCTAACCCTTGAACTTAATTTTACCACTATCAAGTTTCATTAATATTCTTGATATACTTTTATTTTAAAATTAACTCATGGTGATGAAATTAGATGATAAGAAAACTTTGCTATTGGGATTATCCCTTACCTTGGGTATAACGGTCTTTGGCGGATTTATCATAATGACTTTTTTGATGCCTCACTGTAAGGATGTGATGTGTTGATTATAAAATATTTTATCATCACCCTTAAGTTATGATTGAATCTATCAGACACATGAATTGTTTTGTTTGTGGAAAAGAAAAAAAAGATTTTGAAGTGTGGTCAAACAAATTAGTTATTGGCATTACCTTTGATTCTAATTTTCAAAACAATGACGTCATATCCAACATGTCTGACAAATCTATAATTTGCCATCAATGCATTATTGAGATTCAAAATAAAGTGAAAGATGATTTAGATTGTAAATAATACTCATTAGATGGAGATTGGAAAAGTTTGTACTGTTTTTTTATATTTTTATTTTAATTCTTAATTGCTCGTTTATGTTTTCTATGACACTTGCCATGATGTCTAAATTTGTTGTAAAGAAACCTCTGTACTGACCATCTCCCATATCTTCAGCGACTAGGCCAAATGGACCTTTTTCACCTTTTGTGACTACAATCCACATCGGCGAGATATTTGTTCCATCACAACTAACCACTTCTGCAGATGCTGGGTGCACAACTAAATCTGGATTATTAAAATTTCCAATTATCCATGCTTTTGAAATTTTAGTAAGGATTTCTTTGTACCTATCTTCAACATACTTGTATCTAGCCTCAGTCTCAAAAGTTGCTAATAGTGGAGTGTTATGTTTTACCGCATAATTTTCTAATAGTATGCTGAGTCTGTAAAGTTCTTTTTTTTCTGTTTGAAAATTAACATAATGGGCTTTTTGATATTCTTCTAAACTCCATAGTATGTTATGGTCTGTAAGATCTGTATTTTTTACCTCTGCAAATTTTGGAAATTTATTCCATATGTCATCAATAAAGTTCACATAATGATTACTCATGATGTTTCTATTTTTTTTGTGTATATAATGCACTGATAATTTTTTACTATAGTGCCAACTTCTTTTTTATTTATTTTATTTTTGTGATTTAAAGATTAATTTTGTTTTTTCTGCTTCAATTTTATGGGTTAGCATTGGTTTTGGATATTCTAAATTCGTTGGAAATTTTTCCCATAACTTGTGAATTACTTTTGGTTCTATTTTTTCTAATTCTGGGACCCATTTTTTAATATAATCGCAATTCAAATCAAATCTTTCCTGCTGTCTCCATGGATTAAAAATTCGAAAATAAGGTACTGAATCACACCCTGTGGAAGCTGCCCACTGCCAATTACCTGAATTGACTGCTGGATCATGATCAATCAATTTTTCTTCAAAATATTTTTCTCCTAGCCTCCAATCCATGTGTAGGTCCTTAGTTAGAAATGATGCTACAACCATTCTGACTCTGTTGTGCATAAAGCCCGTTTGGTTTAACTGTCTCATTCCTGCATCCACAATTGGAAACCCTGTTTCCCCTTCACTCCATTTTTTAAAAGATTCTTTGGATTTTGACCATGGGATTTTTTGAAATTTTTTTCTAAATGTTGTTTTTTGTGCGTATGGAAAATGAAACAAAATGTGACTAAAAAATTCCCTCCAGTATATTTCACCCATTATGGTATGATCTGAGCCTAAAACTTCCTTGATTTCTTTATGAACCTCTCTGACTGAAACTGTACCAAATTTGTTATGTGCTGAAAGCATTGTTGTTTGATTTAATCCTGGAAAATCTCTAACTTTATCATAATCTCTAAATTTATCCAAATTCTTTAAAATTTTCAACGCCTCTTTACGCCCTCCTATGATATCATTATTTTTTATTTCAGATTTTTTAATTTGATCATCTGAGATAATTTCTTTTGAATAATTTTTTTTAATATTTTTAATAATTTTTTTAATTGGAAACTGCCTTGCTTTTTTATAAAAAAATGAATAAATTGTATATGGTGAACCCTCATTTGTTTTTATTTCATTTGGATTGTGAAGTAAAAAATCCAATGTACTGTGAAATGCTATTTTATTTTTTTTACAAACCTGAAATATTTTTTCATCTCTACGCTGTGAATAGTTTGTAAAATCTGTGTTGAGAAATACTGCATCCAATTTATGCCTCTTAATTATTTCATCTATTATTTTTTCTGGCTTTCCCTCTAGTATTTGTAAACTTGTTCCTTTTTTCTTTAATTCATTGTCTAGTTCTACTAGTGATTCGTTAAGAAAAGACCATCTGAATTCTGAATCTTTTAATTTCTTAATTATATTTTCATCATAAATGAAGCATGGGATTACTTCTTTTGAATTTTGAAGAGCTTCTATTAGCCCTATGTTGTCTTCTATTCTTAAATCTCTGCGGAAAATAAATAATGTTTTTTTGTACATTGGATTTTTTAATTTTTAATATTTATTGAATATCAAATTTAGAATTCAATGTCGTTCCCATTACTTTTAGTGCGTATCTGCAAACGTTTGAATTTAGTGTAAAGAACCCTCTGAATCTTCCATCTTCGTATTCTTCTGCAATTAACCCGAATGGTCCATATGGCCCTCTGGTAATGACTGTCCATACATTTGCTAAATTGGTATTACTACAACTTAGAAATTCTGAATTTGGTATTATCACGTCAGTTGGTATTACCTCATCATCAAAATCAGCAATTATCCACACTTTTGGCATATCTGCAACCATCTTTTGATATCTTTCTTTAACATAAGCAAATTTTGCAATTTTTTCAAATGTAGCTAGTAGCGGTTCTTTGTGTTCTTGTGCATAATTTTCAATCATTCTACTAAGATGGTACAATGGCTTTCTATCTGCATCAAAATTATGATATCCTGCTTCTATGAATTGGTCTAATTTCCATATTGGCAAAATTTGGTTATCTAAATTATGCCATTCAGCTAACTGTGGAAATTCTTCCCAAACTTCATGTACAAAATCTCCATATGGATTTTTCATAATACTTTTCATAATGAAATCTGATATAAATTGATTTTATTTATGAATCTAGTGCCAAATATTTGTTAAATTAACGATTCTTTTTATTGTATAAACATATCAAATAGTTAATGTCCAGATATGAGAAACTTCTCCATATGTTAATGGATTATGATGCGACAATTCTGTTCACTGCTATTGGTGATACTTCTGGAAATATTCTGTGGAATACTATTAGAGATGATTCAAAAGTTAAAGTTCCTTTACCTGAAATTAAGAAAACTCTTGTACGCGAATCTGTAGATTGGATTGCACGTTGCAAAATTGAAGATTCTGATGATCTTGGTAGGGCGTTGTATCACATTGCATCATTTGAAAAAATTAAACAAGTTACTGTTCCACTCGATGCTTTTCATTTGTTGATGGTTTATGTTGATAATAGTCCTCTTAACAAAACAAAAACAAAGAGTTATGGCCGTTATGTTGAAATGGGTAAAATAATGTCTATTATTGATTTCGTCAATACTTTTGAGGAGTGATTTTTTATGGAAAATTACTTAGCACTAGAATTAAAAATTTCGGATGTTATATTAAGTAAAATGTTGGTAGAGAACTAATGGAAAAATACCAACAACTTTTGAACATGATAATGGATTTCAATGAATCTGTTAGATTTGCAGCTGTATCTGATGGGAACGGTCAATTACTTTGGAATAGTCAAAGAAACGGAGTTTCCAATATTGTTCCTATAGAAAAAACAAAATCCACTATGTCTAGATCTCGAACAGAATGGGATGAATATGCCTCATCTTCTGAACACATTGGTAATGGGTTGTATTCTATCACATCCTATTCAAAAATTAAAAGAATTACTATTCCTCTTTACGATGGCAATATGTTATTCATCAGTGTTGATAACAAACCTATGAAAAATGCAAAAAATACTAGTTACGGTCATCTTGTTCAAATGGGTGAAATTCTTTCAATTGTTGAATTCGTTGAATCTAAAAATTTTTAATTTTATTAAATTGAAATACTTTTATTTTTTAATTTTAAATTCTGTTTCATATTGACCGATAATTTTATTGCTAAATGTAGAAAATGTACTTCTAAAATTACTATTCCTGACCAGGGCCCTTGTACTGATTTAGAATATATGGATTACATCAATGCTTATGGAAAACAATGTGAATGTGGACAAAATGATTGGGAATTACTTTCAGTTTAATTTTTTCAAATCAATTCTTTTTTCTAGGTCTTCGACGTGGATTTAACTCATAAAATCTTTCGATATTATCTAACCATTGCTTAGTTTCAGGTAAGCGTGAGCGAGCATGAGGTCTTTTTCCATTAGTTGATAACATTTCACTGTGATCCTTGTAGAACTCATCTATCTCCTTTACTAACACATCAAGAAATTCTGATGCTTCCATGGCTTCAGTACCTTTAGGTTCTCTGTGTGTCATAATCGATTTAGTTAGTGTGTCTACTTTTGCTATTTTTAATTTAAATTCACTTAGCACTCTATGTTCAAAAGAAATCATTTCTTTCATTCATCCTTTAAGCAGTGTATGTAT
>JAOMJV010000022.1 GCA_028351415.1 Candidatus Nitrosopumilus sp.
ATCACCAGGAATAGCATAAAGTCTATTTCCACTAGAAGGAGAATCAGACGATAGAGTGATTGTTGAAATAAAATCGCCAGATCTTTCAGATGTCTCTAAAGCATTAACTAATAATCCTCCTACATCAGAATCTGAAAAAACTTCTATGTTGATACTATCAATCATTTCAGGATTTAAATTCAAATCAGGATCAATTACACGGATTTGTATTGAATCATTTGAAACAAAAACATCTTTTGAGAATTGAATTGCTCCATAGTTCCAACTAACAGGAATAGATTCAACAAGTATAATGCCATCTGCAAATTCAAATGAAATGGATATTGAATCATCTCCATCAGATTGTAAAAATCCATTTGTAGGTCCATTGCCAATTGTTTTAGGAGTGGTATCAAAAATCCCATCGCCATCAACATCATGTAAAAAACCTGTAAGAATAATTTCACCTGAAAAAATTCCAGAGTTAGAATTAGTTTCAGTTAATCGATACGGCTCTAGAGAATATTCACCTGAAGAAATTTTTACGGAATGTGATTCAAGATTACCAATTGAATCGATTTGATTTGGATTACTATTCCAACTTGGAGCCATTATAGAAATAATAATTTTATCAGTCCAAGAATAAACAGATTTGTCAGTAAAAATAGGAGCATATGGTTTGTCATAATCAGGGATAGATTCAGCAAATGCTGGAGTAAAAATCAAAAATAACCCCAGTAAAATTAAGTACACATAGAGAATTAACAGAAATCGAATTTAATGTTTGATGGTTATTTTTAAGATTTGTCAGTTGGTAAAGAAATTGCTAAAATGTTATCTCCACGCAATAAAACTTTTCCAAGACTAAGATGTTTTTCATCAGTAATATCTTGAGCATTTTCTAATGTTAAATTCATATGAATATCAAAGTCAATTAAAGAACCTTGAATTGTTTTTGAATTTCTTAAACGAAGCAATACAGATTTTCCTTGACAGTTAGCCATTGCTGTAGAAATTTCATCAGCCATAATTATCACTTATCAGATTTTTTCTTACTAACTTGCATATACAAATCAACAGTACCACTTCCAATTGGAATTTGGCTACCTACAATTACGTTTTCAGTAATACCTCTAAGTGCCTCAACTTCTCCAGCAAGTGCAGCATGTGCAAGAGTTGGTACAGTAATTTCAAATGCAGCTCTTGCAAGAACACTATCTTTAGTACCGGCAATACCGTGTCTACCAATTTGTTGCATGTAACCTCTAGAACACATCAAATCAGACACCAACATGATGTATCTATCATCAACTTCCAGACCTTGATCTCCCAAGGTGTGTTGTAGTTCACTGATTAATGCATTTCTTGCGGCTTCAATACCCAAAGTTCCTGCAATTTCAAAGACATTGTTTGTTCTAACGTTTCTTTTATCAATACCTTTAACCTCAAGTAATTTTGCAATGTTTGAACCAGTAGTTTGAATTACCCATTCATCATCTTTTTGAACTAATGTTACACGTTCAATATCTGGAACTCCTTTAACAGTAGTGTTAAGAACTTTATTTCTAATTCCAATTGCAGTTGCAGTATCACATTCTTCAACTAGATTCAAAGTGATTAATTCAGCAGTTACATCCATCTTGAACTTTTTATTTGATGAAAGTGCGGCTTCAACTTCTGCGACTGAGCAACCTCTTTCTTTGAGTCTCTTTTCGCTTAAAATTAATTTAATGTTAGTAGAATAATCAGTTTCAGTATCAGCAATTAATGCACTGACTTTAGTCTGTAAAACATTTCTTGCAACTTCGATTGCTTTTTCCCTATTAGTTTTACTCTCTTTATCCAAGTAAATATCCATAGTTGGGGTAACTGGTTTCTTTCTTGCATCAACTAGTTCAATTAATCTTGGAAGACCCAATGTGACGTTTCTTTCTTTAATTCCTGCAAAGTGGAATGTTCTCAGAGTCATCTGAGTACCAGGTTCACCAATAGATTGTGCAGTGACAATTCCGACGGCTTGACCAGGTTCTGCACGGGCATTGTTGTAAAGTGAAAGACCCTTCTTACATACGGTTTCAACACCAGATTTACTTAGATTAGATTTGTTTAATGCGTCAATTACAAGTTTAGTTAATCGTGGATTAAACGTTGCAGTGTATTTCTTAGCAAGTGTTTCAATTTCACCTTTGGTAGCTTTAGCTCCGGAATCAACCATAGTTTGTGATGCAGCTAATCTACTTGGATTAAATGCCTCACCGTGATCACTTTTCTGTACATCAATTCCATCCTCACCATAAAGGAATTGAACAATGTGACCGTGTGGATCTCTTACAGTTCCATCATATTCTAATCTGATATGTTCAAGTGCATTGATCAATCTACGCTGCATGTAACCACTTTGTTGTGTTCTAACTGCAGTATCTACAAGTCCTTCACGGCCACCCATTGCGTGGAAGAAGAATTCCAAAGTACTAAGACCTGTTCTGTAATTTGATTTTACAAATCCATGAGCATCAGGATTACTATCATGTTCTTTATAGTGAGTTAATGCACGATTGGCATAACCATCATTCATTCTATTTCCTCTTCTTGATTGCTGACCTAATGCACCAGCCATTTGACCTACGTTAAGTGCTGATCCTCTGGCACCAGTTGTAGCCATAATTTTTCCAGCATTACCATCATCAAGAGAATCATTTGCAGTAGATCCTGCTTTCTCTCTGGCTTTACCCAATTCATTAACAATGTAAGCCTCTAATGCTTCTTCAGCTTTCATACCTCTAGTAAGTTTCAATGTTCCTTTTTCATATTGTTGGGTTAAGTCAGATACAACGTCATAAGTTGATTGGATATCATCTAAAATTTCTTTAACATTCTTTTCTGGAACTACAAGATCACCATAACCATAACTAAATCCATAATGGGTGATGAATTGTTTTACCATAATTAAAATTGAATTTAAGAAACTCTTTCCAACTGCATTTCCATAATCTTTGGTAATTCTGTGTAAGACACTCTCTGGTTCTTCTGCACCAATTGAAGTCTTATCGATTACACCACCGATTAATTCACCATTTTTAATTACAACATCATTTGCTTTTCCACCAGTACCCTTTGACCATTTTGATGTAAGCGTATAGTTAAAGTCGCTAGGTAAGAACAATGAAAATAATTGCTTTCCAGTATATGCAGGGCCATCTTTTGTTTTAGTTCCAGGTTTTGGAAGTGGGTCTGTATATCCACCGAGCATGGCATAATTTGAAAATTCTTGAATACTTAGAATTGTATCATCTTTGGTAAGAAGATATGCACCAGTAACAAAGTCTCTTAGTGCTCCGATAATTGGACCACCATATCTTGGAGAAATTAATTGATCTTGAACTCTCATCAATAGAATTGCTTCTGCTCTTGCTTCTTCACTTTGAGGAACGTGAAGATTCATCTCATCACCATCAAAATCTGCATTGTATGGTGGACAAACAGATGGGTGTAATCTGAAAGTTTTTCCGGGAAGTACTCGCACATAGTGAGCCATAATTGACATCTGGTGAAGTGATGGTTGTCTGTTAAACATTACAATATCTTTGTCAGCAAGATGTCTTTCTATCAAATATCCAATTTCAAGGGATTCAGCAATTGTTGAACGGTCTTCAACAAAATCTAATCTAATTTTAACACCATCTGGTCTCACAATATAGTTTACACCTGGGAATTTATCAGGTCCATTAATTACAAGAGTTCGCATTCTTGCAATATTCCATTCAGTTACAATTTCAGGAATAGTTAACTTCATTGCAACTTGTTCAGGAACACCTACTTCAGACAAATCTAAGTTAGGATCAGGGGAAATTACAGTTCTACTAGAAAAATCAACTCTCTTTCCAGATAATGAACCTCTGAATCTACCTTCTTTTCCTTTGAGTCGTTGAGTTAATGTTTTTAGAGGACGTCCGGAACGGTGATGAGCTTGTGGAATTCCAGAAACCTCATTATCAAAATAGGTTGTTGAATGGTATTGTAACAAATCAACTAAATCTTGAACAATTAATGGCGGAGTTCCAGCTTCTTTACTTTCCTTTAGTCTTTGATTTACTCTAATGATATCAACCATTTTATGGGTTAAATCATCTTCTGATCTAATTCCAGTTTCAAGGATAATTGAAGGTCTAACAGTTACAGGTGGTACAGGCAAGGCTTGAAGAATAAACCATTCTGGTCTTGCAGTTACAGGATCATAATTTAACAAAGATAAATCATCATCGATAATTTGTGTGAATCTTTCTCTAATGGTAATTGGCAATAATCTGTGTTCACCAATTTCTGTTTTTTCTACAAAAATAGTTGGTTTTGTAAATACTAATTCAAATTGTGTTTTTCCACAATGAGGACATTCTTTTGCTTTTTTTGCTTTCTCAATAATTTGTTCTGGAATACGTTTTTGTGAAACTAGGGTGTAAGAAGATCCTTTATCTTTAATATGCTGAAATGCATTAAGATCATCTTGTGGAACTTTTAATCTTGCACAAGAACGACATGTAGATTGTAATAGTTTGTAAATATTATCAATAAATGCAATATGTAAAATAGGTTCTGCAAGTTCAATATGTCCAAAGTGTCCAGGACATCGGGCTGCAGTATTTCCACAAGTTAAGCATTTTTGTCCTGGTTCAAGAGTACCCAATCGACCATCCATGAGACCGCCTTGGACGGGCATTCCATCTTCATCATATGTTTCAGGAGCAGTGATTTCAGCAACAGAATATTTTCTGACTTCTGTTGGAGACCATACAGAGAAACGAATTCCATCAATTGCCTTAATTGCTTGAATAGACATATCTTACAGTTTCTCCTTTATGAGCAATCTTGGTGCAATATTTAGGCTTTGCATCTCTTGCAGTAATAGTTTGAAAGCATATGCTACAGATACAGAAGATACTTTAGCTTTATCACCACAAACTCTGCAAACATACTTTCTTTGTTTAACATCATGATATGCTACAAGTCCACATCTCTCACATACGAAAATATCAGATTTGTCAGATTCATCAAGTAATCTATCTTTTAAAATCATCGAAGCACCATAAGCAATTAAACAATCTCTCTCCATTTCACCAAATCTTAATCCACCACCTCTTGCTCGTCCTTCAGTCGGTTGTTTAGTTAACATCTGAACTTGTCCACGTGCTCTTGCATGTATTTTATCTGCAACCATGTGGTGAAGTTTTTGATAATAGACAACACCGATAAAGACATCAACTGGAAATGCTTTTCCAGATCTTCCATCATACATTATTTCTTTACCAGAATATTTGAAATTATGTTCATCCATTACTTGTTTAACTTCATCCATTTTTTCTCCGACAAATGCAGAACCATCAAATCTTTTTCCACGAAATGATGCAGCTTTTCCACATACAGATTCCATCATCATTCCAACAGTCATTCTTGAAGGGAATGCATGTGGATTAATCAAAACATCAGGAGACATACCTTCAGCAGTATATGGTAAATCTTCAGCTTTTGCTAGAATACCCATTACACCTTTTTGTCCATGTCTTGAAGCAAATTTATCTCCAATCTCAGGAATTCGCATATCTCTTGCTCTAATTTTATACATTTTACCACCTTCATTAGATTGAGTCATAACAACAGTATCAATAACACCAGTTTCAGATGGTCTTACCCCAATTGAAGTATCTCGTCTATATGGACCAGATGATTCAAACTCTCTATATTCTTCCATAAATCTAGGAGGACTAGTTTTACCAATTAAAATATCTCCACCTTTAACAGCAGATTCAGATGCTACAACACCATCTTCTTCAAGTAATCTATATGCACGCTCACCTTTGTAACCTCTAATATTATCTTCAGCATTTGGAATTTGGAAACTATCTCTCATTCCACCAGGGTATTGTTTTGCCTCTGCATCATAAATTCTAAAGAAGAATGTTCTTCCCAATCCTCTATCAACAGAAGCTTGACTGAGAACAATTGCATCCTCAATGTTATAACCATCAAATGGCAATACTGCAACAACACAATTCTGACCTGCAGGTCTATCTTCTAATCCTAAAAGTTTCATTGCTTTGGTATTAACGGCCGGAACTTGTGGGTATAACATAAGGTGTTGTCTAACGTATGTACTAGTATTCATCATTGGTGTTGAAAATCCTAAACTTTGTTTTGCCATTGCAGATTCATAGGTATTTCTTGGAGATTGATTATGTTCAGGATATGGAATAATAGAAGCACCTGCACCTAAAATTGATGGTGGGAATACTTCAAGATGGGTATGTTTCTTAGTATCAGTATCATCTAATGCAACATAACAATTTTCTTCCTCATTAGCATCAATCAGTTCTAAAACACTCATTCTCAAAAGATCAGTCCAAGAAAGTAATTTCTTTGAAATCTTATCTAAAAGATCTGAGGTTAACAATGCCTTACCATCTTTAATAATTATTAACGGTCTTAAAACTCGGCCAGCATTACAATTAACATACATTCTTCGTGTTGCATCATCATGTTCGTCAGATTTATGGAATGAAACTCCAATATGAGGATGAATTTTTGAATTTCTTCTAAGATCTCGAAGAGATTCAGATAATTCAATTCCGTCTTTATGATATCCAATTAAACGACCATCAACAAATATTCTAGTTCCATCTTTTTTCAAATCATCTTTTGCATCAAAGAAATGTACAGTTCCAAGATCAAACAGTTTTTCGACAAGTTCTTCAGAAGGAACATTTACAGAGATAATTCCAGATAATGCAAGATTTTTTACTAAACCACAGTTTGATCCTTCAGGTGTTTCACTAGGGCAGATTCTTCCAAAGTGTGTTGCATGCAAATCTCTTGCTTCAAAGTTTGGTTGAGTTCTACTAAGTGGAGATTGAATTCTTCTAAGATGGCTAATTGTTGAAAGATAATTAGTTCTATCAAGTAATTGTGTAACTCCAACACGGCCACGGCCCCAGTTTCCAGTTGCAATAGCATTGTTTAGTTTATCAGTGATGATTCCAGGACGAATGGCGGCGGCAACGGCATTAATTCCACGTTTTTGACCAGAACGTTCTAGTTGATATTTCATATCTCTAACTAAGTTTCTAAATGCAGTTCTAAACAAATCTGCAAGCATTTGACCTGCAAACTTGATTACTTTATTTCCATAGTGATCTTTATCATCAGGAGTAATCCACCCAAGTTTTAATTCTAATAATTTACAAGCTGCTTCACCTAAGAATTGTGCTTTTTCTTTTCTATTTTCAGGATGTTTACCCAAATGAGGCAATAGACCCCAATCAAGTAAAGTCTCAGCACGTTTAATTTGAAATTCCTCTAACATTCCAGGTGCAATTCTTTTACTGATGTAAACAACAGCATCTTTTGCTGTAGGAACATCTCCTGCTTTTTCAAAGGATCCTTCAAGTTCATCTTGAAGTTCATCAACTAAAGAAACAACTGCTGCAATTTCTTTGTCAGATTCTAGTCCAAGGGCTCTCATCAAAGTAACAACAGGAATATCAACAGGGGAACCAGGAATTCTAGCAACAATTAATCCATCATTTTTCATTACAAGTTCTAATTTTGCACGGTAACCAACGATTGATGAGTATACTTTAGCTTTGAAGACAATGTTACCACCGACAGTCTCTTTATCAACAATAATTTTATTGTAAGAAAGATCTTCTAAACCAACAATTACTCTTTCAGATCCATTGATGATAAAATAACCACCAGGATCCATTGGATCTTCACCATGTTCGATTAATTTTTGATTAGAGAAATTATTTAAAATGCATGCATTGGATTTTGCCATTACTGGTACGTCGCCAATGTGTACAAATCGAGATTCCAAAATTTTTCCATCTTCTATAACACTAGCTTCCATCATAACAGGTGCAGAGTAAGATACGTTTCTCAATCTTGCTTCAGCTGGAGTGATATGAGTAATAGAACCATCAAGTTCCATCATTCTTGGTTGTTGAAGTTTAACTTTTCCTAATTGGATTTTATACGGATATTCAGCATTTTCAATATCAATTTGTGCAACTTCATTGATAATACTTTGTAATCCTCTTTCTAAAAATTCATCAAAAGAGTTTAAGTGCTGTTTTGCAATTCCTTCACGTTTTAAAATATCTTGAATTACTGGCCATCGTTTGTTAGCAGAATGAACCAAATTTAGATCTCCACCACATATCTATAGTAAAGACTTTCGCCGGCAGTTGGACTAGATCTAGTAATTTTTATCATATCACCAGGTTTTACTCCAAGTCCCATAATAGCAGGATCATTTACAAAAATTAACGGTAATTCAGTTGGTTTGCAATTATATTTTTTTAAAACTGCTTCAGCATCAGACATTGGAATAATTTCATGTTTTGGGACATAGACATGATCAGGTACTAGTACTTGATTTTTCTTAATTGCCATTTAGAAAGCCCCCAGATCTAACATTAAATGTAATAGTAAATAATGTACACAAACTGAAAAAAATCACGTTCCGGTTAATATATATCTAATCTGAAACTTGAAATTATCTCATCATAACAAGGAATAAATTTTTCACAACCTTAAATATCATAAATAGATTTAAAAAATAATGAAAAATCAATTGATGATTTTCGCATTATTTGGGATTTTAATTACAAGTATAGTCATTACACCAACATTTGGAGAGGATGGATCAGTTGTTGTTAGCACAGATAAATCATCATATTCAGAAAGTGAATTAATTTTAATATCTGGAGAAATAAAATACATTGCTTTAGGAGATCAACTAAGTCTCATCATTCAAGCTCCTAATGGAAATATAGTTCAACTTGATCAAATGACAGTAGGTTCAGATAAAAAATTCAGTGCAGAAATTAATCCAAATGGACCATATTGGAAAACACCAGGAATCTATAAAATTACAATTACTCAAAATGAAAATAATCATGCAACTATGTCTTTTGAATTTACGGGAATTACAAGCATACCAGTAGGAGAAGAACCAGTAGAAGGGGTAACAGTAGGAGAAGAACAAGTAGAAGGGGCAACAGTAGGAGAAGAACAAGTAGAAGGGGCAACAGTAGGAGAAGAACAAGTAGAAGGGGCAACAGTAGGAGAAGAACAAGTAGAAGGGGCAACAGTAGGAGAAGAACAAGTAGAAGGGGCAACAGTAGGAGAAGAACAAGTAGAAGGGGCAACAGTAGGAGAAGAACAAGTAGAAGGGGCAACAGTAGGAGAAGAACAAGTAGAAGGGGCAACAGTAGGAGAAGAACAAGTAGAAGGGGCAACAGTAGGAGAAGAACAAGTAGAAGGGGCAACAGTAGGAGAAGAACAAGTAGAAGGGGTAACAGTAGGAGAAGAACCAGTAGAAGTCATAGTTATAGATTCAATCATTACTGAAACAACTATTACAATTCAAGATTCTACAGATTTAATATCATATGAAATTACAAATGGAAAAGTAATCAATGTTATTCCAGATATGGATGCAGTTTCTTTACTGGTGCATATTGAATCAATTGGTGATGGTTCAATCACATTGACAATTCCACGATCTGTATTGGATGCAACAATTGACAATGGAGATGATCAATTCTTTGTATTAGTTGACGGTGAAGAAGTAGACTTTGAGGAAACTATAACATCAACAGATAGAACATTGACAATTAACTTCTTAGCAGGAACTGAGGAGATTGAGATTATCGGTACCTTTGTAATTCCAGAGTTTGGCACAATCGCAGCCATGATTTTAGCAGTGGCAATTATCTCAATAATTGCAATATCCTCAAAATCAAGACTTGGAATGTTGTCAAGATATTAAAATAGTAACTTTTTTTCACATGTTATATATACATAAATACCGAGGTGTCGTGATTGCAACTAGATGAATTTCAAAAATTCAACAAGATCAATCTGTCTAGTTCTAATGGCAGTAGCATTAATGTCAGTGACTTCGGTTAACCAGGATGTCTTTGCAACACAAAATGGAATGTCATTAACAGCTACAGCAGAAGAAGCAGGCAATATCATCACGATCAATGGGAATACTACATCAAATATTACAGATGTAACTATTAGGGTAATATCTCCAAATGGATCAAATGTTGTCAGCGTTGATCAAGTAACACCAGATGCAAATGGTGAATTTAGTACAGAGTTCAATGTTTCTAATTGGAAACAGGATGGAATGTATAAAATAAAAACCAATCAAGGAACATCACTACTATACAGCATCACACTTAGTGTTGATGTAACTAGTGGAATGACTGCAGAAACATCTACAGAAGATTCTAGTATGGTATCAAGTCAAACTAGTGGAGAATTAGATATGAAAATGTCTGATGACTCAGTTGGTATTGAACAAGGATTAGCCATTGAAGCAAACGCTATGGAAGGATCAGATACTATTGAAATCACAGGTCACACCAGTAAATCCAATGTGGATGTTACATTTACAGTAACAGCACCAAACGGTAATTTAATGTCAGTTGATCAAACATCACCAAAATCAAATGGTGACTTTGCAACAGACATTTCAGTAGGTGGATCACTATGGTCACAAGATGGAACATACACAGTAACTGCTCAACAAGGCAATGATTCAATGTTTATTGATTCAGTAGAAGTTGATGTAGCAGATGGATTAGTAGTTCCAGAGTTTGGTACAATTGCAGCCATGATTTTAGCAGTGGCAATTATCTCAATAATTGCAATATCTTCAAAATCAAGACTTAGCATCGTTCCAAGATACTAAAATTACAACTTTTTTTCATTTTTTATTTTTCATTATACATAAATAGAGATATTGCTTTTTTTCAAATAACATGAATAGCACCACATCGTTAATGCTAGTAGCCCTAGTAGCAATTGTAGGCACCATGAGCATATCTTCGGAAGCACACGCATCTGAACTTCCACTAATAGTTGAAGCAGATAAATCCGTATATGGTCATGATAGTACAATTACAATTACAGGACAAATAGCAAACGTAATCCCAGGAAATGTACCAATCACAGTTACTGTGGTTAATCCATTAAATTCACTTGTTACAATTGATCAAGTCAATGTATCAAATGATGGAAGCTTCACAACAAGTGTAAGTACAGCTGGTAAGTTAATGAAATACGATGGTACATACACCATTAAAGTAAACTATGGCAGTTTAGACAATAATGTCAAAGTTGAACTAAATGGTGGAGTTGAAGTTCCTGAAAAAACACATTCAGATCACAGTGATAAAGAAATGCATCACGACGATGTTGATTGTGGTTCAAGTGAAGTAAACGTAGGAGGTAATTGCACATCTTATGATATTTCAGGTGGACACGTAATCAGTGCAACAGTAAACACAAATGATAATTCATTTATCATCAACATCAATTCTGATGATGATGGTACATTGACAATCAGCCCTTCAACATCAACACAAAAAGGTATCTTTATGGTACTAGTTGACGGCGAGGAATCAGATGACGCAGAGATAAACGGTAACACAGTTATCGTTCCATTCAATGCAGGAACTGAGGAGATTGAGATTATCGGTACCTTTGTAATTCCAGAGTTTGGTACAATTGCAGCCATGATTTTAGC
>JAOMJV010000023.1 GCA_028351415.1 Candidatus Nitrosopumilus sp.
CTTCTTGTTGTAGCCCGACCCATCAAAAGTTGTTTTTGTATCCATGTGAATTCCATCAAAAGAGAAACCACGATTATCGTGGCCATCATTGTCATACCCCTTGTAATCATACCCGTTTTAGTTGTACCCATCATTGTCATACCCCTTGTTGTCATATCCCTCTTCGTTGTACCCCTCTACGTTGTACCTATTTTTGTTGTAACCCTTTTTGTCATACCCGTCCTTGTCATACCCGTCCTTGTTGAGTCTCTTTTTGTCATACCCCTTGTAATCATACCCGTTTTCATCATACCCGTTTTTGTTGTAACCCTTTTTGTCATACCCGTCCTTGTCATACCCGTCTAAATCGTATCCAAACTTGTCAAATGTTTTAGTAAATTTATCAAACAGCCCCATAACAGAAATTCATGAATTCAATTTAATTAAGCATTTGGATATCTGGTTTTAAGAAATTATTTCTTTGAATTCTTTTTAGTTTTTAAAAATGATTTTTTCTTTGAAGTGCATTGAGTCATGGCATGCAGTCTCTTTTTGTATGTCACTATTCGTCCTCTTCTGCTTGTTTTGAAATTTTCTCCATTGCTATGATGATGTCTTCTTCGGACATACCCTGGTCTTTCATTCGTTGCATGATATCCTTTACAATCCCTTCAATCATTTCCTTTTTTTTCACTGCATCTAACATGAAATGTCAACAACACCCTTGTATTTGAAAATATAGGCATGAAAACAGGCCAATCTTCAAAAATTATCCTAAATATAATGCCTAGGTCGATTTTATTCTAAAAGACACTCTGGATTTTCCTTACAAACTTCCTTCATTGTTTCATACGTTTCTTTTTTCCATAAATTATCCTCAATTTCTCGAAACTCTTTCATCATTTTAGGGAACATCTTTGTTAATGCAAGCTCCATTTCTCCAGCATGTCTTTGATAGTCCGTTTTTGTAGGTCTGCTCATTCTTGGCATAACGTCAAGAGGGTTTGTTTCTCTTCTATCTTCTTGAATATTTTGCAACAATTTTGTTTTGACTTGATTTGAGAATTTAGCTGAATTAAGATTGTTCTCAAAGGCCATGGCATTTCTTAACCATACTTCTTGATTTTTTGGATCATTCCTTCTTCTATAGCTTGCAAGAATTGTTTGTAGAGATATTAAACCAAACTTGAATATCATTTCAGATATGTCATTCTCAGGTTTAGTAAAATATTTTTTTATCTTAGACAACTCTGACTTCTCAACGTACAGTTGTTGAATCATAAACGAAGTAAAATCTTTGTAAGCATATGCTTCAAATTTCGCAGTAAATTTTTCTACGTCCGCAACAAGGTACCTAGGATCTTTTGGCTTAACAGTTACATTCTTGATGTTGCCATCTTTTTCCAATTGTTTTAAAATTCCATTGATTCCTTCTTTGGAATAGTTTGTTTCAACACTTCTATGGATTTCTGCTAATCCTACTTCCTTGGTTTTATCTTTCAACATGAATAAAATTATTTTAGATTTTACGGATTCATTGCTTTCATCTTTTTGTATGGCCTGATTCGCTATTCTTTTAGATGACATATCCAAATATGTCAGGTACCGTTGTTATATTAACCAATTTTTACGCCTAACTTTAAGAAAATATTCAAAAACTGCACAAAAGATCATGTTTATTTTATTGAAACACCATACTGAGTAGTGCAAAAAACTGAACCGGACATGACGCTAATTGATAGGGCTACTTCAGCAAAAAAGACATTGATTCGAATGTCTAAAATCATCAGAAACTCCACTACACATGATCCTGAGAGTAGAAGGTCAGAAACAATGAGAAACATTGCACAAATTATTGAGGAATCCAGTAATTCAATTGAGATTGAGGAGATTGTCAATCAGGTTTATTCAAATCCAGAATGGTTCAAATCTTATTATGAAATTTCAAGACCCGTCGGAAATATCATAATTAACAAATGTTGTCAGAAACAAGAAAAATTCATCATAACTTACGATGTAATGTTTGGGGACGAAGAAAAATGGCTAGTATGCGAGGAACACGAGAAAGTAGAATCATTTTCCAAATATATTATTGACAAAAAAAGAATCTAATTTTTTTACTGTCATTAAGTTTTTCAGACAGTTTGTTGTTTACAGTTATTATTTTTCAACAAGTAAGGTCACGACAATTTCCGTTTGATCACCGTCCATGTCATCATCTAACGTGATTTTTTTATCCAGAAGTTTGTATTCTTCAGTTAAAGAACCATCCTCACTAAATGTTCTAACTAGTTTGCTTTTTGGAAGAACTGATACGTCACTTGCGTCACGGTATACCTCCACTGATTCGCCGTTTTTTATTATTATTTTCAATCTACTTACTAATGTAAAATTAGATATAAAAAGAAGATTATGTCATCGCACACAAAATTTTACAATTGTATGCAGATTACCAAATTATGATGACGTGGTTTTATGGGGTAAGTCTGTCTACGTCTCTTGGATAAAATGTAGTATCCCGAATATTCTCAGTTCCAGTCAAGGCCATGATTAATCTCTCAAGACCAATCCCGCAACCTGCGTGTGGGGGGACTCCGTAATCAAATGCGTTAAGGTGGTACTCAAAGGAGTCTGTCTTCATGCCTTTGTTGCTCATCCTTTGAGCAAGCTCATCGCGTTTTTCAATTCTTGTACTGCCTGAGGACAATTCCAGATCACCGAACATCAAATCAAACGATTCTGAAATTTTAGGGTTGGATTTGCTGTCTTTCACGTAGAATGGTTTTGGACCCAAAGGCCAGTCGGTAATAAAGTAGAAACCGTCAAGGCCTATTTTTTTAAGGTTTGAAGGATACAGGTCATCACCCCATTCTGTCTTTGCGCCTGCTTTTTGCATCCTGTCCACGAGATCATCGTATGTGTATCTTGGAATGCTTTCTGGAACTGCAATTGGAGCAAATTCAGAACCAGGATTTTTTTGAATGTAATCATTAACTGCATTGATTGAAACTTTGATGATGTCCTCGATTCTGCTCATCACGTCATTGTAATCAACAAATGCCTCCTCCAAATCTATGGAAATCGCTTCAGCCAGATGTCTGTTTGTCCTTGATGGCTCTGCTCTAAAAATAGGTGCAATCTCAAAAACTTTTTCAAAGCTCATCGTTAGCTGTTCTTTGTACAGCTGGGGGCTTTGAGCTAAAAATGCCTCCTTGTTGTAGTAAAATATCGGGAACAATGCAGCTCCGCCCTCAGTAGCTGTCGCAATCATTTTCGGAGTGTTGATTTCTACAAAATTTTGATCAATAAAGTAATCTCTAATTGTTTTTAGAACCAAACTTCTGGTTTTGAAAACATGTTGCAGTACATCACGTCTAAGGTCAATTGGTCTTACCTCCAAACGGGTGTCAATATTTTTGACAGTTTTGGCAGTCGGCTCAAATGGCGGAATTGTTGTAACTTCAGAAAACACACGCAACTCGTTTGGAATAATTTCAAACCCGCTTGGTGCCTTCTCAGATGCCTTTATTGTTCCAATTACCCCTATTGATGAATGTGCTTTTAGAGATGAGATTTTTTCACGTATCTCGTCAGGACAATCCCCTTTCTTTGCGACAATTGAAAGGTCGCCGTTCTTGTCTCGAACAGTTGCAAAACTGATGTTTCCGTGACCTCTAACGGTCAAAACCCATCCCATTACAGTGACCTGGGCCCCATCCATTGAGGCGTTTAATTCATTAGAATAGTGAGATCTGCGTAAGTTTCCAAGTTCGGTTTCAATCATGATTTATAATATTCCCGTATTTTTTGGTGTAATTAATTTTTTCAAAAGTATCATTGTAATTGCCAATCTTCACAATCTTTATAGTCACCTAATAGAGAAATTCAAAATAATATGGTAAATATCCTAATTGGACTTGTAATTGCAATGTTCCTAATTGTTGCAGTGTATGTCGGATATCACGCATCACAGGAGTTTGCAGAGGGTGCTGGAGGCCATAGCATACCAATAGATCTTAAAATTTTAGAAACCACTCCCGAATTATTGCACATTATTGAGAAACAGGACGGATACAAATCCATTATTTGATCATCATACAGTTTTAGATTAATTAAATAGAATTTTTGACAATAATCATGACATTAACCAACAGAGAGAAAATAATTTCAATAATCTCAAACGGAATTGCAGTATTCTCCCTGTTGCAGGAAAGAGACGAACTACCAAAGAATACAACAATGTATGATTTTGTCCTCAAGGTAATTCCTGCAGATATAAAATCAGAGCTGAGTGTGGAACTAATTGACGAGGTTTTCAAATACGTCACCTCTGCACACAGCTCTTCCAACGTGCAATAGTTTCAGATGAAATGGAAAAAACAGATTCTGATAAAATTATTTCAAATTTTACCTCCCTTGATTACGTAGTTCTTTCATGCATGCATTATACGGATTTGAAAGTAATGATCAAGATCAATCCCCTGGACTTGGTGGTGAGCTTTGAAAAATTATTTGACTGCGAATTCATGAAAAAAATGGACGGTGAACCGTCATCAGAATTAAAATTAAAAATACAAAACTGGTTAAACTCCATAGAGTACAAGCAGTATACCCAAAATACAGCACAGTCCCTAGGTGCAAGCGACAAGCAGAGAATCAGAAATATTTATGCCAAATTAGGATTAAAGCCCCATGATTTATCCGAGCTAACAGATGCCGGAATTAAATGTCTTGAAAGCAAAGAGTTTGAGATAAAACAGAAATGGGATGAGATGATACAAATGAACATCTCACAAGATGCAATTAATTTAAAAAAATCAATAGACGAATATGCAGATTTAATTCCGCTAATGTTTACCGCGGGGATTGCAAACGGCCAGTTATTTTCTGCAATGTTTAAAACAGTAAATCTTGGGATGTACGATTACTTGTCTGAAAACCCGCTCATCCATCCAATCTTTCTGGATTATCTCAAATAGACGATATTTGCAAACAAGACATCAGAAGAAAATAAATTCTGTCTGCACATAATCAAAGCGTGCATTGCGATGACAAGAGAACACTGTTTGTATTAAAACAAGGAATTGAAGAAACATGGGAGGAATTAAAGAAAACGGATTTTGGCGACAAGGGTTTGATTGAAAAGCTGTCGGAGGAAATTCAGGAATATTTTGAATACAAAAATGCGCCATCAAATTAAAAATTATCATAAATCAGATATATCAATTCTCATTCTGAAATAACCCTCACCTCTTAACCTCACGATCAGTTATTGGGTATAGTCAAGGTGATAATTCACTGAACTCCATACAAGAAGCACTCTAACCATACTGTATGAGTCAGGGATTATCATCAATTTCATAAAAAAACCATTGATTCGCGATCTACAAATACTAGTGCGATCCACAATAAGTTAGTCTTGGTGGGATAAAGAACGTCGATACGTCATATCTCCTCAGGACGCAAAATTTTCAATTAACTGGTTTAACCATCTGTGTTTTTTCAGCCTCCATCATGAGCATACAAAACATATCTCAAGTTTGTTAATTCCTTGCAGGACTCGTTTATTTGCATACAAATGAAAATAAATAAAATTATGATGTGATGAATAATGCTCTACCCTAGTGTAAATACGGAACCATCTTCGGGGTTGCCATCTATGTCAAAACCATATTCGTTGTACTTTGTTCCAGTTTTTTCATGAAGTCTATCCACGTCAAAACCAAAGTCGTTGTATTTTTTTCCAGTTTTTTTATAAAGTTTATTTTTATTAAAACCGTCCTTGTTGAATCCGTCTTTGCCAAAACCGTCCTTGTTGTACCCGTCCTTGTTGAATCCATTATTGCTGTACCCGTCCATGTCATACCCGTCTTTGCCAAAATTACTTTGGGTGTGCTTGTTGAATCCGGTATCCTTGTTGAATCCGTCTAGATTAAACCCGTCCACATCACATCCGTACTTGTCATACCCATCCAGGTCATACCCGTCTTAAGCAAAATTAGTTTGCGTGTGCTTGTTAAAACCGGTCTCCTTGTTGAATCCGTCCTTGTTGTACCCGTCCACATCAAGTTCATACTGATTAAAGCCGTCCTTGGTAAACCCGTCCTTGTTTAATCCTTATTTGTCATACCCATCCAGGTCATACCCGTCTTCAGCACACTTTGTTCGAGTGTGCTTGTTAATCCCTGTGTCCTTGTGAAACAATCTGTAATCATAATCTTCCTCATCCCACTTTTGGTTAGTAATTTTATGAATTCCATCTCGGTTAAATCCACGTCTGTTATTTCCCTCTATGTCAAATCTTAATTCGTCATACTTTGTCCCAGTAATTTTGTGTATTCCGTCCCCGTTCCACTGTGAACTTGAATCTGCAGTCATGAAGAACATATCTGAGCGAAGGTTAAAAATTAATCAAAATAAAAAATTAAAAAAATACTCGCAATGAGTAAATTTTAGTCGTATTTTGAAATAATTTTAGCATGTGGGAGGTAATGGACAACTATAATGTAGCTGAAAATAATGCATGTGACAAAAATGTTAAGGTAGAAAATTACCACGTAAGTTACTACAGCAAGGACACTACAGAGGAAATAAGATAAATGCATAAAACATTAAGCGATAAATGATGATGATGAAATTTTCTAAATATAAAAAAACATTAGAAAAAAAAATCCCCGGCAAGAGGGTTGTGAGTTAATCAGAACTGCATACCCTATGACATGATCAAAATAAATAAAATCAAGGACATCACATTTGTTCTAGCTGCAGTTACAGATTTTTCAGATTCGCTAGGATATTGTGAGTATAAGGTTCCACTATCGATACAGGGGGTAAAACCTAGACCGTCCCAGGCATTAATTCAAGGAACGAAAGCACATCATGAAAAAGATGTTTACGAGAAAGAACACGTCGAATTAGAACCTGTAACCGTAACTGAAATCAAAGATGAGAAAAAAGATATCGAGTTTGCACGTGAAAACATTTACTCCACACTAACCATTCCTTTTGAATTTCCAACTGAAAATGTCATTGTTTCATTGTCTGGAAGAATTGATAAAATCATGCGAGTTGACGGTACCCTGATAGTTCAAGACGATAAATTTGTAGCAAAACCACAGACGTATGATTCCAAAACGCAGCCATACCCCGGTCAATTGCTTCAGGTATTGACATATCTTAATTCGAATTATTCCTCAAAAAGAAGGGCAAACCCTGATGATTATTTGGATATGTCCCATACGCAAAAACAATGGCAACTTCGAATTTGTGACAGAAAAACCAGGGAGCCATACAAGATATTTTCTGAAGTCCAAGACCCCTTTTCACTGCATTATCTGCACACATCACTTGAGAGATTTGCCAGCATCGCAGTGAACCTTACAGAGCCACAGCATCACAACAACAAACGAAAGTGCGACGCATGCGGTTTGAAGAATGTCTGTGAGTTTAGATTGTGATCATGACGGAATTTGGGATCTATGTGATCAACTACACAGTTTAATTGAGAGAGAAAAACACCCAATCTGCATGTATAATTTAAAAAATAAAAACGCGAGGTTAGTAAATTGAATAAAGAATCATCAGCAATCAATCCATCAAGTCTGGAATACATCCAAGTAACACCTGAGGACCACTATGTTCGCAAAGTACCGGCATATCACGAGATTAGAAACGAGTTTAAAATCTACGATGGGCTACTTGCAAGCAGAAAGCCACTGTTAATCCAGGGACCAAAGGGAATCGGTAAGACTCTCAGCATTGCGAAATGGGTATCCAAAAAAGCAAAAATGCCATTTATTCAATACGATTGTAGTGAGGGAACAAAAGAAAGCAACCTCATCGGTCGTTCCATAATTCACAAAAGTGGAACTACCCCGTTCAAACTGGGCGTAATCCCAACAGCAATTGAACTTGCAAACAAAGCAAAAATTGCAGTTCTTTGTCTTGAAGAAGTCGGCTCACTGGCACCAGCAATGCAAAAATTACTCAATCCTCTACTTGATTGGCGTTCTGGATTGTACGTTGATGCCCTTGACAAAACATTTCACTTGGAAGAGGATGCAAAACTGATAGTTTTTGCAACAAGCAACCCAAGCAACAACGGCGGAATTTACGAGTTAAACCAGGATCTAAAAAGTAGATTTGCAATTTGGAACTGGAATTATCCTGAGACCAAAGATGAAATGTCAATGGTAAATTTGACTGACATTCCAAAAGAATTCTCAAAAGGCATATTTCTATTGGCAATGGAAACAAGAGCACTTGAGAAGAACGGAAGTTTAGACTATGCAATATCTACCAGAGACATATCTGATGCATTTCACCTGTACCGCAGCTACAAGTCAGTTGACGGAATTAACGCAGAACAACTAGTTTTAGATTTAAAAATACTAGGAAACTATGATGCGGAGGATCAAATTGACACAATCAAGTCACGTATAGAAAGCATCTTTGGTAAAGCAATGTTTGACGTGTCAAGTAAAACTCAATAATGTTTCTGATTTCAGAAAGTAACAATCTAAATTTTGAAAAAAATTCAGAGTACGAAATATACCACAACATGATTGGTATCTTTGAGCAATTAAAAAAAAAGAAAATCAAGCTAAATCTCGTTGATGGCAATGCAGTTGAATTAGATAATACCGGCGCAGAATACGAAATAAGACTTGGAATTGAACCCGAGGTTGAAACGCCAAAAACAAAACTAGAAAGAATTCTTTCAAAAATAATTTTTAACTCCCCTGACAAGGAATTTAAAAAATACATTGATACCATAAAACCTGATACGACCAAGATACAGCACACGTTACTTTTAAAAAATTTAAAAATTATCTACGATATTTTAGAAATTAGGCGTGTTGAGTCATGCTATGGGGAAATTTATCCAGGCGCAAACGACAGATTTGTGGATGCAAGAGTTGAGAATTTTAAAAAACAAGTCCCAGAGGATGTAATTCCAATTGACCCAATAGAAGCGCTACGTTTTGCAAGATATGATCAAACTGATTTAGTCCTAAAAAGTGAGTTCAAAGCTGCCATCGACTATATCAAAGCAGTGGAACTGACAGGAAAGAAGGGGGCATATGATCTTGCTTTGATGTACTGGGAAAAAGTTGTTCAGGAATTTTTGTTCAGAAAGAAAGAAACAAACGAGAACCAGGAACTGGAGGACTTTCTTAGTGATGATGTTCGAAACCAAAAGTCAAAGGACGGTACTGAGGAATCAAAAACAAATTCAGAACAAAATGACGACAAGTCTTCAAAAACTTTAGAGGATGTAATTAACGAAAAAATTGAGGAGGAGGGAGAGGACAAGTCAAAGGAAAAGGACGGAGGAACAAAGGAGGAAAAAGTTGCAGAGGCCAAAAAAAGCAAACTGCTATCTGATTTTAAAAATCCGTTTGAGCTTGACGACAAAAGCAAATCCAGCTTTGAGGACACACGTGAAAGGCTAAAAAAATCAGGAAAAAAAGAAATCTCATCCATAGAGAAGGAACTGGAAAAAATTTCGAAAAAGAAGGTGATACAGAAAGCCAACTGGAACAACATCCAGAGTCACATCACCGTAAACGATCACAAGCATACGGATTTAATTGAATTTAACAAAACGACATCCAGAAAATTAAAAAGCACGTTTAAAAAAATTCAGGGCGGAAGAATGGGAGAGGTTGACTCCACGGGAGAGGACATTGACGTCGAGGCATACATTGACTTTAAAATCAACAAGATTGGAAAGTTCTTAATCAATACCAAGAAATTTTCAGGCTTTGATATCATCCTGGCAATTGACGAGAGTTCATCCATGGGGGACCACATGGACACAGTCAAGCGAATGTGTGCAACACTTTACGACTCAATATCGGACTTGCCCCACGTCAGACTCACAATCATGGGCTGGAACGGAACTGCAGGCCATTGCTACATCAAAAAAATTACAAAACCGACACAGATTGGCTCACTTGAGGCATTTGGAGAGACACCGCTTGCAATGGCAATAGGGTATGCAAAGCACGAGATTGAAAAAATGACCAGTCAGAGACGTCTGTTTTTCCTGATTACGGACGGACATCCAAACGAGCACGGCGACATTGCAATCGCAAGAAAGGCAATCAAGCAGATGCATCACAAGGGAATCAGTTGCAACGGAATCTATGTCGGGGACAACACCGCAGAGAATACCTCACAGATGAAGGAGATTTTCCTGGACAACTTTGTCATTTGTGAAAATTTTGACTATGTGGACACGTATCTTATGGATAAGATTAGCAAGCAGATTATTCGCTCAATAAAGAAAGTGAACTTTAACTAGAATTAAAAAAATTCTTTAAACTGTAAACAAGTTATTTTGGTCATATCTTAATTTAGAAAACTCATGTCAGGATCATCCACCCGTAATATACCCCAATCATTCCAACAAACACCATGGTCATAACCTTTCTCTCCTTTTTTGAGCGGCTCATGAATTTTCTTTGCAGCTTCCATATGAAATTAGTAACTACAGTATCTCGTCCTGTCTTTCTCCACAGATACATGTCAAGTTTGGTAATTCCTCTTAACACAAGTTTATTTGCATACGAATGAACGTAAATGAAAAATAAAATTATCTTATCAAGTATGGTAAACGTGATGATACTCATGAACATGGTTAGTGAGAATGACGATAGTTCCCACAATGAATCCATGTACCATGGAGCGTATGTCTGACCACTTTGCCATGCATCCAATACAATCCAAACCCCCACAGACATCTGCCATGACAGATAAATTGTAATTAAAAACGAATCAAACACAGGCATCCACCAGACTCCGATGTTTTTGTCTCGTGCTACCTTTTTGGTATCCTTAATTTTTTCAAAGTAATTTTTAAAATATTTTTTGAGCATGTTATTTTCCACATCCCCACGTTGTTTTCCTAGTTTTCTTTTTCTTGGAAGTATCAGAAGATCGGTCTCCCCCTCTCTCGCTCTCTTCTCTGAATTTTCTTAACTCTTTGAGCATGCCATTAAAAAATTCAATATTGGAGCATTCTTTCCAATAATCCACATCCAATTTGCCAATTTTGAGAACACATCCTGTACAATAGTAATGATTTCCAAAATTTACTCTCCCGCAAAATTTCTTTAGTTCATTGCAATAATGACAAATTTGGACATGGGGGGCATCTGAATCCGTTTTTGGATTAAAGTCATTAATCATGATAGTCTCTCAATTAATTTTTGAATGCTTTTTCTACCTAGACGAATAAAGTTATCGTCAATCCCATACTTTTCAAATACTCTTCTCAAAAAATATGACCTTACAAATGACACTGTTGCATAAACTCCAGTTATTGCAATATTTGCCATGTATGGATCTTCTTGAATCCAACCCGTGGATAGAGGCAGAATGAGAATTCCAACCCCGTACCCTATGGGGTATCCTCCAAGGGAGTTGACAAACGCTTCAGACGCACTTTTCTTTTTAGAATCTACTGCTTCATTTGACA
>JAOMJV010000024.1 GCA_028351415.1 Candidatus Nitrosopumilus sp.
TGCCAAAATTCCAATTCTTTTTGATTTTGATTTTTTTATTGCCAATTTCAAAGGAGGTTTTACATCAACAATTTTCTTTGTTGATAAATCTAGCATCAGACTTGGTGTATTTGATGCAACAACAATAATGTCAGGCTTAAATTTTTCTTCTAATAGATTAATTGTTTTTTTAATTATTGTGCTTAATTGAGCCTGTGATTTTACTCCGTATGGATAATTTTTTTGATCAGCAAAATAAATAATATCATTTTTACCAATTTTTTGAATTTCTTTAATTATTGAAAGTGAGCCTAACCCTGAATCAAAAACAACAATCTTTGCCACTATTTTCAATTTACCAATCAATCATAATAGTTTGTTAGTTAAATTTACTCAAAAGTTGATCTAAATTTACACTGTTGATTAAGGCTTAATTTCTGGATTCACCATCATGTCAAAATTCGACAGTACATGGGCTCGTCAAGAGACTCAAAGTGTAACTGGCAAACTACAAGATGTATTAAAACCTCAAGGTGCATTGAAACCACGAATTCAAACTGCAGTAAACCAACTACAAGTCCAAATATCAAAAATGGACTCGATGTTAGGTAAATTGCAAGAAAGAGATGCGCAACTCTTTCAACGAGTCGTGACTGCAATGCAGCAACATGATACTAGTACAAGTAAAGTTTTGTCCAACGAATTAGCTGAAATTCGTAAAGTTACAAAGATGCTTGGTAATGCAAGAATGTCATTAGAACAAGTTCAACTAAGACTGACAACTATTCATGATCTTGGTGATGCTATGGTAGCAATTGGACCTGCGATGAATACAATGAAGGGATTGAAATCATCACTCGGAAAATTCATGCCAGAAGCTGATTCAGAATTGAATGGTATGACCCAGACACTTAATGGACTTATGATGGATTCACTTGCAGGAGACTCATTCAATATGGAGTCTTCTACTTCAAATGAAGAAACAGATAGAATTCTTCAAGAAGCATCCGCAGTAGCCGAGCAACAGATAGGAGAAAAATTCCCATCTGTACCATCTTCAAGTGGACTTTCGTCACAAACCTCTTCTACTTCTTCCTTTGAGTAGCTAGTTGAGATTAGACGATAGTTATTATTTTTATTTTATTTATTTAAAAAATACTAAGCTAAAATATCAAAAATAATTTTTAGTTATGGAAATGCAACAGATCCAGACAAAATAGAATCAATCTCTGTAATATTCACTCTGCTTTGTTCCATGGAGTCTCTTTTTCTAATTGTTACTGTATTGTCCTCTAATGTTTGATGATCAACTGTTATTGCAAATGGAGCTCCAATTTCATCTAATCTTCTATATCTTCTACCGATTGCACCTGAATGATCCAAAAATGCATCAAATTTTCTTTTAATATTTAGAAAAATTTCATCTGTTTTTTCTTTTAATCCATCTTTTTTAACTAATGATAAAATTCCAACATGAACTGGTGACAAATATGGTTTAAGTGATAAAACCATTCTTTCATGCTCTTCATCTTTTTTTAATGAATGCTCTAAAATTGTATATAGACTTCTATCAATTCCCATTGAAATTTCAAACACATGTGGCAAAACTTTTTCATCATTATCCATTACCTCAAATTTTTCTTTACTCATCTTAGCATGACTAGATAAATCATAATCTGCTCTATAATTACATGCTACAAGCTCAAGCCAACCGATTGTGGTTTCAACTTCAAAATCAAATGCAACTTCTGCATAGAATGCTTTTTCCTTATCCCCTAATTTTCTGAATCTACTTTTTGAGATATCAATGCCTGTTTTTTCATAAAACTCTGTTAAAATTCCTAAATAATATGCTACAAATTTGTTTGGAACGATTCCTGATTCTAGTGCTTCTTTACAAGTCATAGAAATTGGCTCAGCATCAGTCTGTACTCTAATTACTGTATTTTCAACTTCAGTAAATTTTTCAACATCATCTAATCTTCCAGGATTACAAAATACCTCAATTTCAGCTTGATAAAATTCTCTAAGACGAAGTAAACTTTGTCTTGGTGCTATCTCGTTTCTAAAACTTTTTCCTACTTGAGCAATTCCTAATGGAAGTTTACCTCTCATAGTCTTGAAAAGTCTAGGAAAATCAACAAATATTGATTGACATGTTTCTGGTCTAAGGTATGCTTCTTCTTCTTGAGGGCCAATTCCAACTTTAAACATCATATTGAATTTTTTTGTTGAACTAAAATTGCCTTTACATTTTGGGCATTGTATTTTATTTTCTTTAATTGCATTATCAAATTCAATCAAGTCTGCATTTTCAGGAATCTCGATATTTGTAATCTCTGCAATGGTTCTATCTGCTCTAAATGTTGAATTACATTTTGTACATTTTATTATTGGATCTGCAAAATTACCTAAATGACCTGATGCCTCAAAAACTGATTTAGACATAATTTGAGAACCATCTATCTCCATCATTCCATCTCTTCTGATTAACTCTCTTCTCCATAACTCAAGAAATTTATTTTTTAAACCAACACCTGATGGACCATATTCCCAAAAACCTGCACTTGCATCAGAATAAACTTCACAACTAGGAAAATAAAATCCACGTTCAAGTGCTAATTTCATTACTTCTTCATAATTCATTATTTTATTTCTCCATTAATTGAATACATTTCTATGCAAACCCTTTTGCTATTTTGACATTTTCAAAATCGTTTCGGTCATCATCAATTGGAGTTTCTAAAATTATGGGAATTTTTTTCTTATTTGCAAATTTTACAACAGACGTTATTCCTTCTTCTCCAATTCCTCCTAATCCTAAATGATAATGTCTATCAAGATTACATCCAAGTTCTCCTCTAGCGTCATTCAGATGAAGAATTTTCAAATTTTCTAATCCAACATGTTTGTCAAATTCTTTAAAAGTTTCTTTCACTTTATCTGCTGTTCGTAAGTCATACCCTGCAACAAATGCATGACATGTATCAAGACACACACCGAATTTTTTTCCAGGTTTTAATTGCTTAAAAATTTCACCAAGCTGTTTAAAATCTGAACCAACAGAATTTTTTTGTCCTGCTGTATTTTCTAATAAAATCATTACATCATTTTTTGTTTGACCAGCTTTTGTTAGACCTTCTACTAATTTTTTAATTCCTGCTTCTTCTCCAGTTCCTAAATGGCTACCTAGATGTGTAACTAAATATGGTATTCCCAATTGTGCACATCTTTCAACTTCACTTATCAACGTGTTAACTGATTTTTCAAATGCATCATTTTTTGGTGTAGCTAAATTTGGTAAATATGGCATATGTGCACAAATTGCAAATCTATCAATTTTACTAGCTTTTAATTTAGATTTAAAAGCATCAATGACTTCTTTTGTTAGTTCTTTTGCGTGCCATGATCTTGGGCTTCTCGTAAATATCTGAAATGCTGAACAATCTCTTTCAACTGCATTATCTACTGATTTGTCAATTGAACCTGATGCTGAGACATGACAACCAATTTTCATACTCTAATAATTCCTTAAAACATAATTTAAACCACCGTTCAAATCTTGAGAATCAGATTTTTATGTAAATTATTCAATCAACTATTATGCTAGTTCTCGGACAAGATGAAAAAGCAAAATATCCATTTTTGGCTGATGCTGGTGAATATTTGAAAGATAAAGGATTTTCTTTAGTTCAATTTGGTAGCGATCCAGTTCTAAAATTATCCGTTGAAAAAGCACTACATAGAATCAAAGTTGCATCAGCAGGTGAAGTCTATAAATCAGATATTGATAAAGATGGTCAGGCATCTAAAGACTATGTTCTTGAAAGAGAAGTATTTTCATTTCTTTTAGCCATAGTGCTTATCAAATTAACTGGAATGTCTACATTGATCAAAAGATTTGCTTTAGCTGAAGCTCGAAGAGCAGAAATTTATTTAGAAAAAGATTTAGGAAATGCTTCTAATAAATCAAAAATTGATTTAGCAACTAGAATTATTTATGATTTATTTAATATTGAAATAATTAAAGAAAATGATTTTTTTGTAATACCCGTATCTGATTATCTTAAACATTCAGTTACTTTTCATGAACGTGAATGGAAATTAATCAATAGACATGTTGAAAATGGAAAAGTCTTTCTTACTCCTGATAAAACAGTTAGATTAATTCGAAAAGAATTAGGAAATTATATTAGTTCAAAAATTATCAATGCTCCTAAACCTTCTATGATTCCTGGACTTGAAAATGCTGTAAATGAATTAATTTTAATTTCTAAAAAACTTACGCCAACTTATACAATAACTACTGGGGAATATCCTCCGTGCATAAAACATGCAATAGATGTACTTGAAAAAGGTGAAAATCTTCCACATTCTGGAAGATTTATGCTCGCAACTTTTCTTTTATCAAAAGGACAAACCGTCCCACAAATTGCTCCATTATTCAAAAATGCACCAGATTATAATCCTCGAGTTACACTTTACCAACTTAATCATCTTGCTGGAACTTCAGGTAGTGCGACAAAATATTCGTGTCCTTCTTGTGAAAAATTAAAAACACAGGATCTCTGTTTTATAACAAAAGAATGTGATAATATCATTAATCCAATGCAATTTGGAAAGAAGAGAACATAATGAACGAAATTGATATTAAATTTCTAGAAGATTCTTTTAAAAAATATTATTTTAATCATTTTGATCTAATTACTAGTCCTCAACGTACATCTGAAAGGGAATTTGGCTATCAAAAATTTAATTCTGGAATGTTTAGGCATATTTCCCTTAAGGAAAATAAAGAATTGCATTTGTTATTTATGCAAAATATCCCGTCAGATGTTTACTGTTCAAACGCATATTATGCATTTCCAAATTCTCCCATGAGTGAAAAGGATTGGAAAGAAGCTGATTTGATTTTTGATATTGATGCAAAGGATCTTAATTTACCTTGTAGAGAAAACCATACTATATCAATTTGTAATGAGTGCAATGAAATTTCAAAAGATACCAGTCAATGTGTAAAATGTAATTCAACTAAATTAGAAAAAAAATCACTACCTTGCAAAAATTGTATCTCTGCATCAAAAATTGAAGTCAATAAATTATCTAATGTTTTAATTAATGATTTAGGAATTGATAAAGAAAACATTCATGTTTATTTTTCAGGTAATGAAGGATTTCATGTTTATGTTTATCATTCACAATTTCAGCAAATAGGTTCTAAAGAAAGATCAGAACTTGTTGATTATATCATGTTTCGTGGTGCTATTCCTGAAACATTTGGTATGAAAAAATTTAAGCCTAATAGATCATTATTTCCTGATTTCAATCAAAAAGGTTGGAACGGAAGATTTTCAAAATATGTTTTTGGTTCAAAATCAAAACGTTCAAAAATTATTTCAGAATTACTTGATAGTGGGTATCCTTCTTTTCAAAAAACACTTGATGATGTATCCAAAAATATCGGTGTTAAAATTGATCCTAATGTGACTATGGATATTCATAGAATTTTTAGACTACCTGGTTCTATCAACAGTAAGAGCGGTCTTAGTAAAGTCCTTTGTACTGATTTAACAAAATTTGATCCATATGTAGATGCATGTTTTCTTAATGATGATCCTGTTGAAGTTTTAGCTAATTGTCCAATTGAATTTAAACTAAAAAATAAAAAATTTGGTCCATACACTAATGAAAAAATATCAGTTCCAACATACGCCGCAGTGTACATGATTTGTAAAAAACTAGCAACAATTGCTTAATTTTGCTGGTAAGGCTTTAATTTAGTGAATCGTAATAAAAAATGATTTTGTATAGCGCCTCTACTGATAAGCAAGCTCCACCTCCTGATACTGGTAAATTCATCAGATTAGCTATTGTTGCTGTTATAGGAATTCTAATTTTTACCCTGATTGGTAATCAAGCAGTTATTTTATCAATGAATTTCACTGAATTTGGAGATCAATTCACAAAACCTCTTTACTATACACTTCTTTCAACTCTAATTCTTTCGGCAATTGCTCTTATCCGTGTAAATGTTGTCAGTAGATCTTCCATTTTCTGGTATGGTATTAATTCTGCAATTGGATTTATTGCAAGAGGTCCTCAACAATCTATTTCAACAGATATTCAAAGTTTTAAAAATTATAAATTAACTTCTCCTCAATTCATTCTATGGCAAATAACTAAGATTTTGCTATTTGGTGCATTCTTTGCAAATATTATGTTTGGATTTGCAGCAATGTCATTTATTGAAGGAAATACATTAGGTGTTGAACATTTACCAAACTTATTCTCTTTACCATTTGTAACTCCAGATAGTAATCCAAATTATGCATTTGAACAAGTTGTTCCAATGATTCCTGCATTAGTAATACTAATTCCGCCTATGCTTGGAGCAATTGGATTACGTTTGGTCCTGTATGTTGGTATTCATAGAATTATTGATGTTGTTACATCTTATTTGCAAGACTCTCAAGAAGGAAAACCTCGTTATCTAAATTATGTTTCAACTATTGAGGGAATTTTAGGAATTGGTATAATCTGGATTGGTGTTAATCTATTCTTTACTGATCAAATTGATTATAATACAAGATATGTAATTGGAGGAACACTTGTAATTGGATTTGCTTTAATTGCATTTTCATTAGTTGATAGAATTAGAGCACGTGTTCTAACTCACATGTTTAAACGCGATGTAATAATACGATTTGCAACAATTCTTGTAATTTTACTTATGGTTGGTGGTGTAGTTGCAGTAAACAACAGTATTGCAGATGCAAAGAAAATTGAATATTTAGGACCATACACCGAACAACAAATTCAAGTTAATAGATATCTTGGAGAATTAAATGATGTTCAAGAAAATACACACGATGTACAATTAACATCTGTATCTGCAAATAATATTAAAAATTATGTTGAACAAAATAGTGACGTTCTTGATGTTATTCGAATTTGGGATTGGGAAGCTGCATTTGCTAAATTAAAGCCCGAAATAGGACTAATTCCATATGTTGACTTTGAAGATAACGATATTCTAAGATTTAACAACACTTTGTATTGGACTGCATCAATGAAACCAATTCTGCCATCATCTGTTAGCCTTGATAATAGATGGTACAATGAGCATCTTGTTTACACTCATGTTCCAGATGGATTTTTGACTTTAGGTGCAACAGATGGTCAGATAGTTGACAGTGGAGAATTTTTCCAACAACGAGAAATTTACTATGGTGAAGGTGGATTATTTGAACAAACTTGGTCTGGTTATCCAACTGGCAGAGGCGAAACTAGTGCAGAACTTGGAGGCGTATCTTATTCTGGTATGGGTGGTTTGGATGTTCCACCACCACTTAGTTGGATATTTGAACCAAATTTCATACTTTCATTTCCAGGTGAATCTGTACACATTATGAGATACAAGGATGTACATGACAGAATGGAAATATTGTATCCGTATTTCTTATATGATTTATTTGGAAAAGAGTTAGACTCACTACCTGTTACTGATGGAGAAAATTCCTATTGGTTAATTCCGTTAATCATTGGTTTTGACACAGGTGATGTTCCTTGGTCCGTAGGAAATCCATACTTACGTTTGGTAGGATATGCACTTGTTGATTCGTATAATGGTGATATTCAATTATTAAAAACAGGTGATGATTTCTTTACTGAAATGTTTGCTAGTCAATATGATGAACAATTTTCAGATATGCCATCTTGGTTAGAAGAACAAATTCGATATCCCGTTGAATTGTTTAATTGGAAAACAGAAATGTACAATATTTACCATGTAACTAATCCTGAAACATTCATTCAAGCAAACGAATTTTATGAAATTCCCCGCGGTCTTGACACTTACTATGTTGAAGCAAAACCACCTGGATTTGAACAAACTTCTTTCTTAGGATTACTTTCATTGGAATTAAAAGGATCACAAGGAAGAAACCTTGCCGGATATATGGTAGTTGAAAATGATCTTGAAAATTTGGGTGATTTACAATTCTATGAAGTTCCATTAGATTCTGAAACTAAATTAATTGGACCTACTGCAGTTAGAGAAGCACTTGATAGAGATCCTGAATTTTCTAAATTAAAGACATTATTGAGAAATCCAAGAATTGGAGATAATATTTTGTATCGTGTAGGTGATCATGATGTATACTTTATTCCAGTTTATACCGCAGGTGCTGGTGGAGTAGTTGCTCAATTAGGTACTATTGCAGCAGTTGGTGCGGCATTTAATGGTGAATACTTTGTTGGACTGGGTGCTACGCAAGAGGAAGCATTTGAGCAATACTTGAAAAAGGTTTCTGGCGTGGCATCAACTACAACTACTGCTGATGATGATTATGTTGAATTAATTAAAGATGATAGAATTAATATCATAAAATCAATATTTGAAAAAGAACAGATCATAATTTCTGAACCAACATCAATTCAGATACCACTGTCATTTAATGAAGGTGAAATATTCTTCTTTACTGAAGATGATCTTCCTGATACAGAATTATTCCTATCTGAATTCATTGATGACTTTGTAAAGCCACGTAGCGACAGAGTATTCATGTGGGAAGTAGATGCAATTCTCAATATTGGAACTGTATACGTGAAAGATGGATTACCTGAGATACACTATGTGTCAATTGAGGTAGGCAACTAGTTGCTTCTTGTTGTTGATAACGGTTCTATCTATACAAAACAATTAACTGATTTTTTAACCAAAAAAAATATTTCATTTAAAAAATCTACTCCTTATATTTTAGAATTAAATTCATTAGAAAAATATAGCTCAATTATTTTATCTGGAAGAACAAAAAATGATAAAAAAATAAACGAAGTAAATTCTAAAGTTATTAATTTTTCAATTAAAAACGATAAAAAATTACTTGGAATATGTTATGGTGCAGAAATATTGGCCCTTACATTAGGAGGTACAATTAGAAAAACAGAATTTATTCAAAAAGGAAATGAAACAATTAAAATTTTACAAAATAATTTACTTACAAATAATTCAATAGATGTATTTGAAAGTCATGGATTTGAAATTTCTAAATTACCAGACACATTGATACCAATTGGAAAATCTGATAATTGTAAGTATGAAATTATTCAATATGAAAAAAAACTAATTTTTGGAACTCAATTTCATCCAGAAATGAGTCTTGATGGTAATAATTTAATTGAAAAATTCTGTTCACTCTGATTGATATTAATAACTCTCAGAATTTCTTTATTTTATGGAACAAGAAGATCATCAATTACTTTTACCTCTTGTTGAAGAAGAAAATATTTGTCTTCCATTACCGATTAACGTTGTATCTAGATACTGGAATATTGAATTACCTATGGCCGAGGCTGTAGAATCTGCTAAGAAATATTCTGACTTTAATGGAAGTATAATCACAGAGGGGATAGAACTTGCAGAAAGACATGGATTATCATGTAAAATTGTTCATTCTTCTCTAGATGAGTTAAAAAAAATCATTGATGCAGGCATTCCTCCAATTGTAATTCTTCCAGGCATTCCTGAAATTACACAACATGCTTCAGTAATTACTGGTTACAACGATGATGAAAAAACAATTCTTCATTATATTCAAAAAGGTAATCAGGAGGGTGAGCAACAAGAAGGGGCAATTCCACAAGAAGTTTTTGACAGGGAATGGTCTGAAGAAGGAAGGTTATTGATAATTATATCTCCTCCAGACACTTTATCTAAAGTTACATTAGAAAATGACTTCCAGAATAAATCTAATCGCCTATGTTTTGATTCTGAAAAACTAAATATTTTAAAAAATTATTCTGAAGCACTTTCATCATTAAAAGAATCTATAGAACTTGATTCAAATAATTCAACAGCTTTACATCTATATGCTACAATGTTAAATCAACAAAATTCCTTAGACTGTGTTTCTTTTTATGAAAGAAGTTTAAAAATTAATAATAAATCATATTTGACATTTAACGGATTAGGTAATTTTTATCTGAAAACAAATCAATTTGAAAAAGCAGAAAATTCTTACAGTAAAGCAATTGAAATTAATCCAAAAAGATCTGCTAAAATATACAAAAACCGTGCTTATCTTCGAGAGAAACAAAATAAAAATTCAGATGCTAAAGAAGATCTTAAATCATATTTGAAATATTTTCCTAACGCACCTGATAGAGGAATTATAGAGCAAGCAATTAGAGAAATTTAATGCGGAATACGGGATTTGAACCCGTGACCTTCAACTTGGGAAGCTGACGTCATACCAGACTAAACTAATTCCGCTAAGATGTCATTC
>JAOMJV010000025.1 GCA_028351415.1 Candidatus Nitrosopumilus sp.
AATTAACTAAAAAAGAATTAGCAGAAGAAAAAAGAATTGCTGAAAGAACCATTGAGGATGAATTAGAAGAACAACTAACAGAATTAGAAATCGAAAATTTCCAAATTGAAAAAGTTGACATGGAGAGACTTACAAATAAAATATGTGATATTCTGGCAGAACGTGAATCTGATGGTATGCTGCAAAGTGAATTGTGGAAAAAACTTAAACTTTCAGGTCGTGATGGTTCTAGATTATCTTTGAAACTTGAAAGAATGGGAACTATCACTAGAGAGAAACTTCTTGAAAACGATCGTTGGACGTATAAATTAATTTTAAAGAAAACCCCTATCAGTACTGAATCAATTGTAAATGCTCCTTGCTTAGTTTGCACTGTTGAACAAAAGTGTTCTCTTGAAGGTGAAATAAGCCCCAAAACATGTCAGCTTATTGAAGATTGGGTTATTGCTGAACTTAAAAAACCTTTGAAGGCCAAATGAAATTAGCAGATGCACGAAAAGATTACTATCGAAGATTAGCTCATGAGCAAGGTTACCGAGCTAGGTCTGCGTTCAAATTAAAAGAATTAAACGAATCTTATCGTTTAATTGGTCCTGGATTTTATGTCTTGGATCTTGGTAATGCTCCTGGCGGTTGGACTCAAGTTGCTGTCAAATTAGTTGGAAACCAGGGTAAGGTTATGGGAATTGATTTGGCATATGTTGAAGAAATAACTCATGCCCATCTAGTTCGAGATGATATTCAAAATGAACATTTACCTGATGAAATTTTATCCTATTTTGGGCGTAAAGTAGGCGCTGTAATTTGTGATCTTTCACCTCAAGTGACAGGAAATTGGTCTTTGGATCATGCGAGACAAATTTCTCTTAATTATGATTGTACCAAAATTATGGACAAGGTTTTAGCCCATAGAGGAAATGCTGTTTTTAAAATATTTGACGGTGAATATACTTTGGAATTTAGAGATTACATCAAGAAAAAATTTGCTAGGGTTAATCTTACAAAACCTGCTGCTAGTAGAAAACAAAGTAGTGAACTATACTGTGTTTGTATGGGTTTTACCGGTTAAATTAAAATATTTTCATTATTTCATCTATGTTTGCATTAGTTCGAAACCCCGTTGGGTTAAATGATGTTACACTTGATACAAATCCGTTTTCTTTTAACTTTGATATTATTTTTTCTAATTTGGGTGGAGATGATTTCATTTTTTTGGCAATTTCATCTAATGTAAAAAACATTTCAGGCATTTCTGATTCCTCGAGACATTTGTAAAGTGTTTTCTCACATGATTTTTTTATTTTTAAATTTGGCAGTTCTTCAATCATATTTTTAACATACTCTTTATCAAAAATCTTTCCAATCCATAGTGGTCCTGCAATACTGGTTTTTAATTTACATAAATCACATTCGTGTTTTTGTTCTAATGATGTTTTTCTATGTCCACAATTTTTACAATGAATAATGTATCCTAAATTTTCTTCTTGGTCTACGTGATTAATAATTTTAACATATGTTCTGTAGTAATGCATTTCACTTTCAACAAACATTGGAATAATTTTGACTCCTAATCTGGCAGCCACAGTCCGTAGGCTTCCTAAAATTAATCTGATGGCCATTTCATTTCTATATTCCACTCTTACTGGAATTCCGCCGTATTTTCTCTTACATGCACCTTGGAATAACCCATTTAGAACTTGAAGATCTGTTGCTGCGGTAGATAGCATACCTCCATGTACTGTTGCCCTGATTCCACAGTCAAAAAATTCAGCAGGTGAGCCGAATGGATCAATATCTACCAGTGTGCCTCTTTTTCCCTTCCTAGAATGTTCACTTAGAAATACACATGCCTCTTTTTCAGAAAATTCAATATTTTTTAAATTATTTAGATTGGCTGAATGTCTTGCCATTTCTAGTGCTGTTGGATTTAGATCATTAATTATCACACTTTCTATTTTTAATTCATTTGCAACCCGTAATCCTCTTGCCCCGACTCCTGTTAATCCTTCTAAGAAAATTTTTGGACCTTCAAATTTTTTTAAAAATGCCGCATACGCAATTATTGAAAAATCTCTGTTTGTTCTTGCTTTAGGATTGAAGAATGCTGGTTTTATGGGTGGAGCTTTTTCTGTCAATGATTTTTTTGGAACTAATATTCTTGTACTGCCTTCTATAATTTCTTCAAATAAGTCATTTGATACTTCCAATTATTTTTCTAATTTTTTATAACGTATAACGGTTTAATACTTGTTTTTTTGAGACAAAATTTGTGCAAATTTGTGGAATTGATGATGCTGGACGTGGTGCTATGTTGGGCCCTCTAGTTATAGCTGGAGTTTCTTTGGATAAAAAAAATTTAAGAAAATTAACTTCTCTTGGTGTAAAAGATTCAAAAAAACTTTCTCCAAAAATACGTGAAAATTTATATAAAAAAATTATTGAAACTGTTGATAATTATTATATTGCAAAAATTCCTCCACGTTCTATTGATGCTAGTGTTAAGAAACATCTTCTAAATAATTTAGAGGCAAAATATATGGCAAAAGTTGTTTCAAAATTAGATGCTGATGTTTCATATGTTGATTCATGTGATGTCAATCCTCTTAGATTTGGTAAGGAAATTTCTGCTCTTTCTGATGGCCATAACATTAAATCGTATCATCATGCTGATAGTCGTTTTGTAGCCGTTGCCGCAGCATCTATTCTTGCTAAAGTTACTAGAGATAGATCTATTGGAATCTTGAAAAAAACACATAATCTTGGAAGTGGTTACCCCTCAGATTCAATGACAGTCAAATTTGTAAGTAAATATTATAAAAAAAATAGCACTATGCCTGTTTTTGTACGTAAAAGTTGGAAACCTGTTCAAAAAATAATGGGTAAAAATTAGTTTTTATATTTTGCAATTACCATTGCATGATCTTTATCATATGGGTGTAGGTCTATTGATTCTAATATTTCAAATTTTTCTCTTAGTTTCTGTATTTCTTCTTCAACAATTCTTTTTGGTGCTTTTGTAACATCTATACTTCTAGTTTTGATAACTAAAAAGAAGAATCCGTCTTTTTTTAGAAACATATCACAATTATCTATGGCAATTTTTGTTTGATCTGGCTGTGCTATGTCTACATATACGACATCTACTTTTCCAAACACTGAAAAATATTCTTTAGGTTTTCTTGCATCTTGTAGTATTGGCATGATGTTTGCTCTATGAGTTGCTACTCTGTCTAGGAAATCTCTTGCAACTCTACTTGCATGTTCTACTGCAAAAACTAGCCCGTTTGGCCCTACAATATCTGAAACATGACTTACTGTTGTCCCCGTTGATGCACCTAGATACAATACTTTTGTTTTATTTTTAAAAGGAAAATTTTCTAATCCATTCATTATTGATGCTGCTAATTTACTTCTAAATGGATCCCATAATCTAAATTCCACTCCTTTTTTAATAATTAATTTTTCTTTGTATACTTGATTTCCTGGCACTAAATTCTCAGTAGAAATTTTTTGTTCTCCTTCGTATTTTATCCAAACATATGATTGATTATCTTCTTCCAAACTTCTTTCTCTTTGAATCTGATCTTTCGTTTCTATCTCCATAGCTGGATCTTTCGTTTCTATCTCCATAGCTGGATCTTTCGTTTCTGCCACCTGATCTTTCTCTTCTGCCACCTGATCTTTCATTTCTACCGCCACTACTTTCTCTTCTGCCACCTTTTCTTTTACCTCCAAAGTTTCCATCATCATGCTGGAATTGTTGAGGTGGTCTAAGGTCTTTTTCAGTTGGATTTTCATATTTTTTACCTATTTCATCCACTCTGATATTGAGTTTATCCAATAAAGTTTGATTCAATCCTTCGCCGTAAACATCCACTCTTGCGCCAATTACTGCTTTTGCAGCTACTGCTCGTGCAATTTTACCTCTTTGCCATCTAGGTGCTGCATGTACCATTGCATGCTGGAATAATAATCCGTGTTTTGGTGGCTGTGATCCTGTTTTTAATGCTCTAAACAATGCTTTTTCAGCACCTAACACTTGTATTGTACTAGCAGGCATTGATGCCATTTTTTTGAGACTTCCAGCTCTTCCTAAAATTCTTGCACCTACAGCACTACCGAGTATAGCTGTAACATTTGGTGCAATTTCATGCATTTCTGATTCAACATGTTCTTCAAGTTTATTACGTAACTCATGAAAATCTAAAATTTGTTTTGCAATTGATTGAACTATTGCTAAATTAATATCTGAAATATCTCCTCCTCTACTTTTTGCTAAAATTAATGATAACATTTCTACTTTTGATTCTGGAAAACCTGCTTCTTCAAAAACTTGTTTTGATAATGACTCACGTTTACCTGCCATTACAATTTGTGAATACCCGTTAATACTATCTATCATGTTATCTAATTCTGGAAAATGTAATCCGTACCATTCTCTAAGTCTTGAACTTAATCCATTTGCAATTTTATCAATTTCATCTAATGAATTAATTGATTGAATAATGTGAAGATCTGGACTTTGTGATACTTCTGTAACTTTTGAAGATGAAAATCCTAAAGCAAATTCTCTTAATTTTCCTAATGTGTCTTGAAGGTTTGATGCAAATCCTGAATCAACAATTATTTGTGGTTTTGTCGATTGGGTTTTTTCCAATTCATCTGAATCCATAATGTGACAATCAATTGAAAATTTTTTCAAAATAGCAAGTAATGATTCATCACTAACTGAAAAACCTCTTTGAGTTTTAGCTAAATAATTTACTAACTCGTTTAACTTTGATTCCTTATTTTTTATTGCTAGGTATTCTTTAACTGGATTTGAAAATGGAAATGCCTTGTCTATTTTATCCTCATTTAATACTGAAATTCCTAATTCTGTTAAAATTACCGAATACATGACTAGTTGAACCTAGATCACCTTTAAAAAATGTACTAGAACCTTAAATCAACTATTATATTCGAAATTACTTTAATTTATCAAGGTGGAGCCAAGTCTTACAACTTCTATAGGTGGAATTCAATTAGATAGACCTACTATGCTTGCATCTGGAATTTTGGGAATTTCTTTGGATGTGTTTAATCGATTATATCGTGCTGGAGCTGGAGCCGTTGTTACCAAGTCTCTTAGCCATGAGCCTTGGGAAGGTTATCCAAATCCAACTATTTTCAGTGTAAATGGAGGTGGATGGATTAACGCAGTTGGACTTTCAAATCCTGGAGCTCCAAATTTTGCTAAAATGATTGAATCTAATCAAGACGTTCCAATTGTTGTGAGTTTAGTTGGCTCTGTTCCTGATGATTTTAAAATGATGATTGAGGAATTTAAAAATTGCAATGTAACTGCATTTGAATTAAATTTGTCTTGTCCACATGTTGCAAAAGTTGGTTTAGAAGTTGGAGATGATCCTGAATTAGTTAAGAAAATTGTAACTACCGTGAAAAACTCTACTAATGTTCCCGCAATTGCAAAAGTTGGTTTAGGCACGACCAATTATCTGAATACTGTTAAAACTGCAATTGACTCTGGAATTGATGCTATTACTGCAATTAACACTGTTCGGGCAATGGCCATAGATGTTGAAACCCAAAGACCAATTCTTAGTAACAAGTTTGGAGGGTTATCTGGTACTCCGATTAAACCCATTGCGCTGAGATGTGTTTATGAAATCTCTTCAAAATATGATATTCCAATAATTGGCTGTGGTGGAATTTCTACATGGGAAGACGCAATTGAATTTTTCTTAGCTGGCGCATCTGCAATTCAAATTGGTAGTGCAATAGGTGATAATTGGATTAATGTTTTTAATGATATTAACAAAGGCATATTGCAATACATGAAACAAAAAAATTATTCTACAGTAAATGAGATGGTGGGACTTGCAAAGAAATTCTAATCGCACTACAATTGTTACAATTGAAAAAGTAATTGATGAAACTCCTACTGTTAGAACTTTAGTTTTTTCAGACGCTGTCATGCCAAATGTTTTGCCTGGTCAATTTGCAATGGTTTGGATTCCTGGAATTAATGAATTACCTATGAGTGTGATGATTTCTCAAGAATCTGGAAAGGCTGCATTTACTGTACGTAAACATGGCCTTGCTTCTACTGGATTGTTTAATATTCCATCTGGAGGAAAAATTGGAATTCGCGGTCCATATGGGAATGCTTTTGATATTAAATCTGGAAAACTTTTGTTAGTTGGTGGGGGAACTGGACTTGTTCCGATGATGCGATTACTTACTTTTTTAAAACCTACTGATGATGTAACTGTTTTAATCGGTGCAAAATCTAAAAATGAAGTTTTCTTTGAATCTTTGTCAAATGATCTTTTAAAAAATAATCTTCACAATGTCATTGTTTCTACTGATGATGGCAGTTATGGTGAAAATGGATTTGTAACTGATGTTGTTGAAAAATTAGTAAACGAATCTCATTTTGATGCTGTGTACACTTGTGGACCTGAAAAAATGATGTACAAAACTGTACAATCTGCACATTCTAGGGGAATCTTTGTTCAGGCAAGTCTTGAGCGTATGATGAAATGTGGTGTTGGAATTTGTGGTAGTTGCTGTGTTGGTGAGGATCTTGCTTGTAAGGATGGAACTATTTTTGACGGGAATCATCTCTCCAAAAACGAGGAATTTGGCTATTCTCATCGAAATAAGGCCGGAATTCCGGAAAATTACTGATTTTTACCCGTAAGGTTTAAACTCCATCATTAAATATTCCGCGTGAAGAGAATGGGAACTCCTAAAATTGTTTTAACAGCTGATAGAACTTTGATGTCTCCGTACAGGGGATTATCTTTAGCAACATTTTTTGGATGTGCACCTGCATTGGATCCTAATCGAGATCCGAAGAGTTTTTGGTATAAAATTCTTGGTAAGCAAGTAACCCCAAAAGTTCTGTTTGATTTTATTTGTAATTGGTCACCTGACATCAACGGTGCAGCAAAATATGCTCCGTATGGATTAAGAAAATTAGAAGCTGGTCTACTGCGTGATGGCTTTGCACGAGAAGATGTAGTTGTTGCTCATCCAAATCATATTGAAAAATTTATTGGTCCTGAAACTGAAGTTATTGGAACTTATGAAATGGATCCACTTGGAATGGGTCCAGTTACTATGACATTTACTTATGGAAGAAAACAAACATCTTATGATGAATTTTACAATGCAGACTTGCATCATAGAATTAAAGCTGCTAAGGCAAGAACTGGAAGCAAGGCTAAAGTAATTTCTGGTGCATCTGGTACATGGCAATATAATTATGATCCTGCAAAAATTGAGGAGTTTGGAATTTATGCGATTTTAGAAGGAGAGCTAGGCGGTATTGCACCTGAAATTGACGGTCATGCTGGACGATTTTTCAACTATTTGATTAACGGTGATTTTGAAAATATGGATCCTTTCAGAAAGAGAAGTGACTTTAAAGTTAACATTAAAGAATTTGAAAGTGAAGGCAAAAAAATTCATGGACGATTTGTAAATTTCTGGGATAGACCTGATTTAGAAGAGATTCCAGATATTGTGGAACCTAGCATGCATGGAATGGTTGAGGTAATGCGTGGTTGTGGAAGAGGATGTAAGTTTTGTGATGTTACCTTAAGATCATTGAGATATTATCCTCCAGAGAAAGTAAAAAAAGAAATTGAAGTTAACATTAAGAAAGGCGGATCAAAATCTGCATGGATTCACAGTGATGATATTTTCGTTTATGGTATGGACCCAAGAACTGCAAAAGGAATGGAGCCAAATCGAGAAGCATTGGAGGAACTATTTACTGCAATCATGTCCACTGGTGTTGAACATACCAATCCAACTCACGGAACATTAGCTGGTGCAATTGCTGATGAAAAACTTCTTCCTAATTTATCTAGAATAATGAAAGCTGGTCCTGACAATATGATTGGCGTACAAGCTGGACTTGAAACTGGAAGTCTTAGATTAATTGGCAAATATGCTGATAGAAAACTTGCACCATACGATCCCTCTGAATGGCACTGGGTTGTAAAAGAAGGTGTAAAAACAATGAATGAAAATTATTGGATTCCTGCATTCACATTAATCATGGGTCTTGATAACGATGAGACTCCTGAGGATTCATGGGATACTATTAGATTACTCAGTGAATTAGAACATGAACAACCTGAGTCTATGTTCACTGCTACTGCTCTAACTTTTGTTCCAATTGGATTGTTAGAATCATCTCAATTCTTTAACATTGGACAAGAGATGACCCCTGCACAATTGGGAGTACTTTACAAGACATGGCAACATAATTTCAAATATGCAATTCAAAAATTCATGACCAAAACAGGTGCAAAAGGACCTCAGAGATACTTCTTTAACGCTATTGCACGATCTCTTGGTGGGGTTCCACTAGGTGCAATGGAAAAATATGCACGTAGAAAGAGCCCTGAACACGAGCGAGTCATTGAAACGATCAAAGCAAAGTACTGGTAGTTACCCAAATACATAAATTCACTAATTCTTATGCTAAACTATGGCAACACACGGTTCACTTACCAAAGCTGGTAAAGTTAGAGGTCAAACCCCTAAAGTAGAAGGAAGAAAAATCGTAGGTGATAGTTCTAGTGTTGCTAATAAGAGTAATTTCAAAAAACGATTTGCTTTAGGCAGATATCCGGGACAAAACAAACCTGGTCAAAGACGAAAACGACGTTAATTTTTATTCTTAGTTTTTATAATTTTACGATCAATTTTAAAATCAATACTTTTATAAAGTACTGGTACCGTACTATACGGTATGGTTGAAGATTTAAGATTAGATAGTCTAGAGGGCGTAGGTCCTGTAACTACAAGAAAATTATCCGATGCAGGTGTCCACAACGTCATGGACCTCATCGTTCGGGGTCCTGTTGATATCGCAGAAATTACTGGTATGGAAAAGGATACAGCTGCAAAAATTGTTGAAAAAGCCCGAAAACATTTAGTTGAAAATGGTTTACTTGGTAAGGATTTCATTAGTGCAAGTGAACTCTATAAAACTCGACAAAGTATTGGTAAAATTACAACTGGTACCAATTGTCTTGATACTTTATTTGATGGTGGTATTGAAACCAGAGCTTTAACAGAAGTTTATGGAGAATTTGGTTGTGGTAAAACACAATTTGCTCATACAATGTCTGTAATGGTTCAGAAAAGCAAAGAAGAAGGTGGACTTGAAGGCGGTGTTTTGTATATTGATACTGAAGGAACATTTAGACCTGAAAGAATTGTTCAGATTGCTCAAGCTCATGATATGGATCCTGAAAAAGTTCTAGATAATATCATCGTTGCACGTGCATACAACAGCGCACATCAAGTTTTAATTCTTGAAGAAGCTGGTGCTATAATTGAAGAACATAATGTTAAGTTACTTGTTGCAGATTCTGCAGTTGGATTATTCCGTGCTGAATACCTCGGAAGGGGAACTCTATCTGTTAGACAACAAAAACTAAATCATTTTGTTCATTTGTTGGTTCGAATTGCAGAAACATATGATTGTGCTGCAATCGCAACCAATCAAGTTATGGCGTCACCTGATGTCTTCTTTGGAGATCCAACTAGACCTATTGGTGGAAATGTGGTTGCACATACAAGTACTTACAGAATCTACTTTAAGAAATCTGGTAAAAAGCGAATTGCTAGAATGGTGGATAGTCCTCATCATCCTGAAGAAGAAGTAATCTTTGCTTTAGGTGAAGCCGGCATTATTGATCCTGAAGAATCAGATAAAAAACCAAAAAAGGC
>JAOMJV010000027.1 GCA_028351415.1 Candidatus Nitrosopumilus sp.
AAGTAATAAATAACAAATCAGAGAATTTTGGTGTAATTTCATCACGAATCTTTTGTATATTATCATCTAAAGATAGTTGAGAATTATAATTTACTTTATGAGAAATTGTTGCTAAAACTTCACCAGCATCAATGTTTGCATTCAAGTTATGTGCAGATAAAATAATTTCTTTTTCATTTTTAAGTAAAGCCTGCTTAATTGGTTCTGCTCCTGCATATTCAGGTAATTTTCCTCTATGTATTCCAAAAGATATAATTTTTGCTTTTTTAGTGATTTCATCCGGAATTAAATATCTCCAAGATACTTCAACAATAATATCACATTGGGGAAATTCTTCAAAATTATAATTTTTTGAATCAATAGATATAACTGGAATATTTTTAGATTTACAAATTTCTTCAAATAAATGATAATCATGTCTCACAGAACGGGAGGAGTCTTGTGATTTTGGATTAAGTTTGTGGGTATACACGCTCAATAAATTATAATTTGAAGAAGCTAAAATTGATCGTAATACAGTTAAGCCATGTGGCCTTGAAAGAAATCCTACAACATTATACATTAAATAAAACTACTTACACAGCTATATTTCTTAATCTATCTAAAATGTTATAATTGAAACCAATATAAAATTTGAAGTGGAAAAAATAGAAATAAAATTCAAAAAAGTTAAGAATACTGATTTAGATTTTCTTTATGACCTTTTAAAAAATAGACAAAAAAAATCAAATATATCACATAAAAAAATGCCTACATTTTTACAACATAAACGGTTTGTAGAGTCAAAACCATATGTATATTGGTACATAATTTTAAAAAATAAGGAAAGAATTGGAAGTGTGTACATTACTATGATAAATGAAATAGGATTGAATTTAATACAGAATACAAATAATTTAAAATTAGAAAAAAAGATTTTAGATCTATTAATGCTAAAACATCCCAAAACTAGATTTTTAATTAATATTAATCCTAAAAATAAAAAACGAATTAATTTTTTAAAAAATAGTGGATTTAATCTGATTCAATACACATTTGAATTTACAAAGGAAGAAAATGAAACAGATTAAATTATTTGATCCTGCAATTGGTAATAATGAGAAAAAAGTTGTAAATAAAATTTTAAAAAGTGGGTTTTGGGCGTCAGGTTCAGGAACTGGGTACGTTCAAAAATTTGAAGAAAAATTTAATGATTATATTGGTTCAAAGTCATGTGTTGCAGTAAATAGTGGAACAGCAGCATTACATTTAGCATTAAATTTAGAAAATGTTAAAAATAAAGAAGTGATCTTACCTTCTTTGTCTTTTGTTTCAACTGCTCATGCCATTTTGTATAATGGAGGAAAACCGATTTTTGTAGATGTAAATCCAGAAACATTATGTATAGATCCAGAAGAAATTGAAAAAGCAATCACAAAAAAAACATCAGTTATTCTTCCAGTTCATTTTGGTGGAATGGCATGTGATATGTCAAAAATTTCAAAAATATCTAAAGAACATAATATTACAATTATTGAAGATGCAGCACATGCAGTAGGTACAAAATCTTTAAACAAAAAGATTGGAAGACATGGAAAATATGTTTGCTTTAGTTTTCATCCAGTCAAAAATCTTGCAATGCCCAATGGGGGAGCTATTACTATTAATGAAGAAAAATTTTTGCATTCTACAAATTTTTTAAAATCTATGAGATGGTGTGGAATTTCAAATAGAAAAGGAACAAAATATGATATAACAAATCTAGGATGGAATTTTTATATGAATGAATTATCTGCAGGTATTGGAATAGAACAGCTCAAAAAACTGGATAAAAATAATATAAAAAGAAAAAATATTGCAAAAAGATATTCTGAAGAATTAGATATTGAAACAAAAATGAAATTTCAAAAAGATTGCTCCTATCATATTTTTTGGATTCAAGTAAAAAATCGTGAACAATTTATGATTAAAATGAAAGAAGAAGAAATCGAAACAGGTATACATTATTTACCAATTCATAAAATGAGTTTTTATAAAAAATTCTCAAAAAAACTACAAATTACTGAGGATGTTGCAAAAAAAATTGTATCATTACCTATTCATCCAAATTTATCTGAAAAGGATATTACAAGAATTATCAAATCAGTGAACAAGTTTATGTGAAGTTAATTATACATGTTATAAAATACCTTCACCAATTTCATAGTTAGATTTTGATCTTGTTCCAGAAATTTCTGAGATAAATCTTGCCTCTATACCTCTTGATTGTTTACCAGGCCGTAAAATTTCAATATTTTCTCCTTCTTTCAAAATATCACCTTTAGTAATTTTTTTGGTAGCTTGAATAGATCTTGTAGCAAATCTTCTAAGTTCTTCTTCCACATCCAAAATTTCTTTTTTACCTGTACCAATTGTTTGTGAAGCATTTCGAATTGAACGAATCATTGTTGAAAGTTCTTCAGGGTTTAGTGCAAATGCATGATCAGGTCCTGGAAGTGTTTTATCTAATGTAAAATGTTTTTCAATAATGGTAGAACCAAATCCCAGAGACATAATAGGTCCAATAGTAGGATCTATACTATGATCTGAAAAACCTACTGGCAAATTATACCTATTCCTGATTATTGGAATAGTGGATAGATTAAGTTTTTCAAGAGGAGAAGGGTATTTTGAAGTGCATTGAAGAAGTGCAAGTTGTGTACATCCTTTTTTTTGTAAATATTTTACAACAAAATCAATTTCGACAAATGTACTAGCACCGGTAGAAATAATCAAAGGTTTACCAGTGCTAGCAAGAAAATCTAAAAGAGAAACATGGTTTATTTCAAATGATGCAATTTTATGAATTGATACATAGGGATCTATTTGTTTAGCATCATTTACTGAAAATGCAGAAGACATAAAGGAGATTCCAACTTGTGTGCAATAATTATAAAGTTCAGGAATCATTTCATATGGCATTGAATGTTTTTCAAAAATTTCCTCAATATTTTCGTCAATTCCACTATCAGATAAGTAATCACTTTTACCAGAATTATGTGCATAAACTGTATCTGCTCTATATGTTTGAAATTTTATTGCATCAGCTCCAGAATCAAATGCAACGTCGATAAGTTTTTTGGCTTGTTTCAAATCATTTGAATAAGAATTAGATTTCCAATTGGAACCTGCTTCTGCAATAATATAAGTATGTGATAAATTATTTAGTAAATCAATATTCAAGCATAACACCAGTAAAAATTATAAGTATTTGCTTTTAATTATTTCCTTCAATTCATTTTGAGGGATTTTTTTTACCATGTTTGAAGAATAAGATTCAGAAAATTTTGCTTTTTTTATTCCAGGATAATTTTTTTTGATTTCTAAGTCAGAAGTTAAGGGATTGAATAAAACATATTTGTCTTTAAATTCCCAAGTATATCTTGTTTCATCAAAATTAATCAAAGTTTCATGAAGTTTTTCACCTGGTCTGATAGAAATTTGCTTTTCTCCAGGATTTGTAAAAATTTTTGTAACTGCATTTTTTAAATCAATAATTGAATAAGATCGTAATTTAGGTATGAATACTTCAGATCCTTTTCCAATGAATGTTGAATCTAAAATAAAATCAAGTGCTTCATCCATGGTTAAACTGAATCTAGTCATATTGTTATCAGTAATTGAAATTTTTTGTCCATTTTTTGCCATGTTAATAAATTTGGGCAATACAGAACCACTACTACCTAAAACATTTCCATATCGAACTGCAATAAATTTTGTTTTACGTTTTTGAGGACTAGTAAATGAATTAGAGGATACAAAGAGTTTTTCCATTAATAATTTTGTTGCACCGTATGTATTGAGTGGGGAAACAGCTTTATCAGTTCCCACGGCAACAGCGATCTTGACATGTTCATGTAAACAAGCATCGGCTACATTTTGTGATCCAATAACATTTGTTTTAATTCCTTCAAATGGATTATATTCTACAACTGGGACATGTTTCAAAGCAGCTGCATGAAAAACAATATCTACATTTTCAAATGCTCTATAAAGTCTTGGTAAATCTCGAATATCACCAACAAGAAAACGAAGTCGTTTGTCTTGAAATTCTGATTCCATTTCAAATTGTTTATTTTCATTTCTACTAAGAATTCGAATAGTTTTTACTTTTGTTTTTAGTAATCTCTTTGTAAGTGCCTGTCCAAGTGAGCCAGTTCCTCCAGTAATGAGAATAGTTTTTCCATTTAGTTGTTGACTATAAGATTTCAATTATTTATCACCCTATTATGTACTAGATAATTCTTTTTCAACTAAATCACATATAATATGATATATTACACGATGAGTTTCTTGAATTCTTGCAGTATTTGATGAATCCACAATTAAGGACAAATCAACAATTTTACGAATTGCCCCACCATTATTTCCTAATAATCCAATAGTGTATGCACCATTTTTTTTAGCCTCATCTAATCCCAACAATACATTTTTTGAATTTCCACTAGTAGAAATTCCTATTACTACATCATTTTTTAGAACAAGACTTTCACATTGACGTTTAAAAATGATTTCATATGAATAATCATTTCCTAATGATGTCAAAATAGAAGAATCAGTGGTTAAGGACATAGCAGGAAAACTTTTCCTTTCTAAATTAAATCTACCAATTAATTCTGCTGCAATATGTTGAGCATCTGCAGCACTTCCACCATTGCCAAAAGTTATAATTTTATTTCCATCTTTTAAAGACTTGATTATAATATTTGCTGATTCTATAATTTTATCATTCAAAATTTTAGAATTTTCAATAAGTTTTGAAGATTCAATAAATACACTATCTACATATTCAGAATTAGGAATCATGTTAATCTTTCACGTAGTTTTTTCATTGCTGGTTTTTCAGAATCCCAAATTCGTTTTTTACCGTCCCCATACAATTTAGTTAATTTTCGTAAGTCCTGTACTAATCTAAATAATCCTTGAGGACCTAAAGAAGCTGCTTGATCCGATCCATACATAGCTCTATCTAGAGTAATATGACGTTCAATGGAAGTTGCTCCTAAAATTACTGCAGTAATACATACCAAATCAGATAAACTTTCATGACCACTATAGCCCACGTCACATTTGAATTTTTTTCGTAAAGTAGTAATTAAATTTAGATTTGCCTCCTCTATTGCCATCGGATAAGAACTGTGTGAATGCATTAATTCAAAAGGACATTTGTAATCTTGAAAAATTTTTACAGCATTATCAATATCTTTTATGGTACTCATACCTGTTGAAATAAAAGTATATTTTTTTTCTTCGGCTACAGTTTGAAGTAATTTTTCATGAACTAGCATAGCAGATGCAATTTTATTATATTTTGTTTTAAATTTTCTCATACTAATTTGACTCCCCACATCCCAACATGAAAGATACCATGGGATCTTTTTTGATTTGCAGTAATTATCTATAATTTTATAATCTTTCATAGAAAATTCTAGACCAGTTTTTTGATCTCTTTGAGTGTTTCCCCACGGACTATCTCGAGGAGAATCAAGCAGTTCTTTTGAATATACCTTATCAATATCTCGTTTTTGGAATTTTACTGCATCACATCCCGCAAATACTGCCAAATCAATTAATTTTTTAGCAATTTCAACATCACCATTGTGATTAATTCCTATTTCTGCCGATACAAATACCAATAATAAAATAATTTTGTTCTTTTTAATAAATATGACTTAGTACCAGTCTTTCTTCTTTGGAAATTGATAACTTAAAATCAAATCAGATAATTCCCTAAAAGCACCAAATCCTCCATTCACCTTACAAACGTAATCAACAGTTTTCTTACATAACATGATTCCATCTTTAGGCGTAGATGATAATCCTACTAATTTTAATAATTTTAAGTCGTTAATATCATCACCAATAAATGCCATCTCAAAAGGAGAAATTGAAAAGTCATTACAAATTTTTTTTAAGGATAATTCTTTTTTAGTAATTCCTGAATATGTTTTAGAAATATTCATATCTTTAGCCCATTTTTTTATAATTGTAGAATTTTCTTTTGTTACAATTGCTGTTTTAATATTATTTCTTAATAAAGTATTAACACCCATACCATCTCTTACATGAAATTTTTTAAGCTCTTCGCCAGTTTTTGAATAATACCTTCCGCCATCTGTAAGAACACCATCAACATCAGTTAAAACAAGTTTAATTTTTTTGCATTTTTGTGAAAGTAATTTTGAAGAAATCATTTTGATCGTTTAACTGAAAAGTCATATATGGCAAGGGCTCCGCTATGAGGAAGATCATGATTTAGAGAAACTATATGTTGTTCAATCCATTTCAAATAATTTTGTATATTATTTACATTGTTTGGTAATTTTGCCTCGTGTAATACGTTAGGAATTCTACGTTTAAAATCTTCAATTAGTTTAGTTCCATGTGCCCATGATTTATCAAATGTTCTCCATGCAATTTGCATATTTAATTTTTTAGCAAAATTTTCAAAATCTATTGGTGTAAGATGATGTAAATCAGCAAGTGTAATAGGTGCTTCAAAAAGAAACCACAGTGTGAGTAACATATATCCTCGAGGATTTGTCCAGTTTGGAGAAGTTATGATAATATGACCATTGGGGTTCAAATGTTTTTTTAATAATTTCAATATGAGTAGTGGATTATCCATATGTTCTAATGTTCCAATGGATACAATAACATCATATTTTTCTGTAATATTTTTTGCATCAATATTTTGAAAATTAAGTTTTGGGTGAATACGTCGTTTTTTTGCAATATCTATAGCTTCATTAGAAAAATCAATTCCTAAAACAGATGCACCTTTTTTAGCAGCATGTAAAGCAAACAGACCAGTGCCACAACCTACATCAAGAACTTTTTTAGATTTCCAAGAAACTTGTTTTAACACTTCCTTAATTTCGGATGTAGGTTTAGATTCAATAACAAAACTAGTGAAGTGCTTCTCTTCACCTTTTCTATAAATTTGATTATAAAACAATTTTAAATTCTGATTTTTTTTCATACTATAATAAATTAAATTTGTTTAATAAAGTCTTTTAAGATTTAGTAAATACCGAATCAAGTATAATTTCATTAGAGGCTATACTTGAATTAAAATAATTTAAAGGAATTTTACTAGAATTTTTTACATGATTAATAAAATAATTTAAAGAGTTAGAAAGAGATTCACGATAATTTGCCTCCATATCAAAATATTCTTCTTTAAAAATTGGTGGAGTAATAAAATTTTCATCAGTAGAAAATGTATCTCTAGGATGAAAAAGTTTAAGTGAATTTTCTCGAATTGTTAAATATCCGTTAGTTCCCAATAAAGAAAATTCATTAACATATGGTGATGCGTATGATACTAAGATAGATGCAGTAATATTATTTATAAAAGATAGTGAAATATATGCAGAATCATTAGAACTACCAAATTTTGAAATTTTATTTACATGAATTGATTGTGAAAGAGGATTTCCTAAAAAGAAAATTAAAAAATCAATATAATGGATAGACACAGTATCAACAATATTATTTTGATTAGTATTTCCATCTGAACGCCAGGAACTAGAATAATTTTTTTTAAATGCAAGTCCATGTGTTGATGTAAAATGTAAATGAATAGGATTGCCAATAATTTTAGAATCTAAATAATTTGCCAATATAGAATTTAAAGGACTAAATCTAAAATTAAAATTAAAAAATATTCTTTGTTTTTGCGTATTAGAGAGATTTTTAATAAAAATTAAATCATCTTTTGATGTAACAGGAGGTTTTTCACAAAAAATATAACCTGTATAATTATTCATTAGAGATTTAATATATTTAAAATGACTTTGGTTAGGTGAAGTAATCATAATACAATCATTTGAAAGTAAATCTTCAAGATTATTAGTATTGTAATTTTTAGATACTTTTGTTGGATGAAATATAGATTTTACAACTACATCTGAGGAAAAAGATTTTTCTAAACGTTTAGCTTGATTGCCATAACCAATGAGGCCTACATTAACTACCATTTGGACATCGATCGCAAGGATAACATTTACTTCTTTCCCCACCTGTATGAGAATTTCTTAATGAAGCATATTTGTCTCCATTCCAAATTTCAGAAATGGTGTTATTTTTAATTGAGCCTGTAGATAATTCACTTTTATAATCAGTGTCACATGGATTGGCTGTTCCATCATACCAAATGTACATACGCTCCCATAGGTATCTACAAGGATCATTTGAAGCAACACTTGTTGGATTATGATAAGTATCCCATCTATATTGTAAATCAACCATAGCTACATGATCAACAATTTTTTGCCAGAATTTTTTAAATTCATTAGAATTCATTTTTTGATCAACTTTTACACCACTAATTCTTGTTGCACATTTAGAATTAGGATAAAAGTTATCTCGAATTTCATGGAATTTCTTAATATTTTTTAAAAGAATTTCAAAATTTCCACCTACTCTAATTGATTCATAAGATTTTTTTTCATACGAGTCTACTGAAAAAACAATATCAGTTACATTTGATTTTAAAATAGTATGACATAATTTTTCATTAAGTTTTATAGCATTTGTATTTAATTTTAATTCTAAAAATTTATTTTTACAATACTCTAACATTTTATCTAAATGAGGGTGAAGAGTGGGTTCTCCTCTAGATGCTAATGTAATAGCTTTAGTTCCACTTTTTTCAGCTTCATCAATAATTTTTTTAAATAAATCAAGTTCTATTATTCCCATATATTCATTAGATTTACTAAAGCTATCATCAATTTGAAAACACATAGTACATCTCAAATTACATGAAGAAACGGGTTCAATCAATAAGTAAATTGGAAAATTAGAGACAATTTTTTGATTTGGGTAATTTAGAAATTTGTATCTAAAAATAAGATATTCGGGCCATTGTTCAATAGGATGTGTACTTAAGAAAGATTTTTCTTGAGAAGAAAGTAATGAAAAATCCTTATTAGAAAAATCTTTCAATATTTTTTTTAAAATATCCTTTTCCTCAGAATTACTAGTTTTGAAATTACTTAAACAGTCTATAATGATACCAGG
>JAOMJV010000026.1 GCA_028351415.1 Candidatus Nitrosopumilus sp.
TCGGAATTAGACAAATTACTTTTTAAAATTAGATAGGTGTGATGATAATTAATCAAAATTGGTTAGTTAGTTGTGATCATGTTTAATTATGATTTTCCACTTAATGTGATTGTGACGAAGTGGAGAGGAAAAGGAATCATAATTCCATTTATCATATTTGGGATCTTGTTTACTGTTGGAATGTTGCTAAGTAATGTGGTTGAACCATAAATTGTTGAATTAAAGAATGAACCTTGAGCTTAACTGTATTTGATAATTAATCCAAATTGATAAAATGTTAAAGAATGAAAATTAACCGCGAAGTTTACCGCGTTTTCTTCTACTCTCTTCTGATCTGACTTTAATAATTTTGAAATGAACTGCACATGAAATACAATAATGTTTCAAAACAGTTGGTGATGCAATGTATGCGCCTTGTGCTCGTAATTCTTTAGCTAAAGTATGCTCTACTAAGTTTAATCTTGATGTGACTTTTTTAGCCTTATCTTTTGGAACGGTTTGTCCACAGTTTGTACATTGTACTGTACCTGAAGATCCTTTTCCTCCTTTTGTACGACCTCTACTTGCACGTTTAAGTGGCATAAAATTGAGCCTTTTTGCCTACTTATATTCTTGCGGGTAATTTAAAAAAATTAATAATTTTATACCTAATATCGTTGAAAAAATGGTTTATGCTTTAATGTTAGTTTAAGTAAATAATTTTAATAATGTTGAAAGGATTATGTCATGGTTGCTTTAGGTCCGGTGTAGAATTAGTTATTTTAAAAGGCAAAATCCTCTGCTCTGACTGTTTTAATGAAGATGATGGAAAAAACTAAATTTACTAAATTTAAAAAGTAAACCATGAAATTATCTATTTTTTCACACTGTGCCCTTGATACCATTTCCATTGAAGGTAATTCATATGAACAAATTGGAGGAGCTGCCTCTTATTGTGGACTTATGGCACGTGAGTTCAAATTTGATGTAAATCTTTTTACAAAATTTGGTTCTGATTTCCCAAAACAGTATCTTACTGAACATAAAATTAATTTAATAAATCCTGAATCTAAAAAAAATACTACTAAATTTTCTATATCTATTTCTGGCTCTGACAGAACTTTGAAACTTGAAAATGAATGTGATCCAATTGAGTATTCTAATCTTGATGCTGACGGTCATATTGTTAGTCCTATTTTCCATGAAATTTCTGATGATCTTTTTAAACAAATTAAATCTGATTCTAATTTTTTATTTGTTGATCCTCAGGGATTTTTACGTCAAAAAGATTCTAACAATAACATTATTTTAAAAAAAACTGATCTTGACTTGTCTAATGTAAACGCAATTAAAATTAATCCCGAAGAGGGCCAAAATATTGTTAGTGGTTCACATGATGAAATGATGTTAGCACTACAAAAAAAAGGGATTGAGTATGTGCTATTAACTAACAAAGTAGATGTGTCTTTATTGGTAAAAAATCGAGTCTACTCTCTTAAACTACCAAACAAAAATATTCATGACACAACTGGCATTGGAGATATTTTTTGTTCTACATTTACTTGTACAATGTTAAAAGAAAAAGACTTTCTATGGGCACTGTGTTTTGCAGCCGGTTCTGCCCAGGCTGCACTTGAATCTAATAATGTGGGATTACAAAAAATTCCTAAAAAAGGAATGGTGGAAAATAATGCTTCATATTTTTATAATTTGGTAGATTTTCGAGACCTGTAATCTGATAATTATCTTATGTTGCTAAGACATGTCTTGGTTTTTTTTATTCTCAGTTCTTAATTATTAGTTATTTTTTTGTGTATGGATGCACTAGATTGTTTGGATTTACTCAACTAATCTATCATCTTCTTTTATTGTATTTAATACGATGTGAGTTAGTGTGTTCTCAACATTAGGTATGGCTGATATTTTTTTTACAAAATCACTCAAAAATCCACGCGTTTTGAACTTTGCAATAATCACCATGTCTGCGTCACCTGTTACATCATAAACTGCAATAGTACTATCATATTTTGCAATTTCATCTTCTATTTCTAACATCTTACCTTTACTGGTTTTAATTTCAATTATTGCTGTAATGTCAAATCCGAGTAATTCGTGATTAAGACGAACTGAATACCCTTGTATGATATTCTCCTTTTCTAGTTTTTTTATTCTAGATAGAACTGTTACAGTAGATACGCCCAATCTATGAGATAATTGCCGTGCAGATTGTCTACCATCTACTGAAAGATGTTTCAGAATTTCAATATCTTTATCATCCATATTCATAAAGTATTATGATAAACAAATATTTAAAAATATTAGATTAATTCAAATATATGTTACATAAATATCATAAATTATTGTAATCATTTAGTAAAAAATCATAATAAGTTAAATATTTTAAAAAAATATTTTACATTATGAATGGAGTTCAAACTTAGTTGGCTACAGCATATGTTCTGATAAACTGCGAGCTTGGCTCTGAGGAGTTTGTAATCTCGGAACTGAAATCAATTGAAGGGGTCGTCGAGGTTCATGGCACCTTTGGCGCCTATGACATACTTGCAAAGGCTGAATCGGGCCAGGTTGAGGCACTTCGTGAAACCATCACCTGGAAGATCAGGAAAATTGCAAAAATACGCTCGACCTTGACCTTGATGGGAATAGACGGACAAGGATAAGTATACACAAAATAGAAGAATTATTCATTATAATTTCTAAAAACCATCTATATGTTTAATTTTTAACCCTAAAATTAATTAAATATTAGGAAATAATATGATATACCTTAAGTTTGATCACGTGTATAGTTTAACATGAGCTATTGTGTGGAATGCTACGACCCTGCAGATGTATGTTTCTGTAATTTGGAGAAAGTGATTCTTAGTGAATACATTGATGGAATGAAAGAATGTTCAGACCTAAAATGCTATTGTAAGAAACACATTCCTCAAAGGTGATTTTTTTTGGACATAAATTTAAAATTCACAAATTGTATGTATTGTAATGCATTATTTGAGAATTGTAATTGTAAATGTGATTATTGTGATCAAAGGGATTCGTGTGAATGTGCATTATTTGATTCGATGACTGGTGGATGATTTTTAATAATTTTAGATGTGACTGTGATTTGAAACTGTTTTCTAAATATGTTAAATGCAGATAATCACAAGTTACAAATTTTAACCAATGTCGTGATCAACTTTTTATTTTATAATTGCATAAGATAATTGCAAGCCAACATAAAATTCATTGTCATACATCCACATCGTGTTACTGGTGTAAGCCTACATGCTACATTACGTAGAGGGTGTAAGCAGTTGGCTTGATTTTTACTTTGTTAAGAATTTAAAAAAATACTGAACAAATTTAAATTATAATTTACAAATAATTTTAATATGTTATAATACAATGGCATGTTGAAAACATCAGATGGATAACAAAACTTGAAATAAAATTTTACTCCATAATAATTTCATTTTAAGTTACCTGTCTTATGACGATTTTAATTAAAATATGTTTGATTTTAAAATAATACATATTTACAATTAATTTTATAATTTTTTAAATAAATATGGTGGAAATAAACAGTATCAAATTTGATACACTTTATTATTTTAAAGTTTAAATCAACCTGGATATTGGAGTGTTTCATGAATCGTATTCCTTTAGAGCATTATCTTAAGGTAATTCCTAAATTAAGAAATGGATTAGAAAAAGATGGTACTGGTAAAGTAGAAACTGGAATTAAATTTAATGCCATATACAAATTATTTCAAAAAAATAAAATTGTAGGTGGTCGAAATCGAAACAAAGTATTCCTAGATCTACAATATTATTGTGAGTTAGGAAATTTTTTTAAGAAACAACACGAAAATGAACAGCCTCAATTTTATCAAACAAATACCGATGATTATGATTATTTTGAAGAAGATCTTAAACCGTTGCTTGCAAAAAAATTTAAATCAATAACTGATAATTGGCAAAAATTAGATAAGAAAAAACTATTTTTAAAAACTAGAAAAAAAGATGAACTACCAAAACCCTCTAAAGAATTAGAAAAATGGGTTAAAGAATTTGATTCAATATGTGTTATTACTCAAAATCTAATGTGGAATAGAGAAACTACCGATAGCAATAAGTTGATTCTAGCATATTCTGCAATTATTAAAGATACAATAAAAAACATAAACAAGTTTGCAAAATTAGCACATTCAACAAGTAAGGCCAATGAAGAATATGTTGAATCTGTATTCATCAGGATGCCATTCCCAATCACTTTCTAGTCTAACCTTGATTGTCAGAACTTCAAAAACGATTAAGGTCTTTATCCAATCTTAATTCCCCACACTTCTCACATTTACTAAAATTCATGTCGATTAATCATCATAGCCCAGGTAGTCTCTTCTTGAAGAAATGCCTTTTGTATAAGATCTAATTATGTGAAAAATAGATCTTAACCATGTGGGATTTGCCATATTACATTCATGTATTTTGATTTACATAAGAATTTTGTAATTAATCGTGCCTACAATGTATGCATAATTAACAAAATTGATACGATTTAGTACATTCTTTTATTCCCCGTTTGGAAATTAGATCTTAATGCAAATAGGAATTTATGGTTCTACAACACATGACACTGCTTCAAAAACTATTAAAAAAATATTGGATGATTCTGATATTGAGTCATTTAACATTACAAAATCTAAAAACAAACATGCTGACTGCATAATTGTTCTAGGTGGAGATAAAGGTGTCAGAAATTATTTCCACAGAACTTTTGATTCCACTTCCCCTGTATTGGGTATCAATGAAGGTGAAGCAAGTGGATTCTTGGCTCAAATTGAACTTCGAGAATTTTCTTCTTTTGTTAATGTATTAAAAAAACAAAATTTTACTGTTGAGGAAGTTCCTAGACTAGGTGTTAAGATTGATGGAAAAAATGTCTATCCTATTTTAAATGACGTAGCTGTTTTTGCGTCAAAAAGTGCAATGTTAATGGAACACACGTTACGCGTTAATGGAGATGAAGTTTGGCACGATAATAGCGATGGAATAATTATATCTACTCCTATTGGCTCTTCTGCATATTCCATGTCTGTTGGTGGGCCTGTATTATTTCAAGATTCTGCAGTCTTTGAAATTATTTCTGTAAATTCTCTTGATGTTACTAGACGGCCGATTATTGTTTCTAATTCTAGCTTTATTGAAATTGATGATATTTCTGCAAGATTACATTGTGAGGTTATTTTGGATGGATTGGATAGGTATAAGGTTAAAAAAACTGTTGAATGTTCAAAGTTTATTCCACCTGCAAAAATTATTCGTCTTAAAAAAGATACTACGGGAATTTCTGCATTGGCAAAAAAAGTTCACCTTGCTGAAGATTTACTCAGCATGCCTCCTAGCTCCAAATTATTATTGAAAACTTTGGAGTATGAGGGGGAATTGACTCAAAAAGATTTAGCAAATAAAACACTACTTCCTGATAGAACTGTTCGTTTAGCCTTAAGTCATTTATTGAAAAAAGGATATGTAAAAAAGAAAGTTTCTATTCGTGATGCTAGACAAAAAATTTACAAAATTTCTAAAATTGAATAACCTCTAAAATTCTATATATCTAAAATTATTTTTCTGAAGATGCGTTAATGAATGCTGAAAATACTTGTTCTGGAAATCCTGGCCTACTGTTGAATTCTGGATGAAATTGTACGCCTATGTAGAATTTATGTGACGGAATTTCTAATATTTCCATTCTTTTTCCATCGTCACTATTAGCTGAAAATATTAATCCATTTTTTTCAAATTCTGGAATATACTCTTTGTTTATTTCATACCTGTGTCTGTGACGCTTGTTGATTTTTGTTGAATTGTATATCTTTTCAGCATTTGTTTGTGATTGAATTATTACTTCATTTGCACCTAATCTGAGGGAGCCTCCCATATCTGAAATGTCTTTTTGTTCTGGAAGTAAATCTACGATGGGATTTTTTGTATCTGATTTAATTTCTGTGGAATTTGCATCTTCTAAATTTAAAACACTTCTTCCAAATGCAATTGCTGCTAATTGAAATCCAAAACATATTCCAAGATATGGTATGTTTTTCTCTCTTGCATAATTTGCCGTTTTAATAATTCCTTCTGAACCTCTCGTTCCAAATCCTCCTGGAATTAAAATTCCGTCATAGTTTGATAATTCATCATAGTTTGTTATTAATTCTGAATCTATCCAATCAATGTCTATGGATTTTCCAATTTCTGCTCCTGCATGTTTTAATGCATGATTTACACTAACATAACTATCTGCAAGTGTAACGTATTTTCCAACCATTGCAATTTTTATTTTTTGATCTTCATGATTGACCATGGTTTCTGCAATTTTATTCCATTTATCCCAATTAGCTGACGCATTTACCATTCCAACTTTTCCAAATTTTGTAAATATTGAATCCATTATTCCTTGATCATACAACATTTGAGGAACTGCAAAAATTGATTTAGCATCATGACAAGATAGTACATCTTTTGTTGTCACATTGGTAAACATCGCAATTTTTTTCTTAGTTTTTTCTTCCAATGGCTTTGAACACCTAACTGCTAAAAAGTCTGCTTGAATTCCTATTCTTCTTAATTCTTGAACGCTATGTTGTGTTGGTTTAGTCTTTTGTTCTCCTACCACGTCTAGCGAAGGTGCTAATGTAACATGTACAAAAATGACTCCTTGCGGGCCTTCCTCTACCTTCATCTCCCTTAATGCTTCCAAAAATGGAAGTGATTCGATATCTCCTACGGTTCCTCCACACTCTACTATTAAGAAATCTAATTCTTCATCTTTAGCCACTTTTCTGATTCTATTTTTTATTTCATCTGTAACATGAGGGATTATCTGTACGCATGCTCCAAGATACTCTCCTTTTCGTTCAGCATCTATTACTGATGAGTATACTTGGGCTGTTGTAATGTTGTGACTTTTTAGAATATCTTGATTAAGAAATCTCTCATAATTCCCAATATCCATATCACATTCCCCGCCATCTTCTGTGACGAAGACTTCCCCATGGGCAATTGGATTCATGGTTCCGGCATCATAATTTAGATATGGGTCTATTTTGATACACGATACTTTTTGATCTGATAATTGTAGCAGTTTTGCAATTGATGATGATGTGACTCCTTTTCCAAGGCCGGACATTACACCGCCTGTAACAAAAATAAATTTAGTCTGCACATTAATGAATTAAACATCTAGTTTTTGTATGTTTTGTCTATTTTGAGTATGATAATTACTATTGACATGTTTCTTTTTTTAGACTTTTTGTAAATGATGTAATTTTTGATTCTAATTGTGCCGGCTTTGTTTTTTCAATTAATTTTAAGTATGCACTTCCTACGATTACAGCGTCAGCTCCTGCATGGATGTATTTTTTTACATCATCTGGTGTGGATACTCCAAACCCTATCCCTATTGGAATTTTTCCTTTTGTCTGTTTTTTAACATTTTTAATTGCTTTCAACGTATAATTTTTGATCTCTGTTTTTATCCCTGTTGTTCCAAACACTGCAACAAGATACAAAAACCCTGTTGACATTTTAGATATTTTTTCTATTCTAGATGTACTTGTATTTGGCGATATCAAAAATATTGTATCCATATTATTTTTTGCAGCTTGAAGATATTCTTTTGACTCTCCAATTGACATGTCTGGAAGAATAAACCCGTCTATACCTGCTTTTTTTGCATCCGAAATAAATTTTTCATACCCTCTGTGATATATGATATTTGTATATGTCATCAATACTAATGGAATCTGTGTTTCTTTTCTAATTTTTTTTACAATGTTAAAAAATTTAGATATGTTGGTTCCTTTTTCAAGTGAGACTGTACTGGCATTTTGAATAACTGGTCCATCTGCTAGAGGATCTGAAAATGGAAATCCCAATTCAATGATATCTGTTCCTCCTTTTACCAAACCTCTTACTGTTGAAATTGTAGCTTTTTCATTTGGAAATCCTAGCATGATGTATGATATCAGCGCTTTTTCATTTTTTCTTTTTAATTCATCAAATTTTTCTTTAATTCTAGACATTTTGTAACCTAATTATCTTAAATTTTACATTAAATAAAAACTGTTTATTCTAAAAATAGTCCTAAATCAAATCATATCAAGACACACTACTTGGATATTTTTTGATTTTCTATTACTTGGGTTTATACTATGAAGATTGCATTTATCTAAGTGATGTCAATCCGTTGTAAAGTTTGCAATGCTACCAAGAGTACAACTGAGGAAAATTCTAATCTAAATTGGGAATGTCAAGTTTGCGGTAGTTTGCTTGATTCTAAAGGCCGTATAGCTTCTGCATAGTTTACTAAACAAAATTACTGTTGTAAAAATACATGAATTGTTTTATATTTTTACTGTTATTTTATCTTGCAGGTCTCTTGTAGGCTCTTTCTTTAACTGTACCTAGTATCGCAGATGTATTTTCAAATCTTCTACCTACTTCTTCTTTAGCTTTTTCAGATTTTTGTTCATCCTCTATTACGAACACTTTCTTAACAATTGTTTTTTCTTCATCATCATCTTTTTTATAAATAATATTGATTCCTGAAGGCATTTGACCTTCCTTTACAATTTTCTTTTTTCTTGGTTTATTGTCATCATTTTGATTTTTTTGTGACCAACTGATATTGTTTACATCTGATGATGAAGACTTTTCAATATTATAATCCCCTAATGACTTTGTCATAATTATCCCCGTTATCTCTAGTTAACAAATGTACTGAAAGTATCAAATTTGTAAAATTATCCGATTAGCACTAAGATTGCTGATAATACTACGACCACACTAAATCCACCAATCATAGCAATTTTTGCATTATCCATTTTATTGTACAACTAAAATGAATATTTTGCTAGTATTTTACTTCTTTTTGATATTATTCCTAGTGTCTAATTTTAACAAATCAGAACTTTTATTTTTGATCACACTTAATTATTTTAAATTTAAGTAAATAGCGTGGTGTCAAAATCTCTCATACTTGGAATGATAACTGCGTTGGGAATTATTATTTATGCCGTGACTATGAATCAGTAATATTTTATTTTTTGTGTT
>JAOMJV010000028.1 GCA_028351415.1 Candidatus Nitrosopumilus sp.
TAATCAAACTGAAAAGTCCATCTTATCTGATATTAGCGGTGAATTGAGCAATTCACACCAAAAACTTGATGATTCTGTCTCTAAATTGGAAGCAGAATATGATAAAATCATTGCAGATGGTAAAAAAGAGGCAGATAAAATTGAAAAACAAATCGTTGGTGGTTCTGATATTGAAGCCAGAAATAAACAACTTTTAGCATTAGAATCATCAGTTAATCGAGTATTTGCAACAGCATTAGAACAAATTACAAATTCTGATCGTAACAGCGATTATGCAAATCTTATCAATTCCCTTTTAGAAGAATCAACACAAATTTTGGGAACCACTGAAGTTAAAGTATTCACAAATTCTAAGGATAGAGATACTGTTCAATCAGCTCTGTCACGTTTCCCAGGTTCTGAATTATCTTCTGAAAATATTGATTGTATTGGTGGTGTTAAACTTGAATCAAAAGTCGGATCTATGAAATTTGACAATACAATTGACGCAAAGATCGATCGGTTGAAGCCTTTAATTAGGAAAGAGATTGCTTCAAAATTCGGAGTAAATGAGTAAGATGACAGCACAAGGTAGAATTGTATGGGTAAGCGGTCCGGCAGTTAGAGCTGACGGAATGGCTGATGCAAAAATGTATGAAACCGTCACAGTAGGCGATTCAAAATTAGTAGGGGAAGTTACTCGATTAACTGGAGATGTAGCATTTATTCAAGTTTATGAGTCAACAAGTGGATTAAAACCAGGTGAGCCTGTAGTTGGAACTGGAAACCCACTCAGTGTATTATTAGGTCCCGGAATTATTGGACAACTTTATGATGGAATTCAAAGACCTCTAAGAGAATTATCAAAAGCATCTGGTTCTTTTATTGGTAAAGGTATTACAACTACTCCAGTTGATATGGTTAAGACCTATCACTTTGTTCCTGTTGCAAGTAATGGAGATGACGTTTTACCAGGTAATGTAATTGGAACTGTTCAAGAAACTGATCTTATCGAACACTCTATTATGGTTCCACCAAATCATCCAGGTGGAAAAATTTCCAATATTGTTTCAGAAGGAGATTATAATTTAGAAACTGAATTAGCAACAGCTGAGAAAGATGGACAAAATGTTCCACTTAAAATGTATCATAAATGGCCTGTACGAAAACCACGTCCATATCTTAAGAGATATGATGCTACAGTTCCTCTAATAACTGGTCAACGTGTAATTGATACATTCTTCCCAATTGCTAAAGGTGGAACTGGTTCAATTCCTGGTGCTTTTGGAACTGGAAAAACTGTAACACTGCACCAAATTGCAAAATGGGCTGATTCACAAGTTGTTGTTTACATTGGTTGTGGTGAAAGAGGAAATGAAATGACTGAAGTATTAGTTGAATTTCCACATCTTAAAGATCCACGAAGTGGAAAACCACTTATGGATAGAACTGTACTGGTTGCAAATACAAGTAACATGCCAGTGGCAGCAAGAGAGGCAAGTATCTACACTGGAGTAACAATTGCAGAATATTATAGAGATATGGGTAAAGACGTTGTTCTTGTAGCAGATTCTACAAGTAGATGGGCTGAAGCACTTAGAGAGATGAGTGGTAGATTAGAAGAGATGCCTGCAGAAGAAGGTTATCCATCATATCTTGCATCAAGATTAGCAGAATTTTATGAAAGAGCAGGCCGTGTTAGAGCATCTGGAAGTCCAGACCGTGACGGTTCAGTTACTTTGATTGGCGCTGTATCTCCATCAGGCGGTGACTTTACAGAACCTGTAACAACACACACGATGAGATTTATCAAAACTTTCTGGGCATTAGATGCAAAACTTGCATACTCTAGACACTACCCATCAATCAATTGGATGAACAGCTATTCTGGTTATCTTGCTGATATTGCAAAATGGTGGAGTGAAAATATTAGTGAAGATTGGTTTGCTATTAGAAACGAAGCTTATGGAATTCTACAAAGAGAAGATACTCTAAAAGAAATTGTAAAACTCTTAGGTCCTGATGCATTACCTGATGAAGAAAAACTTATCTTAGAAATTGCAAGAATGGTAAAGATTGGCCTACTTCAACAAAACTCATTTGATGATGTTGACACATACTGTAGTGCAGAGAAACAATTCAAATTATTGAAACTAATTGTAGATTTCTACAAACTAGGTCAACAATCACTTAAAGAAGGTACACAACTATCTGCAATCCGCGAATTACCTGTTGTTCCATCAATATTAAAAGCAAGAATGGATATCAAAGATGATGAAATGCCTAAACTCGATAAATTAGAAACCGATATGAAAGAACAATTTAAAAATATTTCAGGAGTGAAGGTAACAAATTGACCGAGAAAGGCGGAATTCAATACAGCAACATTGCTGAAATTAAAGGACCTCTAGTTGTTGTTGATGACGTTGATAATGCAGCATTTGATGAACTTGTAGAAATTGAAACTATTGAGGGTGAAAGAAGATTAGGTAAAGTTCTCGAAGTAGGTAATGGTAAAGCAATTGTTCAGGTCTTTGAAGGAACTACTGGATTGTCTATTTCTGGAACAAGCGCTAAATTTGTAGGTAAAGTTATGGAAATGCCAGTATCTAAAGATGTACTTGGTAGAGTATTTGATGGATTAGGAAGACCAAAAGATGGACTACCTGATCCAATTGCTGATAAATTTATTGATATTAACGGTGAACCAATGAATCCAGAACAACGTGAATATCCAAAAGATTTCATTCAAACTGGTGTATCTGTAATCGATGGATTGGTCACTCTTGTAAGAGGACAAAAACTTCCAATCTTTTCAGGCTCTGGTATGTCTCACAATCTTTTAGCAGCACAAATTGCAAGACAAGCATCAGTAGTTGGTACCAATGATGATTTTGCTGTGGTCTTTGCAGCAATTGGTGTGCAATACAGTGAAGCAGAATATTTCAGAAAAAGTCTAGAAGAATCTGGTGCACTAAAAAGAAGTGTTCTATTTTTGAATACTGCAGATGATCCTGCAATTGAAAGAATTATCACTCCACGTGTAGCATTAACTGTCGCTGAATATTTGGCATTTGACTTAGGAATGCACGTTTTAGTTATTCTTACTGATATGACAAACTATGCTGAAGCATTAAGAGAAATTAGTGCAGCAAGAGAAGAAGTCCCTGGAAGAAAAGGATATCCTGGTTATCTTTACACTGATCTTTCAACAATCTATGAAAGAGCAGGAAAACTTAATGGAAGAAAAGGAAGTGTTACACAAATTCCAATTCTATCAATGCCATCTGATGATATCACTCACCCAATCCCTGACCTTACTGGTTACATTACTGAGGGACAAATAGTAGTTGGTAGAGATTTATTCAGACAAGGTGTTTATCCGCCAATCAATATTTTGATGAGTCTTAGTAGACTGATGAAAGATGGAATTGGTGAAGGAAGTACAAGAGATGATCATGCTGAAGTTGCCAACCAAGTTTATGATGCATATTCTAGAGCACAAGAAGTAAGAGCATTAGCAGGTATTGTAGGTAAAGCAGGATTAACTGAAATTGATTTGAAATACATGGATGTTGGAGATGTCTTTGAAAAAGAATTCCTTACTCAAGCAACTGATGAAAACAGAACAATTGAAGAAACACTTGCTATCTTATGGAAGATTGTATCAAAACTACCAAAGAATGAAATTACCAAAATCAAAGACAAGTTTGTAGACAAATACTATCAGGGAGAATAACAGAAATGTCATTTGGACAAAATGTAGCTGCTACAAAGATTGAACTTTTCAAGTACAAAAAATCAAGTCAAGTTGCTACAATGGTACAAGGAATTTTGGATGATAAACGTAAAGTTTTGCTAAAAAATATTGAAGAAATGATTGAAGAAGCTTCAAAAGCAAGAGGTGGAATTTGGGATCCTTTACAAGATATTTACAGTTCAGTTAATGAGGCATACTTGGCATTAGGAACCAATACTGTTGATTCTGTTGCTGAATCTACTCCTCCTGTAATGGAAGTTGACATCCATGTACGAAGAGTAGTCGATGTTAAAATTCCTGCACTTTCAGTTACTGAAAAAGATACAAAATCAATGCCTTACGGATTTGCTGATACAAATTCTTCAATTGATAGGGCATCAAAACAAATCAAAGAATTAATGCCTAAAATTTGTAAAGCAGCAGAATATGAGAATTCTATTTTTAGTCTTGCAAAAGCACTAGAAAAGACACAAAAACTACTAAATGCGTTAGAAAACGTAATTATTCCTCAATATAAGCAAAAAATTAGATTTATTCTATCTACTCTTGAAGAAAGAGAGAGAGAGGAATTCGCAAAGTTAAAAAAAGTCAAAGCTAAGATGGAAAGTAGGAAATAATGGCAAAAGAAGAAATAAAAAAATTAATTGAAAACTCCAAAAAAGATCTAGACGCAAGTCATGATGATTTTGTAAAATCTATCCAAAATGATTTACAATCTTTTAAAAAGAAAACATTAGATAAAATTTAATTTAGTTCTTAAATTCTTATCATGATTTAAATATGGATTTGTTTGAGTCGAGATTACAATGAAAACTATAGTCTTATTACTTTTGGCTGCAGCAGCAATTACAATTACAGGTTCAACTGGAATTGCATTTGCTCAAGAAGATGGTGCATCTAGTGGTGATTCATTCAAAATTCTGGGTGCAGGTTTAGCATTCGGTCTTGCAGCATTTGGTGCAGGTATTGGCTTAGGTCAAGTCGGTGCAGCAGGTCTTGCAGTAATCAGTGAAAACCCAGCATTACAATCAAAGGTATTCATCTTCGTAGGTATGGTTGAATCAATCGCAATCTACGGTATAGTTATGATGTTTATCATCTTAGGACAATAGTCCTTACTACAAACTTTTCAAATTTTTAATTTTACTACTTAATTGTATTTTATTTCGTTTACATCTAATACTCTTGCACAATATCTGCACTTGAGTATCATTCCTTCTTTATCGATTAGATCCATTACAGAGTCAATACGTTCTGTACTGTTTGTAATGCAATCTGGATTGGAGCATCGAAATATTCTGTCTATTTCATTTGGAAGTGCAACTCGTCGTTTTTCAATCAGTTTATAATTTTTGATAATGTTGATAGTTGCCTTTGGAGATATCACTGCAATTTTGTTTGTATCATCATCTTTTAGAAATTTATTTTCAACTTTAATGATATCTTTTTTCTTTGATTTACCGCTTGGCACATTCAAAGCTATGGTGATTAAACTTCCGTCATGACCATCAATTCTTAATGCATCAAGTACTTGCAGACCCTTGCCTTCATCAATATGATCAATTACGGTTCCTTCTTTGATTCGTCGAACCATAAGTTCAGACTGTTCCATCAGAATACTTTGTATAGTCACCTGTATATATTATTGAAAGAATGAACGAGTTCTATCAAAAAGATATTATTTCAATTAAGGATTATACTAAAGAACAGTTAGAAAAAATCTTTACATCCACAGATAAGATCATGCAATTAAGTTCCTCTCAAAGACAGGAGATTTGTAAAGGGAAAACTTTGGGGTATTTGTTTTATGAGCCTAGCACTAGAACCCGCCTTAGCTTTGACTCTGCAATTGCTTCTATCGGTGGTAATTCTTTAGGCATTTCAAATATTTCATCATCATCAACTCAAAAAGGTGAGAGTCTCGCTGATACTGTAAAAATGATGTCCATCTATTCAGACATTCTTGTTTTAAGACATACTTTGGATGGCTCAAGCAGATTTGCATCTGAAATTTCAGATAAACCTGTAATTAACGCAGGCAGTGGTACAGAAGAACATCCCACACAAGCAATTCAGGATTTGTTTACAATAAAAAAAGAAAAGAAACAGATTGATGGGCTAAAGATAGGCATTGTCGGTGATCTAAAATATGGACGAACCGTTTACTCCTTGTTACATGGATTAGGTAACTATGATGTTGACGTTCGTCTAATTTCCCCTGAATCATTACGAATAAGATCCGATTCTACTTATGAAATCAAAAAGAATTTAGATTTTACTGAATCAACAGAACTTGAAGATCATATTGATGAACTTGATGTTCTCTATGTAACAAGAATTCAAAAAGAACGATTTCCTGACGAAGAGGAATATCTTAAAGTAAAAGGCAGCTATGTTGTGGGGCTAGATATGCTAAAAAAAATGAAGGACGATTCAATTATTTTACATCCGCTACCTAGAATTGATGAGATTTCTACTGATGTTGATAAAACAAAAAATGCTAAATATTTTCAACAGGCAGAATATGGAAAACATACTCGTGCCGCTTTATTGGGTTTGATACTAAACGAAAATGGATTTTAATTTCCGTATTCCATATATTTAGAAAGATTAAAGGATTATTCTATGGCAGAAACAAAAATTATTCCAATTTTTCCTTTGGACCTAGTTTTATTTCCAAGACAAGAACTTCCACTTCGTGTCTTTGAGCCTCGTTACAAACAGCTAGTTGATGATTGTATGCTTGGTGATGGCCAATTTGGTGTTTGTTTGATTGATGAGCATAATTCTGTAAATGGATGGAATTCACCAAACATGGTGGGAACCATTGCTAAAATTAGTAAATGTCAGGACGTTGAACTTGATGGATTACAACTACATATTGAAACCATGGGCAGAAATTCATTTAAAATAAAAAAAATCATTCCACCTGTTATTTCTCAGCCTACAAACTATGATCCATTTTCAGTTGAAGGTCACCACGAAGTTTCAAAAATTCATGAGGAAATTGGAACTCAAGAAAAAATGTACATACAGGCTGAAGTAGAGATGATTCCCGAAATTGATGAAAATGTTTCTTTGATACAATGGAAGGGATTAATTGAATTGTGGAAGAAAAAAATTATCCATCAGGCATTAACAAGTGATCCATCTAACCCCCAAACTGTGGATTCCCATGCACTTGATCATGTTTTAGAGCAATACTATCTCACTAGTGACACCCCTACCATTGATTACATTTATTCACTTGCGGCACTTGGTGCAAAAGTTCCAAATGAGCTTCAACCCCTCTTAGAAGCAGATACAATTGAAGTCTTAATTGAGAAAACTAAGGAATTACTGACAGTCAAATAGGCCCGTATATTGAGAATGATATTGTCTTTAAAGAAACTTTTAATTTTATCAATAATATTTTGTTTACTTTTTCCAGCAAGCAGTGTTTATGGACATGGTTTGGGAATAGATACAATTTCTTCAATTAACATTCAAGAAAAACAAATCTCTGTTTCAGTAGAAATGCCGATGTATTTTGAAAATGATCAAGAACAAATTACAATTACCGCAACAGATACTGAAACTGATGAAACTGCCAAGAATGTCACATTTCTAATTGGAATATTTAAAAACAATGAAATGATTTTAAGAAATTACTTTTTTGCTGAAGATGGAATTTTGCCAATTGTGGTTACGCCAACTGATGATAAAGAAATTATAATTTATGGCGAACAAGATTCTTTACTTGGAGCTTGGTATGGAACTGATTCTGATCCTGTAGAAATTACAGGTCCTTTGTTTAATTCAGGTGGATTGTACACTTTTGAAATTGAGGTACGAACAATTGATGAGCCAACAAATATCATAGAAGATTCTGGCGTGTACATTGCTGATTTAACCATCGTTGATTCAGTATCACATTCACAAAAAGATCAAAACAATGAGGACGTAGAGTTTAGTACAAAATCCTACTTTGATTCAGTATCTAATTTCTCCTATGATTCTGAGGCTAAATCAGTAACATTTGAGATGCCATTTGATTGGAACGAAAGTAAAATGAGTCACGTATCTGTTGTGCATGTAGAGACGCATTTTCCAAAGGGTTTTCTTGAATTTTTGTATCCTAGCTATATTGGCTCTGTAAATGATATCAAACTATTCAAATCTTCAGTGACCGTTGATGACTATACCTATGACGACAAGCGTACTGTTCATTTTGTTTTACTCCTAGATCATCTTAGATATTTAAAAAATGAAATGAGAGAGTTAGACCAACCATTACCGGATAAAATTGTGTTTAAATTATCTGCAAGTGAAGACGCTAAATTTCCATTAATTGCCTATACTGCAAGTGAAGAATTCAAACTAAATCTTGCATGGGATCCTGAGGATATTGAATCTGGAGTTCCGACAAATTTTGTTTTTACTATTCGAGATAGTTATACTGATGGACCTCTGAGACTTTCTGATTATACATTTGTAATCATTCAAAACAATGAGGAAATTCATCGTGTTTCTGGAAATGCAGAAGTTGGTGGAGATTTTGAGAAATTTACATTTGGAGCAGATCAAACTGGACCTACAACAATTAAAT
>JAOMJV010000029.1 GCA_028351415.1 Candidatus Nitrosopumilus sp.
GCTTCTGCAACATTTCCAGTTCCAGGTTCACCCTTTGTTCTTATCATTGATGCACCTTCCTCAATTCGTCTCAAAGCTTCAGCCAAAGACCGTGCACCATTAACAACAGGTGTTGTAAGATCCCATTTCCAAATATGACGTAACTCATCTGCAGGAGTCAAAACTTCAGATTCATCAATCATGTCAACATCAGTTTCTTGCAATACCAATGCTTCACTGACATGTCCAATTCTACATTTAGCCATTACAGGAATGGTAACAGAATCCATAATTTCTTCAATAATCTTTATACTTGCAGTACGTGCGACTCCACCAGCTTTTCTAACTTCAGATGGAAGTTTATCTAAAACCATAACAGAAACTGCACCAGCTTCTTGTGCGATTAGTGCTTGTTCAACATTTGTGACATCCATTACAACACCATTTTTTTGCATTTGAGCAAACCCACGCTTCAATCTACTTGAACCGCGTATCGTATCAAGAGAATCTAATTTTTCAGAAATTATTCCTTTAGCATCAATTCGCTCACCAGACATCGGTAACATACTCTAATTTTTCCTCAAGGCTATTTGTACCTATTCACTAATTTCAGACATTATTTTATCTAATTCAGATTCTACCATGGTAATTATGGGCGGGATAAAATCAGATGTCGCATTGGATTCTGGCCAATGAATTTGATTAACACGTCCGTTAAGAGTAATTTTAACTGAAGATTTTTGGTAATCTTTTACATCATCTAAAACTGAAAAAGAATTAGGATCTATTGCAATAAAACCTGTTTCTTTTATCAGAGCTTTAATTTTATTCAATGTTTTTTCATCTATTTTTGATTCAATCTCAGGTTGAGGATATCCTTTTTCAGTTATAGTATATTTTATTTCTCCATCATTTTTTATTAAAAGAATTTCAGTTTTTTGTGAACCAGTTCTCTCAGCAATTCCATTAGATATTTTTTTTAATTGATGTTTAGTGTATTCAATTTCAATTTTATCAAAAGAATTTGCTGCAGATATAGGAATTTCATTTTTTGTTACGAGTGGAAGTGCAAGTAATATTGCAGCAATTACTGGAATCGCTCCTAATAGAAAGAAAATTGGTTTGGCCATATTACACTACAATACGAGATTAGTGATTATTGCAAATAAATCTTGGTTAAAAATAAGTTAAAATTCAAGCAAATTGTTTCGATTCTTGTGGGTTCGTAGCCTAGCCTGGTAGGGCGATGGTCTCCAAAACCATCGATCGTCGGTTCAAATCCGATCGGGCCCACTTAGAAATTATTTTTTGTTGCTTAGAACGTTTAATGCAGAACCCTGTCTGAACCATTCAATTTGTAATTTATTATAAGAATGATTTAGTAGAATTTCTTCTTTATTTCCATCATTATGAGTAATAATACAAGTAACTTGTTTTTCGGGTTTTAAATTATCTAAATCAATTAAACTGATTTTATCATCTTCACAAATTTTTTCATAATCATTTGGTTCATTAAAAGTCAATGCTAAGACACCCTGCTTTTTCAAATTTGTTTCATGAATTCTTGCTAAACTTTTTGTTATAACTGCAACACATCCCAAATAACGAGGCGTCATAGCAGCATGTTCTCTGCTACTTCCTTCACCATAATTATTATCTCCAATAATTACCCAGTTCATTTTTTGTTGTTTATACTGTCTAGCAATTTTTGAAAAAGGTTCAATCAAATTATTTAAAATATTTTTTCCATTTCCGACTTCATCATTAAAAGCATTAACAGCACCTAACAACATGTTATCACTAAGATTATCCAAATGGCCTCTAAGAGATAGCCATGCGCCAGCAGGAGAGATATGATCAGTAGTACACTTTCCTTTTGCCTTAACCATTATTGGAAGTTCAAGATAGTCATCACCATTCCATTTGTTGAATGGCTCTAAACGTTGTAGACGTTTACTATTAGGATCAATAATTACTTCAACATTATTTGAATCAGCAGGCGGTTCAACAAAAATACCATCAGGTATCATAAATCCATCCTTAGGAACTTCAGGTGCAATTTTTGGAGGCTCTAGTTTAAATTTACTTCCATCAGATGCAGTAAGATAATCTTTGATAGGATTAAAAGATAATCTGCCGCCCAAGGCTAGTGCAATAATCATTTCAGGACTACCAATAAAATTCAAAGTTGTTCTTTGTCCGTCATTTCGTCCAGGAAAATTTCTGTTGAATGTAGTTATAATAGAATTTTTTTCATTTTTTTCTAATTCAGGTCTATTCCACTGACCAATACATGGACCACAAGCATTTGCCAAAACAGTTGCTCCAATATCTTTTAGAGAATCCATTTGTCCATCTCGTTCAATGGTACCTCTAATTTGCTCAGAACCAGGAGTTACAAGTAGTGGGATTTTAGATTTAACTCCTTTAGATTTTGCTTGTTCAGCTAAACTAGCTGCCCTGGACATATCTTCATAGGAAGAATTAGTACAACTTCCAATCAATGCAACAGATATTGGATCTACATAATCATTAGAAGAAACATCATTAGCAAGGTTAGAGATAGATCTTGCCAAGTCAGGAGTATGAGGTCCCGCAATATGGGGCTCCAAAGTGGATAAATTAATTTCAATTACTTTATCAAAGAATTTTTCAGGATTAGATTCAACTTCAGGATCTGCAACTAGTAGTTCTTTATTTTGATTTGCAAGTTCTGCAATTTCTTTTCTGTCAGTATATTTTAGATAAGTTTCCATTCTTTCATCATAAGGAAATATAGAACAAGTTGCTCCAATTTCTGCACCCATGTTTGTGATGGTAGCTTTACCAGTACAACTAATAGATTCAGTACCAGGACCAAAATATTCAACAATAGCATTTGTACCACCAGAAACAGTTAGTTCTTCAGCAACTTTTAAAATAATATCTTTAGGTGCAGTCCAACCATCAAGTTTACCAGTTAATTTTATGCCAACTCTTTTTGGATAAAGTAATTCCCAAGGTAATCCGGCCATAGTTTCTGCAGCGTCTAAACCTCCAACACCTATTGCTATCATTCCAAGACCGCCAGCGTTAGGAGTATGTGAATCAGTTCCAATCATTAATCCACCAGGAAATGCATAGTTTTCTAAAACTACTTGATGTATAATTCCAGCACCAGGTTTCCAAAATCCACATCCATATTTTGCACATGCAGATTGTAAAAATTTAAAGACTTCACTATTTTCATTTAATGAAACTTTCATGTCAACATCACCTTGAACTTCTGCACGGATCAAATGATCACAATGAACTGTGGTTGGTAGGGATGTTTGTTTTAATTCAGCTTGCATGAATTGAAGCATCACCATTTGTCCAGTAACATCCTGTAAAGCAACTCGGTCAGGTTTAAGAAAAACATAATCTTTTCCACCTGCAAAATTTTGTTCGTTAATTTCATTAAAATGTCCAGATAGAATCTTTTCAGTAAGTGTAAGAGGTCGTCCCACAACATTTCTAAATTTTACAATATTTTCTTTTAATTTTAGATAAACATTAGAAACAAGTTCAGGACTAGTAGCAATTTCCATGATATATAGAAAATTCTCCCTGAATTTAATATTTACAATTTAAAAATGGAAAAAAATATCAAAATGTGCAGATTAATGCTCAACAATTATAAGCTAACTCCAGCTTAATAATGCGTTGTCAATAAATTCAAAATTATCTAAAGAGGTACTACAATAATGGTCAATAAGGGGTTTCCAAAATTTGGAATGTCACAAGCAGGTTCATTTGTTGCAGCTCTTAAAAATTATAATTTACCAGATTTTATTTTAGTTCTAATTGCTAAAGAATGTAAATCAGAATTACTTGAAAGAGGTAGAATTGACGACAGGTTACAAAGTATGAATGATGATGCGTTACATTTATTGCACAAAGTCTTCGTAGATTGTGAAGAAGATGGTGCAGGCAAATATGCACAATATAGATTTTTTGCATATGTTTCAAGTATGTATCATAAATGTGAAGTATTAGTAAATGAGACCATACCAGGTGCAACAGGTAAAGATCATAAAGTTCTCGTTGCAGTAAAAAATAATGGAATGTATATTTCATTAGCACATAACAAAGCAACAGGAAATCCAGTTAATAAAAAAGAAACAGACAGATTTTATGAAATGGTAGATGATATCAAAAAAGGAGATCACGGAACAATGCTAACAGATGCAGTGTATGGCTCATCAGTAGGTTTTAGAAAAGAAGCGCTAGAGGATCTTACAGCATTAAGTAAATCAAGGGACAACGATCCTGAAAATAAATTAGATTTTAAAATAGCAAACTTTGAAAATAATATTTATTCAGTTACAAAGTGCTAATATTTTACAAAAAATTAATTTTTGAATTTGCTAATATCCATAGTTAAAAACATAGGTTTACCTTCAGTATTTTGAAAGTTCTCACCGTATTGTTGAAACTCTAATTGATCATAGAAATGTTTTGTCCAAACATCATGAACTTCATGAATGTATTTTCTATTACCTTTAAGTCTCAACATTTCATGAATAATTTCATGTGAAACAGTGGTACAATTTTTTTCTGCTAAAAATAAAATGTCAGGGGATTCTTTAGGGGATTGCCAAAAGATCATTCCAAAATTTTCGGCATGATATCCTTCACAGGTACAATCAGTCCACAGAGGTTTAAAATGAGTTAAGTAAAAATGATAAGTGTCTTTTCCTCGTTGTTCATGATCACGTACAAGGGTATGCGTGTCAAGTTTCTGAAAAATACTTCTAGGTTTTGTAATTAATTCATCACATTTAATTTCATAATCTATTCCAAAATTTTCATTAATCCATACTTTATAAAATTGAGCCATTTTTTTGACATATTCAAATTCACTTTTTTTTTTCTCGAGATCTTCTTCTTTTACAACAAAAATAAAATGTAAAAGCATAATTAAAAAAAAGAATCTATGTTTGACCTTCGATACCCATAAGGGTCAAAGTAGAGCGAATTTTTTCAATTTTTCTAATTTTCCACGTAATTGTTTCTCGTAGTTTTTCAACTGTATCAGATTCGATCTTGGCCAAAATATCGTATGCACCAAAAGTTCCATGAACTTCCTTAACACCGTCTAAGCCCTTTAGTTGCTGAATAATAGCTTCCTCAGAACCTAGTTCACAGTTTATTAAAACATAAGCTGTTGCCATACAATAATAAGATAATTCTACTATATCAATAAACCGATTACAACTAGTCTTGAGAAATTTTTAAAATTTCATCCCAAATAGATTTAGGTACAGGCATTACAGACAATCTTGAAATTCTAACAAGGTCCCAGTCCTTAAATTTTTTATTATTTTTTATTTCAGTTAATGTTACAGGTCGTTTTAGAGTTTTTTTATATTTTACATCGACTACAATAAAACGCTCAACGTCCTCTTTTGGATTTGGATAAGGTTTTGAAGTAATTTGCATTATTCCTACTGCTTGTCTTTCTTTACCAGTATGGTAAAACAAAATCAAATCACTGGGTTTCATTTCTCTCATATGTTTTAGTGCTAAATTATTATGAACACCGTCCCAAACGGTTGTCTTATCTTTTTTTAGTTGTTCAAAATTATATCCTCTGGGCCCACTAGGTTCTTGTTTTGCTAACCAATAGTTTACCATTAGAATATTTTGCTTATGACTAACGTTTAATGGTTTTTGAATTGATTAAATGTTCCCCGGTTCTGACTCGCAAAATTTCATTGGACATAGCCATACGCCTCATTACGTTCTGAAACCGGGGTTGCCCATAATGTACCACACCTGGGTGAATTAGAAATCATTGGTATCGATTACGATCAGCGTCATCCTATTCCGTTTGCGTGGCTGCTCTTGGGCGTTTTATCATATTAGACATCCTACTAAAAAACATTGAAAATATGAAAATAACTAATAAAATTAATTTCTTAATTAGTATCTAAATTGAATTAAGAATAGAATCAGAAAGTGAAATTTCAAATCCAACTACAGGTACACGAATTTTATAATTATCAACAATTTTAGAATCAATTTCACCGATAATTCCAATGATATTTTTATTAAAAATAACATTAGCACAATGTCCATTTTTAAAACTAGGATTAAGTGCAGTTTTAGTTTCAATTTGAATTCCAAATCCAATTTTTAATGCAGTTTGTAACACAGATTTAATTTCAGTAAAATTTGCATCTTTATGTGCACTGACAACAGCAAGATTAGTTTTTTCAGATATCGGATTATCTAAATTGAAAATACTTCCAGTTTCAAATATTTTTTGAGGATAAGATTCGTGTATGTTTCTTGAAAGATTTTCAATCAAGCCAGGAAATATAGAATCACGTAGAATGGTATGTTCTTGGCTTTTTGAATCAAGTACAGAAATAATTTTTTTAGAATCTCTATTAGTCATTTCATATAAGACACGCTTGCTACTCAAACTAGAATTCAACGCTTCAAGAAATCCCAATCCAATCATGGTTTGATCTAAAGATTTCAACTGAAGAGAAACAGGGTTAGTTTGACCAATAGTTTGAGATGGAGATATAGTAGGCTCAAAATTTTGAATTCCGTAACCTAAGGCAACTTCTTCGACTAAATCCATCGGACCAAAGATATCAAATCTATAAGCAGGTATTGTGCAGACAATATTTTTTCCTCTAGAGACTGCATCTAGTCTAGATTTTTTTAATGAAGAAATAATTTTGGAAGTGTTAAGATTTAGGCCAAGAGTTTGATTAATCAAAGAAGAGCTAACAATCATTTTCTTTTCTTGAAGTTTAGGTGAAGAATTTTTTGCTCCAGAAATTTGAATATGTTCTAAGGTAAATCCAGCACTTTGTAAAATAGTCGCAACAACTGAAAGCATATCTTCAGCATCATCTTTATTGATTCCAGTTACTTCAACAAAGAGATTTTTAGTTTTTGTGGTAACGGTAGTTATTGCGGAATTAATAATTGGGGGGAAAGAAACTGTTTTTTTATTTGAGTCTACAATTACAGGTACCTGATTAGATTGTCCAATAAGATCACCATAATCCTTACCTGTTTGAGTATCACGGATAATTTCAGAAATTGAAAGTTCCTTTTCAGAATTTAATGGGATAAATTTATGATTTCTAGTTGTTGTGGTATAGAGTAGAGGAAAAGAAATTTTATTCAAATCATGAATACCGATGGAAGATTTCTTCCTTTTCCTTCCAATCCCCATATGAAGATCTTCCTGCATTTGTATAAGCTGCTCAAGAACATCATCGTTAATTTTTCCATTTTTTGCAACTATTCCAGTCACATATGGGCGAATTTTTGAAACGGAAGGAGTTGCATTAATTTTGTATTGGTTAGATTTTTTTATTTTAAGTTTCATTGCACCTATTTTGATTCCAAGCAACCCTTGCAATCCAAGTGCAATTCCAAAATCAGTAGAATAATCAGGTCTATTAGGACTATATTCAACTCGAACAGTT
>JAOMJV010000003.1 GCA_028351415.1 Candidatus Nitrosopumilus sp.
ATATCGGGGGCGTTTTGATTAATTGGAAAGATGAGTGGCTATTTCAAGAAATATCTAAACAATTACAAATGCCATTTGAAAAAATAGAATCTAAATTCAATGCTAATCTTTGCAGTCTTTTTGAATCCAAAATTAACGAAAAAGAATTTTGGAATCTGGTTCTTGAACATGATAGTAAAATTGATCATAAAATAATCAGTAAAACATTTTTAAAAATGTCTAGCATAAACTATGATTTTCTAAATTTTGCTAAATCATTAAAGACTGATGAAAATCATATTGGTATTTTATCTAATTTAACACCCGATACTTCTACATGTATTCCGCACTCTTTGTTAGATGACTTTGATTATTTATTTTATTCAAATTCTTTAAAGATGTCAAAACCTCATGCCGAGATATATCAACATGTATGTAGCAAAATTCCTTCAAAGAATATTTTATTTATTGATGACAAGCAGGAAAATTTAGACGCCGCAAAATTATTTGGCATGGAAACTATCTTATTCACTCTTTCAGATTTTTCCACTAAAGTCATTCACAAAAAGATTTTAAATTTTTTAAAATAAATTTAATTTAAATTTTAAAAACTTGTTTCAAAAAAATATAATATGATCCTAGATTCTTCTCTACTTTTAAAAAGATAAAAAAAGTAATAACTTCATGAGCGCTATAGAGACAAAACCTTGGGTTATCATCACTGTGTTTAAAGAAAATACAAACCCTCAAGATATTGAAAGAATAGGTCCTCAAATACAAGGTATTGTGGATGACTGGCAAAGTACCGGTAACATTATGTGGTCAGGACCATTTAGTGACAATCTTACCGGGATGGCTGTTTTTGAGGCTACAAAAAATGATGCTGATAGTTTTTTCAAAAAATATGATAAAATTTGTTCTGGAATTTTAGAATATTCTATGTACGAATGGGATGCAATGCCTATCCTATCTGTCCTATCTAACAAATAGGCTTTTTTTATTTTTCTGCTAAAATGAATAACAAACTTTGTCGAATTTGTGGTTGTGAGGTACGGGAACTTGATTTGTGTACGACATGCCGTTTGAGTATTACTTCAATTTGCAATTGCTGTAAAAATGTGGTGGATATACAAACTCATGCTCGTGGTATGTGTGATGCATGTCATGGCTTGTAAGGAAATTTGCCTTTCTCATAAGGCACAAACTAATGGAAGGGGCAGGTATTCCGATAATCAAAAACGATGTCAGACATGTGAAATATTCATCAAATGGGAGGGACTTTGGTGTCCTTGTTGTGGGTACATGTTGAGAACACATCCGCGAAATAGCATATCTAGAAAAAAATCTGAATCTGCAAAAAATAGATATTAAAATTAGTTATTTCGTAATCTTTCCTTTCTTATGTAATTGAATTATGCAATCCATGATCCTGAATTTGGCACTATGGATATGATGATTCTTGCAATTATCGGTTCAATTTTATTTGCATCCAGGAGCAAACTAATGACAATTAAATGATTCTAGATAAAAATTGTTTATTATTTTTTCTTTTTTTAATTTATCTTAGCACTATCATAATTTTTTATTTCTAGTTATATTCAATGTTCTTTAAAATAGAGCATGTCAAATTTTGCCAGACCTGCTATCGGAGTTAGCAAATGCTTAGAGTTTGACATGTGCAGATATGACGGAAGTAGAATTAATAATAATTTTGTTAGAAATATGAAAGAGTATGTGGATTTTATTACTGTCTGCCCTGAAGTCGGAATTGGTCTTGGTTCTCCGAGAAAACCAATTAGGTTAGTTACCATTGGTGGTGAAAAGAATCTCTACCAGCCATCTTCCAAAAAAAATCTAACCGAAGACATGCATGATTTTACTAAAAAATTTGTCACAGATAATTCTGTCCTTGATGGATTTATCTTTAAACGGGATTCCCCTACCTGTGGAATTACAGATGTTAGATTGTATCACAAACTAGGCACGGATGTAGGTTACGGTAAGACATCTGGGATGTTTTCTGAAGGTGTATTGAAAGAATTTCCTAATCTTGTAAAAGAAGATGAAAAGAGATTGAATAATATTTCTATAAGGGAAACATTTCTAACAAGAATATTTGTTTTAGCTCACCTTAGAGAGTCATTAGAATTTAAAGACATTAAAAAATTAACTCAATTTCATTCAAAAAACATGTTACTATTTTTATGCCATGATGAAGAACTAACTGCTAAACTTGGTTCAATTTTAAAAAGTAATAATGGTTTTAAAATAATTGCTGATGAATACAAGAACATTGCTTATTCAATTTTATCATCCATACCTGAAAAAAGTTCAATTATAGACACATTCAATTATATTTTTACTCCCATCCGCTCTAAATTATCTTCATCAGAACAATCACATTACTTTTCTTTAATTGATGGATTTGATAATGATTTAATTTCACAGTCTGAGATTTCTACATTGTTGTATTCTTGGGCATTGCGATATGATTTGGAAAGTATTACTGATCAATCTTTGTTTAATCCATTCCCAAAAACTTTGCTGTTGGATCTAATTGAATCAAAAAAAGAATACTCAATTTTATAATCATTATTTTCACCTTAGATCAAACAACGCAATTCAGATAAAACTTTGCAAGAATTATATTTTTAATTGTAAGAATTTTATCATTGTTTGTAATTATTACACAAAAAAAATTATACTTAATTACCATAATCCCCTAGCATTATCATTAGGAGCAAGTTCACCATTACCCCCTGAGTTTCATCACTCTAAAGGAAACCAAACGGGATTCTGCCCTGGGCTTGTTCACTTTTATGAAATAGAAAGCATTAATTTGATATTTTTTTCATTCAAGTCATGTCGTCTGAAATTGACTGGTACAGGGATTTTTTTAATATTTCATGGGCTCGTGAACAAAATAAACTTGTTTTACTAGTAGTTTTTGAAGATAAAAAAACAGCGATAAATGTTGCTAAAGAAATTGAAAATTGGAGTGAAAAATTCACTCGACTAACAATTATAGAAAAAGATAATGATGAATATGCTATTTGCTGTTATGAGGATCCACAAATCTCAAAAAGTGACAAAAAAATTGGATTGTTTATGACTGGAATGAAACAGAGCACTGGATATGAATACACAAAAATCATCATCGAAGACAAGGCAACCCTTTTACAAATTACGTACGCTGAAGATTTTATAGATATTAAAACACATGAAGAAATTTCAAAATTAGTACCACTAAGAAAATCTAGAATTATTTCTGAAAATGATTTAAAAAAACAGCAATATTATTTTGAAAGAACTGCAAATACTGGCAAAAAAATTAATGAAGATAAATAAAACACAATTGTGATCAATTATCCCTGATGGTTGAAAATCAATATAAAAAAATCACTACTAAATTATTCATAATACCACACTACTGATCAATCGTTCATATGTTTTAAATGCAAATTTGCTTTACTCTATCTATGAATGATAACGATAACTCTGCAACCTGGGAAGATGCAATAGGCTCATCCTGGTTAATATCTGAAGAATAATTGAATAATTTTGGCTAATTCTGCTTATCTTTGGATTAACTTTAATGATTGATTGTATGCTTCTTTTCTACTTTTAAATTATTTTTATTTCTTGAAAATAATTAAAAACTAAATAATAATACGATGTCAACTTGACAAGTAAGTAGTACTCATCAAGCCAACAAAGAACAGTATTTCTAAAGGAATAAAAATCATTTGTGTCAAAGTATGACCGTAAATTATTTTATTATTGCGAATTTAATTTAATACTGCCCGACATACTTATTTTTTTTTACAATACTTCATTTTATAAATAATTAAATTTGACACTATATTGATGAGTGGCTATATTGATGGTTGAACACACTAAAGAATGCAAATATCGGGTTGACAATGATTTACGACATACAAATTGTTATTGTAAATGTCATAAAATTGTCATGATGGAATCTGCAAAAATGGAATCAAGAACTTTCTGATTCTTTTTTAGGATCAAAATTACTCACAATATCCTGAACCATTTTCATTATTTCTTCTTCAATCTGTTCTTGGTTCTTTCCTAATTTGTCCATTAGTTTTATTTGATCCATTAATGCAAAATGTACGCGACCTTGCAAATATTTATCAATATCATACGATCCTTTAGGAAATTCAGTAACAAAAAGATCATGATTTGATGAATCTTTAGATAATTCTGCCATGTTAGAAATTAAAAAAATGATATTATGTATTTTGTCAACCTTGCAAATATTTCAAATAATTTTGTGCCTAGGAAATCCTCCAAATATCTAATACAGCACGTCTATAGAATTACTAAAATTTGGAATTGCAGAAAATGATGATAATGCATGATTAACACGTGCAAGATGCCTTGAAATCATTTCTCATAAATTAAAAAATCTTTTTACGATACAGAGTATTGGAAAAAATTGAAACTTGTCTGATTTTGAATTTATTCCAAATGACGAACAATTTCAAAATTCAAACATTTACAAATTTATGCAAAAACATGACATATCATCATTAGATCAATTATGTATAAAATCAAAAAATAATTTAGAATGGTTTTGGGAATCAGTAGATAAGGATATTGGGATAATATGGGATAAACCCTACACAAAAACATTAGATACTTCAAATGGAATTGCTTGGTCCAAATGGTTTGTTAACGGTAAAACTAATCTTTACAAATCATCTGTAGAAAAATTTACAAAAACATCTCCAGAAAAAATTGCATATAATTTTATATCTGAAGATGGTATTGAAACAAAATTATCATACATTGAATTAAATTCAAAAGTTTCAAAACTTGCAAATGGATTAAAATCATTAGGGGTAAAAAAAGGAGATGTAATTGCAATTTATTTACCTATGATAGAGGAAGCAATTGTATCCATACTTGCAGCAGCTAAAATTGGTGCAATTCAAACAATTATTTTTTCAGGATACAGCTCAGAATCATTACAAATAAGATTACAAGATTGTCATGCAAAAATACTGTTAACTTCTGATGGGTTTCATAGAAAAGGAAAACCTGTGTCGCAAAAAACAACTGTTGAAACTGCAACTGAAAATACTGATATCGAAAAAATAATTGTGGTTTCATACAAAGGAATTGATCAATATGAGAAATCAGAAAAAATTCAATTTTATGATGCACTGGTATTTGATCAAATGGATTCTTGTGATACTGAAATTATGGATTCTGAGGATCCTCTATTCATCTTGTATACCTCTGGAACTACTGGAAAACCTAAAGGGGTTATTCACACACATGGTGGCTTTTCTGTCTTTGCAGGTCATCAGGCATCATATTTGGTAGACATTCATCAAAATGATGTACTGTTCTGGCCTGCAGACATTGGTTGGATTACGGGATTAGTTTGGAATGTCTATGGTTTATTGATCATGGGGGCAAGTGCCGTAATCTATGATGGTGCACTTGACTATCCCACTATGGATAGAATATGGGAAATCCTGTCAAAATACAATGCAACAATATTTGGAATCTCACCCACTGCCGTAAGACTATTCAAGAAAAATAATGTTCAGCCGCTTGATAGATACACACTAGATACATTAAGAAATATTCCAACAACTGGTGAGCCGTTGGATGAAGATTCTTGGTGGTGGCTGTTTGAAAAAGTAGGAAATAAAAAAATACCTATAGTAAATTTATCCGGAGGGACAGAAATTGGCGGTGCAATGTTATCTGTATTTCCTGGAATGAAATTAAAACCATCTACTGTCGGCATTCCAGTACCTGGAATGGATTTGGACATTGTTGATGACGAGGGTAATTCTGTACGTGGAACAAATGGATATTTGGTGATAAAATCACCATGGCCTGCAATGACTAGAGGATTATTGAATGACGATGACAGATATGTCAAAACATACTGGTCTAGATTTGAAAACATATGGTTTCATGGTGATTATGTATTTGCAGATGAAGACAATCTGTGGTACATGCAGGGTAGATCTGATGATGTGATTAATGTATCTGGTCACAGAATGAGTACTGCTGAAATTGAACATGCCGTAATTTCACATAACAAAATCTCCGATGCGGCTTCAATTTCTATTCCTGATGAATTAACAGGAGAGGCAATTGTTGTATTTTTTGTACCTGATGATAACGCTGACATTGATTTAGAATCTGAAATCACGGAACATGTTTCTAACAAAATTGGAAAAATTGCAAAACCTAAACATATTTTTCAATTATCTGATCTACCGAAAACACGAACAGGTAAAATTATACGTAGATTGCTAAAAGCAAAATTAATGGGAACTGAGTTGGGTGATTTATCCTCTTTAGAAAATCCTGATATTTTGGATGAAATAAATAAATTAAATAAATAATTTTTTTGATTTATTTTGTGCCTATTTAATGAATAATGTGATAGAAAGTCAAAACCACATGGTTACCGACAGGTAACTAAGCACCACACTAGTTTTACAACTTACTGCGCAATGTTTGGAATTAATTGACTCCTATCTAATTATAGTATGAAATTATAGAATAAAAATATAATTTATTTATTTTTAACATTTGTCCAATTATTTCTTTTAAATTTAATATTTAAGTAATTTAATTGTCGTGGGGTTAATCAATGATTACGCATGATTTACTGTATGTCTAATGAACAACAAAAAATTATGGACTTTCAAAAGAAAATTGAGTCATTGAATAACGTAAAACAATTAACTTTTCTAGAGCGAAAAGAATTGGTTTTGAAAGAAAATAATACTCTAAAACGACCTAGTTATCATTTGTAACTAGTATTACGTAATTTATCGTGTAGCACGAACTTATTGTATAATATCTTTAAAAAATATTGAATTTTGGTTTAGAAAATCTACCCCTTTGATATTTTCTGATTCACGTTTAATGGCTAAATGAAGCTAGGAAAAAAATGATTATTGAAATTCATAGTTGATCAGCAAGTTGAAGACATTGAAATGCCTGAGAATCTTAAATTAAACACATTTTTACAAGAATTTCATTCTAGCTGTGACCAACCTGAATGCAGTTTTGGTTTCTACGGATTTGCTTTTGGTCAATCTCCATTCCCCGTACCTCAATTAATTCAAAATGCATTAATTAAAAATGCGGATAAGGGTGCATATGCTGCAGTACCTGGTATTCCAGAATTACGAAGTGCCATATCTAAATACAACAAACATTATTTTGAACTGGATGTAGCTCCTGAAAGAATCTATGTCGGTCCCGGAACTAAAGAATTAATATTTAATCTTTTAGAAATATTGCACGGCACAGTAATTTTGCCAACTCCTGCATGGCTGGGATACTTGCCACAAATTAGATTCTTGCAAAAAAATTACCACATGCTACCTACAAGAGCAAATAAAAAAATATCTCCGACTGATTTACAAAAATTATCACTAAGACTTCAAGACAGGCAAAAAATTCTGATTCTAAATAACCCCAATAACCCTACTGGATTATTATATGATAGATTGGAATTAGAGGAAATCGCAGACATCTGTCGAGAACAAAATATTGTAGTTATTTCTGATGAGATTTATGCACAAACCACTTTTAATTTTTCAAAATTCGTTAGCATGGGAAAAATTTACCCTGAGGGAACTTTTGTAACAAATGGATTATCCAAATCACATGCTGCTGGTGGATATCGATTAGGCTATGTTGTTTTTCCACAACATGCATCTGACCTTAAATCTCAATTTAAAAAAATACTTGCAACTGAATACACCGCAGTATCCACTCCAATTCAACATGCTGCTGTTGAGGGGTTTGAAATTAGTAAAGACATGGATGAGTATTTTGAAATTACCCGTAACATACATCGCATAATGGGCGAGTATGTCTATAATTCATTATTAGAAATTGAGGGGGTTAAAGTAACAAAACCCGAGGCTACATTTTATCTGCTGGCAGATTTTAATGCATTTGCAACAGATTTACAAAAAGTAAAAATCAACACATCTCAAAAATTATCTGAGTCATTAATGGTTCATCCCTATCACACTGCAATAGTTGGAGGTGATAGTTTAGTTTTAGAACGAACTGATTTTAGTGCAAGAATTGCATATGTGGATTATGACGGTGCAAAAGTTTATCAGAGTTATAAAAAACAAATACCTAAAACTCATTCTGAAAGAACTGAATTTGTAAAAAACAATGCACCAAAAATGGTTCAAGGTATTAAAATGATTGCAAAATTTTTTGAAGATATTAGAAATAAATAATTAATTTTATTATTTTTTTATCTACTTTAACAAAATATTGGAAACAATATTCTACTATTCCACAATGTTCTTTAGTATCAAAAAATAGCAATTTTCATGACAGAATTTGAACATAAACCATATGATAAAATTTATGTTCGAGATATGATCAAACTCAGCCTTGATGATCTTATTGGTATGATGTCTTCATTAGAAGCAGCAAATGCCTATTGGGTTGATGGTGTATTGTTTGCCAGTTTTGCTATGACTGAATCTGAAGAATTGGCTAAAAAAGAAATGAATAATGAAATGTTTTTAGACAAAGTTATTTTTGCCGTATATGAAAATTATTCAAAAACAGTAAAATCTACAACCAATCTTGAAATTGGTGTTTTGAATATGCAAAAAAGTAGTCTGTATACTGATTTAATTAAATGGTTAAAGACCCAATCTATTTGGACTGAGTAAAGCCATCTACAGTTTCACCTGATTACTTTTGGTATAATCTTTTTATCATAACCAAACTGATTTAACATATGGCACTAAAATCTGAATCCTCGTTTAAAGAATATTTGAAAAAATTACCTGATCATACTATTATTGAATATTATTCTGATGTGGAATATTCCCCATTCCCAATAATACTAATTCAAGAGTATGCCCGAAGATTTCAGCAAAAAAGTAAAAATGAAATTATTGAGGATTTAAAATATCATACACAATTAGCTCGTAAAAAAACACAGGAAATTAGTAAAATGGCAAAAAAACATACATCTGTGGATGACTTGACAAAACAGAAAACTCAAAAAATTATTGAACAAGCTAAAAGAAAAGGATACCGAATAGGTGAGAAAATTAGCATTAAACATCATAATTTAAGTTCAACATTAAAGAAGACTGCAAAATCAAAAATTCAAAAAACTGTTAATGCTGGAAAGAAATTGCAGGTATCTAAAAAAGAAAATTTAGAAATATTAGAAAAATTAGCAAAATTAAAAGATTCTGGGATAATTACAGCAAAAGAGTTTCAAGAAAAGAAAAAGAAAATTCTTTCAAACATTTAGTTTCTAATTGTTCTATTTGCCTAATACTTTTTTGAATTTATCCAGTTCTGATTTAGTTTTTACAAATTGATCTGTTAAAATTTTAAAAGAAATAATTTGATTCATTTGTTCATCTATCAGAAAAATTTTTTCATTAAAAATTACTGTGTCAATAAATTCATCAGTTGGATATGAGGTATATTCAAAAATCTGATTACTAACTTGCATTCTTAATTTAAATCCCATCAGTAAACCTATTTCTTCATGTTTGTTTAGAAATCCGCTTAGACTTGCTTTTATTTCTGATTTTTTTTCTAATAAACTATATTTTGATTTATTTTCAGATATTTCTTCTACAACACAAGCTACGGGATTGCCTTTGATGTGTAAAATTAAAGATTTATGGGTTTGAATGTATTTTTCAACATCCTGAATTTTATCCAAAGGCATATCCTGATTATTAAAAATTTCATTAATTAATTTTTGATATCCTGGTCTTAAATCCACATTTTTAATAAAAAAGTCAGCCTCCCTCGTTATGGAGACTCTGTAATTGTATTAACTAGTTTATGTGAGCTTTGGGCTCTTCCAGCTAACACCGTAAGATGTCTCTGACTCGATGATCCTATTGGAATTATCTTTTTCTTAAAAATTACATTTAAAAAAAAATTACATATTGGTTTAATTTTTTTACTATTGATAGATCGCGTATTGTTAATTTTGCTATTAATTATTTTTCTTATGCAATAATTCTATATTTTCCATAAATTATGTAGATATCTAATACAAGAAAGCCGATTGCTGAACCAATGAACCAATCACTAATTGTTGATAATTCCGTTTCATATTCTATATTGGAACTTAATTCTAACACTATTTTATTTAGTGTCTGCTCATCTAATGATTTGAAATAACTGCCTCCAGTACTCTTTGAAATATTTTTTAGTGTATTTTCATCTAATTCTGCATATTGTGGTTCACCGTAGATGTCATCTCTAATGTAAACTGGTTTTTCAGAACCAATTCCTATTGTATGAACTTGTACATTGCTCATAATTGCATACTGTATGGATTGTTCTATTGAGACTAATCCTGAATTTTGTATCCCATCACTTAGCAGAATGATTACTCTTTTGCTATCTGGTATAGATGATACCATGTCTACCCCTAATGATAGTCCATCACCGATTGCTGTTGCTCCGTTGCCTTGCTGAATCAATGAAACTGAATTTAGTGTTTTTTCCTTTACTGGTGTAAGGTATGATATTGTACTTGCTCCCGTTTCAAATAAAACAACCCCCACATTATTTTTTTCACTAGTTTTTTCCACTAACGAATTCACTGCATTTTTTGCAGCCTCAAGGCGTGTTGGTTTGTAATCTGAGGCAGCCATGCTCTCGGATCCATCTAAAACTATTCCTAAATTGATGCCTTTTTGCACTCCTATAGTCACTATTTGGGGATTTGCCAGTGCCATTATTGCCAAAGAAAGAATAATTATTCCTAGTAGAAACGGAAGGTGTTTTCTAATTGTATTTTTCTTTACATTCGTTTTTTTAATTATTTTTAACGAACTAAATTTTAAAATTGATTCTTTTTTATTTGAATTATATCTATAGTATATGAAAATTAAAAGTGGAATAAATAAAAAAAGAAATAATGCATTAATGAATCCAAACTCCATTAGTTCCTCATCTTTCCTTTATTTCTGAAATACTTGTTAATTGTAATATCAAATGACTCTTCATTATTGATATCAATCATATCTATTCCAATTCTGTTCATATCTTTTTTGCTATATTTTATTTTTTCACTAACGTGCTCAGCATATTGTTTTTGAAATTGCTTGTTTGATGTATTGACTAGTACTTGTTCACCTGTTTCAGCATCTTCCAGATATGCGTATCCTATTTCCGGCATTTCTTTTTCTCGTATGTCTGAAATGTTAATTAGAATAACTTTATGATGCAATTTTAAAATTTTTAATGGTTTTTCATATGAATCTGAAATAAAATCTGAAATGATGTATATTGTGCTCTTTCTTTTTAATTTATTATTTAATGTCGATAGTGATTTCATAATATCTGTTTTTTTACTTTTTGGTTCATGTTCTATCAATTGTTTGAGTATTCTTATCACTTGTTTTTTTCCTTTTTTAGATGGACTGAATTTTTCTAGGTCATCTGTAAATATACCTAGTCCTATTTTATCATTATTTCTTAATGCTAAAAACATCAAGGACGCTGCAACTTCAAAACTTATGTCCCGTTTTGATTTTATAAATCCAAAATCATTACTTGCGGATAAATCTAATATGATGTAGACATTAAGCTCCTTTTCCTCTACAAATTCTTTAACAAATAGGCTGTTATGCCTAGCTGATACACTCCAATCAATTCTTTTGACATCATCTCCCGGTACGTACTCTCTAACTTCTGAAAATTCTATTCCTCCTCCTCTAAATTTTGAATTATACGAGCCTGATTCTATTGACTCAACTGAATCTTTTGTTGGTATGCTTAGATTTTTTATCTTTCTTAGCAGTTCTGAAATTTTACTCATTTTTATGGTGATGTGATTTTTTCAAGAATTCTATCAATTACTGTATCCGAATTAATTTCATCTGCTTCAGCTTCAAATGTTAGAATTAATCTGTGACGTAAAACATCATGAGCAACTTCTTTGACGTCTTCTGGAATTACATACCCCCTTCCATTTATCATTGCATTTGCTTTCGCTGTTTTTATTAGCCAAATTGATGCTCTTGGAGATGCGCCATATTCAATTATGTTCTCTAAGTCTAATTCGTATTTTTTTGGATTTCTTGTCGCATCTATAATTTTTGCAACGTATTTTAAAATTATATTGTCTACATAAATTTTCTCATTGAATTCTTGCATTTCAGTTATTTCATTTAGTTTTACTATTGGATTTATTTTGATTTGTATGTTGGATGTGTTCCTTTCCATAATTTTAATTTCCTGATCTATCGTGGGATAATTTATTAAAATTTTTACTGCAAATCTATCTACCTGCGCTTCGGGAAGTTTGTATGTACCTTCATTTTCAATTGGATTTTGTGTTGCAAGCACTAGGAATGGTTTATCTAATTGAAAAGTTTCTCCATGAATACTAACCTGCTTTTCTTGCATTGATTCTAATAATGCTGATTGAACTTTTGGAGGTGCGCGATTAATCTCATCTGCCAATACAAAATTATGAAAAATTGGCCCTTTTTGTATTTCAAATGTGCCTGTATTGTTTTTGTAAATTTTTGTACCCAGAATATCTGCCGGAAGTAAATCTGGTGTAAATTGAATTCGCACATTATTTACGCTAAATATGTCTGCCATTGTTTTTATCATTAGTGTTTTAGCCAATCCTGGAACACTTTCAAGTAATACGTGGCCGTCTGAAATTATGGAAATTATGATTTTCTTGATTACTTCTTCTTGACCTACAATATTTTTCTGTGCTTCTTCCATTACGCTCAAAATTATTTTTGAATACTTTGTTGAAATTTCCGTTAATTCCTGAATGCTTGCATCTGAAATTGAAAAATTTTGATTTGTATTATTTGATGTCAACTGATATTTTTTTAAATTTTTTGAATTAATATTCTGTGGTATATTCGATGATTGTACCAACTTTTATTTTACTGTTATTATTTTAAAAAAATTGAATATTGGCATCTTATTGGTTTTTTATTTTAATTTTAACGTCTATTGTTTTTATAAATCCTGTTTTTAGTGATTCTACCGATATAGAAATTGATTGGTTAATTGAAGGTCAAATTCCAATTGTATCTTCTGAAATTAATGTTGAATCTGATTCCGTAATGGGGGAGCAAATCAATGATATTATTTCTACTGAAAATAAAATTTTAGAGTATGTTGCAGAAGATTACATTACTGGTAGTCAATACATGATAGGTGATCATGAAATAACTATTGACTCTAAAGAAGGCCAATTACTTAATGAACTTTTAATTAAACAAAAACAGACTGACAAGGATAATTTTCATCACATGATAAAATATCTTGATCGATACTCTGATGGATATGTTGAACTTGCAGAAGCCCTCATAGATCCTGTACGACAACAAAATTATCAACAAAATGGAGTTACGCGTGATTTTAACCTTAATTCTAATTTAGAATATTTTTTATTTGAACGTGGATATGATTTGAATAATTTAGAATCCATTCCCAACTATGCTTTTTCCCCTACAAAATATGATGCAGTACGTGCAGCAGCTGCAAGTTCCGGTGCTTCTTCAACAGATCTTAGAGAGTTTCTACCCAACTATGTGAAACCTGATTCAAAAGTAATGAATGAGGAAATGATTCGTAAATTAACTGAACAGACAACAAATGTTTATGATTCAATTTTATCAAATGAATTTGATATCTCTGTTATACAAAGTCCTGATTTGTCAAATAGCATTCCTGATAATTTATTTGATGATTTTCAATTTGCAAATACTAAATTTGATAGTGGCAAATTTGAAAACACTCAACATGTAATTGACATATTGGATAAACCTCAAAACTTATTGGAGATTAATCCGCCATCAGAATACCCACTTTTAATTTTAATTGCTATCGCTATAGTTTTGGGATTGATTATCTTTGGTTATTTATTATATAGAAAATCTATTCTTAAACAAACAGTAAATCTTGTAACTGTGCCTACATCGATTAATTATCTAGAAAATACAAATAATATGATTGGATCCTCTAGAGACCTCTTTGCAAGCAATTCTCCTAAATACGCATTTGAGAAATTCAGTCAAGCAATTCGGTATTATTATTCTCACAGATTACAAATTAACTTAGATTTAACAACTACTGAAATAATAGTTGAACTTAAAAAATCCAATATAGATAATTTTAATGACATAGAAAAATGGCTATTGCTATGCTCTCAGGTTGAATTCATAAAGCACAAATCCACAAAAAAAGAATTCCTGGATGCGTTGGATTCTTTTAGTAAGTCTATTTCTTAATCGAGTACTTTGATTGTGCACGTTGAAAATGATTCATCTATTTTTGTATTTCCTAGAAACCTTTTTGTTTCAAATTCACTTATGTCAAGTAAATTTGCTGTGTTTTTAAAAATAATGTTTTGTTCATAGTCTAAAAATAAAATTTCTAAGATAATTTTATCTTTTTTAATTTGGTTGTTATTAAATTGGCCTGAGATTGTAATTAATTTAAATTCATCTTTGATACACGAAAAGTTTTGAATTCCATATTTTTTATTTTTCTCTATGCCTAAGGCTTTGTTTTTCTTTTTTTCTTCATCTAAATTGTTACTGGACTCTGTTATTTTTTTATCATTTTCTTTTATTTCCACATTGAATTTTAGAATTTTATATAATTGATAATTATTTTTTACATCCTTATTTTTTTCAATATTTTTTAATATTTCTTCAACTACTCTTGTTGCCATCTCATTTTGATTCAGTTCTAGTTTTTCTGGACCTATTCTTAATTTATCATACATAAAATGTTCTTGATACTTATCAAAAATTATGCTTTGTATTAGATATTCATCTGTTTTACATATTGTTATCGCGCCCTCTTTAGAATAATTAAACATACAATCTATGCCTTCATTTGGTGTTCCTGATAGGTAGGCATTTTTAAAAATTTTTTCTATGCTTGAATTTGACACTTCATCCCAATAACTTTCCAATTCATACTTGTCATCATATTTGATAATTTTAATTTGAATTGTTGAAACTTTGTATTTGTTTACTATTGGATCATAAACCCTAGTGATATCTTTGAGCAATGCAGTAGCTGTTTCAATATCTACTTCCTCCTCCAGAGTGGAATATTTGTCTGCATATTCCCAAATTATTCTATACGTGATTTCTTCTAGTCTTTTTTCTGTAGGCAATAATTTTATTAATTTACTTATTTTTTTCCTTACTTCTTTCTCTTTGACTTCTTTCTCTTCTGTTTTGTCCTCTTCATCATTGACTGTACATTCTCTTTGCAAAAAGCACTCGGAATCACCGTCACTGTCAACTTTCTCTTCTATTTGTGCAAATGCTGTTTGCTGTAATGATAATATAATTAAAAATGAAAAAATTACAAACACGGCAAGTTTTTTCATAATTTTTTAATTATTTTTGAATATTAATATTAAATTGGTACATACGTCCAATGAACCATTTTATTTTTATTCATTCATTCTAATAATATGTAACATGAATAGATTTCAGGCAATTACTAGTCTGTACGAGAACATCCGCATTTTACATACACCACTTTGAATTCCCCGCCTGTTTTGATGTTGTGAGACATTGGTTTGTTGCAATATTGGCAATCTATTGCGCCGTGATATTCTTCCACTGGAACCATTTCGTATTCCCATGACTTTTTCTTCCTGTCCCAATACACTGAATTAATTTCAGTTGGCGTATCCATACTTTGAATTTACCATAAATTTGATTAATTAATTTTTAGAACCTGTTGTTTTCTAACCTAACTAGTGTTGAGTGATGAAAATATGCATACAAAAAAGATAATGCTAGGCGTGGGCTATTTCTAACTAAATCTATAATTCTTTGAAATATTCTGAATTAGAATGCATAAAGATTGAATTAATAAAAACTAGTGATAGAATGAAAAGTGGTTTTAGTTAATGTGGTATTTACTTTAAATATTTTTAAAAATATAATAAAAATTAACAAATATTCATTTTTAAAAATTAAGTTTTATTCTATGTTATGCAATAGTATTTGATAGAACACAAATAATTCCATACATTTCACGATGGCTATGATTACCGTGTAATGATTAGTTATCCTTGGATAACCCAGTGGTTTTGTCTTTCTATCTTTTTATAATACTTTATGGGATTATTTCATCTGATAACTTGTCGCAATAAAATAAAGATTAGAAATGAGAAATTATTCTCATAGTTAATCCTGTTTTTCCATTTGTTCTTTATCCCATTTATCTTCGTCTTCTTGTGACATTTCAATGAACGGTTCACTACTACCTGAATCAACTATCATTTTGAATTCGATTTTTGAATTGGAACAAATTAATCCATAGTTAATTTTTTTCTTAAAAAGTCCCATTATTCCAGAATGGCGTTGATGTGTCAATACCATCACTTTTCCATATTGTTTCCAACGTCTAACTTTAGTTTCATCACCTATCTTTTCAATACCTATTTTTTTGTCAAGTATTTCGAGAACCACTACCTTGACATTTCTTTCACATTTTTGACAGTAAAACAGACGGTTCACGCTAAGTAATGTTAGAGATTACGTGGTTTAATGTTTCTCTAGTATTCATCTAAGACAGATTCAATGCTTGATTTGAGACATGATTAAAAACCCGTACTGTTCTGTTATGAGAAATACTCACATCAATGTGTGTTGTGGTTGTTCCCATGAAATACATCCTACCTGATTATCTTTAATTCTGTCAGTCAAACACTGTTAACTTCTAAAGAAAAATACCTAAAACTATCTAATTACCCGTAAATAGGGCTATTCTAAAAACAGATTATGAAGGATATCTCAATTTCTGCAGTTTTAGATTCTATGAATGGCGACACTGCCTACATGACTGATATGTGGGAAAACTGCGTAGATGAAAAACGCAAAAGATACACCCGAAGTAAATTTTCTGATGCTCTTGACATAATGGAGAATTTAGGATACTTGAAAAAATATGGATACAAAACCGAATCATCTTATACAAAACAAAAATTTATTGATACGGCAGATCAGATTGGTTTTATCAATAATATTATTTTTACAAATGAAAGTAAAATAAGAAAAGCACTAGTAAAACTTGACAGCAGGAAAATCTTTATTGTTATTTCTAAAGATCTTAATACTCATAAATTAAATAAACACGCCATTAAAGATTATGAGTTATTTTTAGAGGGTACACAAAGCATGCTCGGATTGTCTTCATCTATTTTATTTACAATTGAAAATAGTTCTGACTCTGAATTAAAAAAAGAATTAAAATCTTGTCTTAGACAAATTAAATCTTACTTGGATGAAACAAATGAAACGTTAATGAAATTCAGAGGTTCAAATGAGCGAATAGTACTACAGCGTATCATTAATAATAAAACCCCTGAACCTGGATTTTTAAAAATTTAAATTATTTTTTTATTTTAACATAAATTAAATTTTCTATTGCATAGAATGATGAACGTCACAAAATAAAACAATCGTGTTACTCAATGTTTTAGCTGTTATGCTGTAACCATCTGCCAATCCCTTTCCACAAATGTAACACTCTACCTTGGAAACAGATGATTGAACATCATGACGTATTTCTGCATTTTGCATCATTGTTCTGCTATTTCCTTTTATCATGATTTTTTAGCGATCAACTATTGTATAAAGGTACCGTACTATACCGTAATTAAATTATGGGTAAAAATTATCTTTAAATATTAAACAGTCAAGATTTTGTTAATGGGTGGACACCTTTGGAAATGCTCAAGCAAAAGTAATACCTCTAGATTTATCTGAAAATCAGTTTCAAATTTACAATAAAATATCTCGAAATTATTCTCATTCATTTCTCTTTGAATCTTTATCTGGACCTGAAGTTCTAGCTGAAACTTCTGTAATGGGATTTGATCCTAAGATTATTTTTAAGGGATATTCTGACAGAGTTGAAATTATCGAAAACAAAAATACGACAATAATTAAAACCGATGACCCTTTTATTGAATTGAAAAAATTACTTGGAAAATCAGATGATCAAAAATATAGATATCTTGGTGGAGCCGTTGGAGTTGTAAATTATGATTCAATCAGATTAGTTGAAAATATTTCTGAGGAAAATGATTTGACTCAACCCATAATGGAGTTTGGAATTTATGATGATGGTTTATTGTATGATAATGTTGATAAAAAATTATTTTATTTTTATCATGATGTAAATAGATTTAATGACTTTATTGTAAGTGATGATTCTTTTGATGAATTCCATTCTAGCGAAGTTATCCCTAACATGGACAAAGAAAAATTTTCAAATATAGTGAACAAAGCAAAACAATACATCCATGACGGCGATATTTTTCAAGTAGTATTATCTCGCAAATTTGCATTTGAAACTAGCGGTGATAATTTAACATTATACAAAACATTGAGAAAATTAAATCCGTCACCATACATGTATCACTTAAAACAAGATTCAAAAACAATTATTGGTGCGTCTCCTGAAATGCTAGTTAGAATTACAGATGACAAAGTGGAAACTTTTCCAATTGCTGGAACTAGAAAAATTACAGACAATGAAGAAAAAAATAAAGCATTATCTGAGGAATTAATACATGATGAAAAAGAACTAGCTGAGCATACGATGCTTGTTGATTTGGGTCGCAATGATATCGGCAGAGTTTGTAAATATGGTACAGTCCATCCTGAATCTTTAATGCAAATTAAGCGATTTAGTCATGTTCAACATATTGTTAGTCACGTTGTGGGCAATTTAGATTCAAAAAATGACATGTTTGATGCGTTTCAAGCAGTATTCCCTGCTGGAACTGTTTCAGGTGCCCCCAAAGTTAGAGCAATGCAAATAATTGATGAATTGGAGACTGAAGAAAGAGGTCCATATGCTGGTGCCGTTGGCTATTTTTCATACAACGGGTGTTGTGATTTTGCAATTGCAATTAGAAGCATATTCATTGAAAATAACAAGGGATTTGTCCAATCTGGTGCTGGCATTGTTTCAGACTCTGTCGCTGAAAATGAATTTAAGGAAACAGAACACAAAGCAGGTGCGATGCTTCAAGCATTAAAGGAGGCATCTGATTGAAATTTCTAATTATAGATAATTATGATTCCTTTGTTTACAACATAGCTCAATACCTCGGTGAGTTGGGAGTTGAATCTGATGTGATTAGAAATGACAAAATTACAATTTCGCAAATTAAAGACAACAACTATGATGGAATAATAATTTCTCCTGGTCCTGGAACTCCTGAAGATAAAAAATATTTTGGAATTTGTAGCGATGTGATTAAAGATCTTGGCCCTACAACTCCTATTTTGGGAGTATGTCTTGGACATCAGGGTATAATTGCTGCATTTGGTGGTAAGGTAACTAATGCAGGATGTGTTAGACATGGAAAAACAAGTCCAGTTCAACATTCTGATTCAGAATTATTCAAAGATGTAAAAAATCCTTTCAGAGCTACTAGATACCATAGCTTAGTTGGAGACAAAACAATAATTCCCGATGTTTTAGAAGTTATAGCTACTGCAAATGATGATGGTGAAATCATGGCAATTAGACATAAGGAATTTTTGATTCAGGGAGTACAATTTCATCCCGAATCAATCATGACTGAAGACGGAAAAAAAATTCTAAGTAATTTTATCAGACAGGTTAATGAAAAATGATTTCAGAATATATTTCAAAATTAGAGCAAAAAATTAATCTAACTTATGATCAGATGGATGAAATCATGTCTGAGGTATTATCTGGCAAAACAAACGATGATCAAAATATGAGTATTTTATCTAATTTATCTAAAAAAGGTGAGACTGATGATGAATTACTTGGAATGCTTGATAAAATGCAAGAATTATCTCTAAAAATTACGCCTAAAAATCAAGGAACTATTATTGACATGTGTGGTACTGGGGGGGACAAACTTCAAACATTCAATATTTCTACTACTGCGTCTTTTGTAGTTGCAGCTGCTGGGGGAATTGTAGCAAAACATGGGAATAGATCAAGCTCTGGAATTTCAGGAAGTGCAGATATTTTTGAATATTTTGGTTATGATCTAAATGCTGAACCTTCTGCTATTGCGGACATCTTGGAAAGTCATAGAATTTGTTTTATGTTTGCACAAAAATTTCATCCTGCAATGAAACATGTTTCTTTAGCAAGAAAAAAATTGGCAAGTCGAACTGCGTTTAATTTACTTGGACCCTTATCTAATCCTGCCAATGTAAAAAATCAACTAATCGGTGTTTTTTCAAATGAGTTTCTTACTAGACTGCCTCAAATTCTTAAAAGAAAAGGAGTAGAGAATATAATGGCTGTTAGGTCTAATGATGGAATGGATGAATTTTCTACTAGTTCGACAAATAGCATATGCATTTTAAAAAATAACGTTGCATCTGTTAATTCAATTGATCCTGAATTTCTTGGTTTGCATAAATCATCCTTAAAAGATATTCAAATCAAAACTAAACAAAATGCAATTGAATCTTTTGTCGGGGTGTTGAATAATACATCTAACCAATCCATGATTGAAACCACTGCATTAAATGCAGCTGGCGGATTACTGGTTGGAAATGTTGTGAATAGTTTTGAGGAAGGAGTTGAACTTGCACTAAATACTATTAATGACGGCAAGGCGATGAACTTATTGGAGAAATTTGTGGCTAATACTGGAGATATTGAAAAATTAAAGGAGATAACTAATGGCTGAAAATATTTTAAAAAAATTAGTAAATAATTCTCAAATTGCAATTGATGATGGAGTTTATGATGTTGACGTAAATCTAAAAAAATCTAATCACGATTTTAAAGAAATCATTACATCCAATCCACGTGCAACATTGCTTACTGAGGTAAAATTTTCATCTCCATCATTAGGTAAAATTAGAACAATTGGGGATCCTACTGTTATTGCAAAACAAATGATTGCTGGTGGTTCCAAGGCATTGTCTATCTTGACCCAACCACACCTGTTTAACGGTTCTCCCGAATACTTCATCAAAGTAAGGCAAGAAGTAGACGTACCATTACTTATGAAGGATATCATGATTGATAAAATTCAGATTGACACTGCAAAAAAAATTGGTGCTGATTACATGCTGGTAATTCAATCTCTCTTTGATCAAAAATTCCTTACAGACATTGACGACTTCATAGGTTATGGACATAAACAAGGTTTGAATATTTTACTTGAAGTTCATACTAGAGAAGAATTTCAAAATGCCTTAAAAACTGAAGCTGATATTATTGGAATCAATAATCGAAATTTAGATACTTTGGAAATTGATCTTAAAACTACTGAATCAGTCTTATCTGGATATGATGATTCTAGACTTATCTTATCTGAAAGTGGAATTAATACCTCAGAAGACATTCAATACCTCAAAAAGTCTGGTGCTAACGCATTTTTGATAGGTTCAAGTATAATGAAAAGCGATAATATTGAAGAGCAAGTAAGAAAATTGGTGAACTCAATATGAAATATCCTAAAAACGGCAAATTTGGGGAATTTGGTGGACAATATATTCCAGAAACTTTAGTCCCTGCTATTGAGGAATTAGAAGAAAATTATTTAAAATTTAAAGACGATAGAAAATTTAAAGAGGAATTAGATTATTACCTAAAAGTGTATGCTGGAAGACCTACTCCACTATACTATGCAAAGAATCTATCTGAAAAATTAGGCGGTGCTAAAATCTATCTTAAACGGGAGGATCTATTGCACGGGGGAGCTCATAAAATTAACAATACATTAGGTCAGGCACTTTTAGCAAAAAAAATGAACAAGAAAAGAATTATTGCAGAAACTGGTGCTGGACAACACGGTGTTGCAACTGCAATGGCATGTGCTGCATTGGGATTAAAGGCTGAAGTGTACATGGGGTACAAGGATACAATTCGACAAAAACAAAATGTCTACCGCATGAACATGCTAGGTTCTAAAGTACATCCTGTAAAGTCCGGTTCCAAGACACTAAAAGACGCAATTAATGAAGCAATCAGAGATTGGATTACGAATGTGGAGAATACGTATTACTTGTTAGGTTCTGCAGTTGGACCACACCCGTACCCTGTAATGGTTAGAGATTTTCAAAGTGTAATTGGTAATGAAATTAAATCACAAATGAAAAAAATTAACAATAAGGAACCTGACGTTGTAATTGCATGTGTTGGAGGCGGTTCTAACGCTATTGGCACGTTCTATCCTTTGGTTGATACCAGTGCTGAAATTATTGGAGTTGAGGCAGCTGGTATGGGACTAAAATCAAAATTACATTCTGCAACATTATCCGCAGGAAGTAAAGGTGTGCTTCACGGAATGATGACCTATTTACTTCAAGATGGTGAGGGTCAAATCACTGAAACACATAGCATTTCAGCTGGATTGGACTATCCTGGCGTTGGACCTGAACATGCATACTACAAAGATACCAAGCGTGTAAAGTATCACTCAGCTACTGATGCTGAAGTGTTGGATGCATTTCTAACTCTAACTAGAACTGAGGGTATCATTCCTGCTTTAGAATCCTCTCATGCGATATCAGAAGCAATGAAAGTTGCAAAAAAGGGAAAACCTTCTGAATCCATCGTTGTAACACTTTCAGGTAGAGGTGATAAGGATGTTGAAGAAGTTCAAAAATATTTAGACGCAGGTGCTAAAACTAAATAATAAATTAATATATTTCTGAGTTTACTTTATTGACTTAACATAATCTTCAAGTTTTTGTTTCTTTTCTTCAGGTGATGCTGTTAGAAGTCCTTTCCACTTATCTTTCATTTCAAGTTTTTGTTGTTCCTTTTCTCCTTCAGACATTACATCCCATTGTAATTTCATTTGCATAAAGTGCATAATCATTGCAGCCTTGTCTGGAATCGATAATGATTTCCAGGCCTCTCCCATTTCTTTAAACTGCTTTTTCTTTTCAGCAATTTGTTCTGGGGTCATGTCCTTGTAATAATCTCTCATTTTTTTATCATGTTTATCATCACTATTGTTGTCACTGTGCTTTTTCTTTTTGTTGGAATCAAAAGATTTTGCATCTGTGACATAAAGTACGTCTCCACTACCTGCATCAACTAGAACTTTACTATATTCGTGGTCATCATTTGTCATGACTACTTTGTAAACCAGATATCCGTTAATTGAAGAAAGTTTTGCATACATGCTTTTGCTATCTGCTACATTATTTTCAGCGATGGTCATTGCATCTACTAATGTAATTTGAGTTAGATTTGAGTAATCTTCATTATTTCCAACTGGAATAGTTCCTTCAATATTTGGATATTTTGTTTTATCCCAATCTGCAAATGCTGGTGACAATCCTATTGTACTAACTACTGCTACCGTTACCAATATTGCAATAATATTTTTTGAAACCATTTAATTAAATTCAATTTTACGAATATAAAAGATAATCGTATAATTTGTTCTAGTTTACAAAAATAATTGTCTGATACATGAAGTAATTTCTTTGCATCATAATTTTTACCACTAGTTTATTTTGTATGTAGATAATAATTTTATTTTTTTAACTCTGTTTTTTTAACAATGCCTCTTCTGGTGTTTTTTCATTATTTGACTCCCAATGCCAACTGTGATGTTTTTTCCAATGTGATTCTAATTCTTCAGTTGTTGGTTCTTTACCTAAGGGACTACCGCACATTTTACACTGTTTCATTTTTTTACATCTCCATATTTCTTTTTCTTTGGTATGATTATTGGATGGCATTGAACTGGAAAATTTTCTTCATCCATTACGTGTATCTGTTCTTATGATGAATTAAGAGTTTTGTGTTTTATTATTTTCTTTTTTAATTGGTTTTTTATTTAATTTTACAGATGATTTTTTCTTATTTCTAAACCTGTCTCTGTTTCTAATTCTTTCTAATTCCATTATCTGATATGTTTTTTCACATTCGCATAATTTCATATCTCCTGTATTTTGATCATGTATTGATTCTATGCTTCCATTAAATAATAACTCCCCAACCACTTCCCATGCTCTGCTTTCTGAAATTTCAAATTTAAAATTGATTGTAGAAACTTTTGTAAAATAGCCATTTTTTGAATTTCTTAAAATAAACTGCTCTATTTTTTGTTCTACAGTTAGAGTAGGTCCAGTGTTTCGAAATTTTCTAAATGGTTTTCTTTCAGACATGTTTACTTGATTATTTTCTCATATTTTACCTAATCTTCTGCATTGATTGTGTCTGGATCATTGTTTCCTGGTAGATATGTGTCTCCAAGCATGCCTTTCATTTTTTCATCAAACTCTTCTTGTAATCTTGTCAAATACATCTCTGCCTCTGTCTGATCCTCTGGAATTCCTGTATCTGTATCATAATTGAACCCAGTTGCCAAATGGTAAAATTCTTCAAAAAATTCTTTGCAATCAATCACATCTGCATTTCTATCTATTGATATTACAAAACAATCCTTATCTTGTCTAAGATTAAGGCAAACCTCTTCCTCAATCATGGTGTCTACAATAGTTGCCATTAGATATGGGATAAATTTTGTATCTAGTTGTTTTTTACCCTTACTTGCTATCCATAATTCTTCACCTTCCAATAAATTATCAAATGTTCTAACAGCCACATCCCTGACATCTGAATCCAAATGTGTTGATTTTGATTCCCATAAACTTTCATCATATTTTCCTGGTTCTGCATAAAGCATATCAAAAGTTAGATTTTCATTAATCTCTTCAAATTCCCATACTTGTTTATTTGTCCACATTGGTGAAAACTCATTAATTATTTTTTTTGTTAATTGATTCAACATGTAGCCTATTATTCTCTATTGTTTAATCTTATCTCAAACTATTATTTGCTGATTTTAAAAATTCTATTGTACATTCTGCTAATCCCTTATCCGAATGATCTTTAATTTCATGTTTGCAGTTAGGACATGTACCTTTTTGCTCTTCTACAAATTCTTCTCCTACTTGCTTCATACAACATTCCATTAATTCTTCAGTTGAATGTGATTCCATGGATAACTTACACGTTGGACATTCAGTCATTTTCTTAATTCTAATTTATTTTATGCCCCTAATAATATTTGATCTATTCTAAAATAATTACAAATATTGATTTTTTTTAAAACAATTATAAGTTATTTTCAAATAAAGCAGAATGTCACTCTTGCATAATTCTCATATTTGGCCGCATTTTCTATTTTTATGCAAATAATATTATTAACCCAACAGCTGATGCTGCTAGAGAAATTCCCATACATACATAAAATTTTATAAATTTTATATCCATGTTATATGCTAAAAACATCTAAAATTAATACTTTAGAATTCTGGAAACAGGCAAATTTGAACATTTTGCATCGACTCTTTGGGAGTTACGGAAATGATCTAACTCGTTACCTCCTGCTTCCAATATTCTAATGATTATAATTTTAAAAAATTGTTAAAATAAAAAATGTCATATGAATTCATCAAAATGGGTTGAAAAAATTATGTTATTTTTATAATTGAGCCTGTGTTTCATTCTTTTTATCATTTTTAGAAAATAAATAATTCCCAATAATTTTATTCTCACTTAACAATCGTTATAATTATGAGTGAAAATCATGTTATTGCTTGGACAAGTGATTATTCTTTAAAATGGTCTGATTTTAAAGCCGAGTTGAACCCTGCAGTATTTGAGGATTCTCACAGCGCTATAAAATATGGGTTTACGTGGACAGTTAACTCTGATAAAGTAAATGACGAAGTAGTTTTTTTAATTGATAGTATCAAAACTGTCACGGAATTTCATCCTTTATTGTCATGGGTTAGAGAATCTGAATCCAACGATAATTTATTAAAACATGAACAAGGTCATTTTGATTTGGCTGAAATGCTTAGGAGGGATCATAACGTTGTGTTTGAAAATAAATTTTATCATAAAGTTTTTGAGACACGTGGCCAGAATGACGCGCAACGAAAACAATTCGCTAAATTAGATTCAGGTAAAATGATTTCAAATGAATTAGATGAACTAAGTTTGATTTTAGCAAAAAATCGTAAAGAATATGATGCGGAAACCGAATATGGTCAAAATATTCCAAATCAATTAAAATTTACAAATATTTTTAAAAATCTACAACCTTAACCCCCAAAAACATTTTTCATATGTGATTTGTCATAATTTTATTTTTAATTATTGAGTTTATGTAATTTACAAAACTCCTATCGATGTTTTGAATAAAAATTTATGTTCTTTTTCTAACTCAGGTTTAAAATTAATTTTACCTGTTTAATTAAAATCTGATATTTTTTATCAATTTTAATCATACAAAATAAACTGTCTATGACTTTATATTTTTGGAGTATTTTGTTGCAAGATTTGTCTGATGATAGTTCAATCTAGTCTGTACCAATTTTTATGCAACATTGTAAACTGGCTTAATTCTAAATTTTAGATTATTTTTTAGTTTGTACGATCAATTTTTGCTTACTTTTTTTGTCTATCCTTGTTTTCTTTCTTTCTTTCAGAATCTGAATGAATTTCAGCATGCTGGAATAAATCTTCTTTTGAATCAAATATTTGCTCGCAATAGTAACATTGATGCATGAACATTGTTATGACACAATTGCTTTTATCACTTTGCTGTATTTAGCTTGAAAACTCAAATAAATGGAGATTTTGTTTATATTTTAATCTGGCAACTAGCGGTTCTACTTCTTTGTTCTATGACGTAACAAAAAATAAATTAATTTTTAGGGTGTTTGAATTTTAATTTTATTGTTGCACTCGGGAAGTTTTCCTGTTTCATTTTTGAATTGTTCTATTACTTGTTTATGCTCTTCTTCATGATCATTTGTAAATATCCTTTGATATGATGAAGTTTTTTGCATGCATTCGTCTCCTTCAAATTCTGTATCGACATATTTTGTAAATGTGGTTTCTAAATTTTTTGTTTCACCGATAAAAATTGGTTCCTTCTTTCTGTTGTATAGTACGTAGACTCCTGATACGGCTTTTACTAATTTCGCACTATCAATCCAAACCCTCATTTTATCGTCCAGTAATTCCATAATCTATGGTAATTTGACTAGATATTAAACTAGGATGGTAAGTTCTGTATAGTACAAGAACCTTCATGCTTTTAATACCCATAACCGAGATTATCGTGCTTGACTCTTTTAGAAAAATTCCCTGATCCCTTTAGTCCGCGCCAAATTCAAAAAGACATACTGGATGAAATTGAAGTAAATATTCGATCAGGTTACAAAAAAATAGTTATTTGCGCCCCAACAGGAGTTGGGAAATCTCTAGTTGGCGCAACAATTTCAAATTATTTTGATAGTTCTTTCACTGTAACTGCTTCTAAGCATTTGCAAGATCAGTACATCAAGGACATCCAATTTTTAAAACCAGTTAAAGGAAAACAAAATTTTTTATGTTTGAAATTAATGAACGCTGAAAAAATAGATGATGATAAAGAGGCAATGCGGTGGGGATTGACTTGTGATAAGGGTCAATGCCAAGAAAGAATAAACAAAAACGGAAAGGAGGTAGTTCAAGTCTGTAAATTCAAACCTACAATTAAACAAGTTGAAGATAAAACTCAAGATTCCCTTTCATGTCATTACTATTTACAAAAATATGATGCTCTTGTTTCTAAGCACTCTTTATGGAATTACCATGCATTTTTTACCATTATGAAGTATAACAAAAAATTATTTGCTGACTATCTTAATAGAAAGGTAACTGTATTTGACGAAGCTCATAAAATCGAAGATCAAATTATTCAATTTGTCGGATTTGATATTTTTGCTGGACAGGTGGACGAATGTAATTTAAGCACTGACAGGTACAATTTCACGGATTTAGATTCCATGATTCAACTTACTGATGACATTGCATTTTCGTATGCTAAAAAGATTAAAGATATCAAAGAGAGTACCCTATTTCAGAACAATCCTGATTTTGAATTAATTACGGGCTTGGAGCGACGTTACGATAAGGCTGCACAGGCAAAAATTGACATCATTGCAGATAAGGATAATTTTGTAGTTAATGATCCCGTAAAAGATATCAATGGTAATTTTAGAACCATATCTGTAAAACCTATTGACATTTCAAAATTTGCACATGAATTTTTTGAAACAGAGTATCAAATCTTTATGTCTGCAACAATACACAAATCCAGTTTTTGTGAAAATTTGGGTTTGGAAAAAGATGATGTCGCGTTTGTTGATACAGCTAAATCTCCATTCCCGTTGGAAAACAGGAAAATTGATCTTCTCAATGTTAGGCGATTAAGTTATGGCTCCACTGAAGAAGACGAGTTGGAAGTAATAAGGACAATTGATAAAATTTTGGATGACCACTCTGATGAACGTGGATTGATTCTAACTTCTTCAATTCCGAGATGCCATAAAATTATTCGACACCTATCTCCAAAAAATACTAGGCGAATTAGACTTTGTCATAGTAAAAACAAAGAGGATAAAACACAAGATGAAGTAATCTCGGAACATTCTTCTGATCCTACTGGTGTTTTACTTTCGTCATCTCTTTGGGAGGGTGTGGATTTGAAAGATGATTTATCTAGATTTCAAATCATTGCAAAAGTACCCTACCCAAACTATACTGAAAAAAGAACAAAAGCAAAAATGAATAAATTTCCTTTGTGGTACACTTCTCAAACACTGACTAAATTATTGCAGGGATTTGGTCGTTCCATAAGAAGTGACAATGATTGGGCAAGAACATATGTTCTTGACACGGCTGTAAATAATGTATTTTTTAAAGGTCAGCAAATGATACCTAAAGCTTACTATGATGTTTTAGAAATGGATGAATCTTAGTTTACGTTTTTAATTTTTTATTAACTACTTAATCAATTTTGTAGAGTGTCTATACAGATCATGAAGATTTTCTCCATCTAGGTCTGTATTGTGCAGTATGTCCTTAAAATTATAATTTGTTTCATCCTTGGTTGTAATTTCTTCATTCTTGATATTTTCAGGAATAACTTTTAGTTTTTTTAACTGCTCTAAAACATCATTGTTGCAATTATGCCATAAATTTAACGAATCATCTGGTCCTTTACCGCTGATAAATGTCGGCATCTTTTCAATCTTTTTGTTAGTTAAAGTTAAAATTTGTTTTGCTAAAAATAATGGCTGTGTAGATACGTTTGTGAATTCCGCATAACACTTGTTGCAAACTATTATGTTGCATTCAGATTCAACTTTTCTTAGAGTTTTATTTTGATGCTCACACTCGTACACATCTAAATTATTCAATACGTTTTGTTAATTTTACCTATCTTTATCTCCTTCTTAAATTATAAAAAAATATAATTTTACTATGATGTTTCCCAGGCGAGCAAACTTTTCATGATTAGTAAGATGTTTTTTTAAATTTGAATAAAAATAAAAAAATTATGGGATCATCATAATTGATATGCCCATAATAATTAGAAATCCTACAAAAAGGACTGTTCGTTCTTTCTGATCCTGTAGAAGTTTCTTTTCATACATGTAATTTTTATTATTCAATTTAGATTTTAAAGAATGTATTTTATTTTTATAAATTTATGATATTGAATTTAATATAGTCTATTTTTAATCATTAGAACTTTTTAAAGAAAATAAAATAATCTTAAATGGACATCTTACAATATCTTGACATGGGATTGTTTGGCTTTGGTAAATCTAAAATTGATAAGAGAAAAGAAGATTGGATTATTGAGGGTAAAAATTGGTATGACCAAGGCAATTCATTAGCCAAACTAGGCAAAGACGAGGAGGCCATTGCATGCTATGACAAAACAATTAGTTTAGACTCTACGAATTGTGGTGCCTGGAATAACAAAGGTCATTCATTATCTAAACTTGGCAAGGATGAAGAATCCATAGTATGTTATAGTCAAGCAATTAGATTAAACCCTGAAGATCTGATAGCCTGGACTGGCAAGGGTTTCGTACTAAATAAACTAGAAAGATATGACGAATCAATCGCATGTTATAATCAGGTAATTAGATTTAACTCTGAAGATTCTAATGCATGGTTTAGCCGAGGTAATGCATTAGCACACCTAAGAAAATTTGAAGAGGCTATTGCATGTTATGATAAAACAATTAGATTGAATCCTGAAGATCTCAGGGCATTGTTTAACAAAGGTAATTCATTAGCCAACTTAAAAAAATTTGAAGAATCTATTGGATGCTTTGATGATGTAATTAAAAAGAATCCTGAATACCCCTCTGCATTTAGATACAAAGGTGTAGCATTAAAAAAATTAGGTAGAGATGAAGAAGCCGAATATTGTTTTACAAAAGATAAAGAACTAGAATAGTTTTAGAAATACACTTAAAAAATTTAGTAAATGTTCTATGAAAAATAAATCATATCAACTAAAACTATTATTGGATATCTCAAAACAATTTTGAACTTTAATTGTTAGTGACATGTTTGTTAGTTAAGAAATTTAAATAAAATTTTTTATTTTTTTAATTGATCACTAGCATAATGTTCTAGAATGTTGGGAATCCATGCATGTATGAATAATGCAATACTGATTTTCATTGCTCTTTTCCAATGATATGCATATGATACGTTGTTCTCTTCTAAATGGTTCACGATCAAATTACATTTTACTGGTATTTATCGATTTAGTTGTACTTAAGATTAGTATTATTATATTAAGTAATACTGTTTATTTAGTCGTACTTTAGAAAAATTATTTTTAATATGTGGTACTAATTTAATGTAAAATAATTCAACTTTCTTTGTTATCATTTTTAGTAATTGTTTTTGATGGATTTTGGATATGATTTGATTATTTTTATGGGTTAGCCGACGTAACTGCGCCATTTGCAGCTGAACCTACAAGAGTTGCAAATTTTGCAAGAGCGCCTGTTTTATAATTTGGTTCAGGTTTACTCCATTGCTTTCTTCTACTTTCTAACTCCTTTTCAGACACATGGATGTCCAGAGCATTTGTTTCAGTATCAATTGTAATTTTGTCACCGTTTTTGACTAGTGCAATTGGTCCACCGACATATGCTTCTGGTGCAACATGTCCTACCATGAATCCTCTTGTACCTCCAGAAAATCTACCATCCGTTACCATTGCCACTTTCTTTCCTAACCCTTGACCCACTAGTGCTGCGGTGGTTGCCAGCATTTCCCTCATTCCTGGGCCTCCTTTTGGTCCTTCATATCTAATTACAACTACGTCGCCTTCATCAATTTCACCTTTGGATACTGCATCAAATGCGTATTCTTCTCTATCGTAAACTTTAGCACTGCCCGTAAATTTTGTCATCTCTACACCTGCTGTTTTAATTACGCCGCCTTCTGGAGCTAGACTTCCTTTTAGAATAACTGCAGTGCCAACTTCATGTAGCGGATTTTCAATTGATCTTACGACATGTTGTTCTTTATCTGGAAGTTTGATGGCGTCAAGATTTTCTTTAAGTGTTTTACCAGTAACTGTCATGCAATCTCCATGCAGTAATCCCTTTTCTAATAATTTTTTTAACACAAATGGTATGCCTCCAATTTTATCCAATGATTCCATTACGTAATTTCCTCCAGGCTTCATATCAGCTAAATGTGGTGTTTTCTTTCTAATTCTTTCAAAATCATCGTATGTCAAATCAATATTTACCTCATTTGCAAGTGCAAGCAAATGCAATATTCCGTTTGTTGAACCTCCAACTGAATTTAACATCATTATTGCATTTTCAAATGCTTCAAAAGTTAAGATTTCTCTTGGTCTGATGTTCATCTCTAAAAGTTTAGCACATGCAACACCTGAATCATATACCATTGTATTTCGTCTGTCATCTTCTGCTGGAGGGCTGGCACTACCAGGTAATGCCAAACCAATGGCTTCTGAAATTGATGCCATGGTGTTTGCAGTAAACATTCCTCCACATGATCCTGCATTTGGACATGCTACATTTTCAATATTTTTTAAATCTTCTAGTGATAATTTTCCTGCATCGTAAGCTCCTACAGCTTCGTAAACGTCTACAACTGTGAGTTCTTTTCCATCTAACATTCCTGGCTTAATTGTTCCGCCATAAACGAATACTGATGGAATGTTTAATCTTGCCATTGCCATCATAGTTCCAGGCAAACTTTTGTCACACCCTGCAATGCCGACTAGTGCATCATACTGATGTGCTCTCACCATTAATTCAATTGAATCTGCAATTACTTCTCTAGATACCAGAGATGATTTCATACCTTCATGCCCCATTGCAATTCCGTCACTTACTGCAATTGTTGAAAATTCTCTAGGAGTTGCACCACCGTCTGAGACTCCACGTTTAGCTTCTAAAGCTAATTGTGGAAGATGGATGTTACACGGGGTTGCCTCGTTACCTGTATGACAAACTCCTATGAATTGTTTGGATAAATCATTATCTGTAAGTCCCATAGCCTTGTACATGGCTCTGTGTGGGGATCTAGCAGTACCCTCTACTACATTTCTGCTAGATATTTCCATAATAGATTATTTTTAAATCCGTATAATTTAGAGTTTTTTAAAATTATTTCAAAATGGTTTGCTTCTGGAATCTTTTTTTGTACATAGCATAACGCTTAAGTTAAAATAAAATTGCTAAATTTCATGTTGTTTACGATTCATAAATTGAAATGTGATAATGGACATAGAACAAATGCTGTTGTATTGGATGGATATACTCTAGAAGAGACACTAGAAAAATTTCCACTTAGAAGTACATGTAAGAGCTGTTGTTTGCTATTACACAAATGTTAGTTTTTTTTATAAATTTCATTCATTTAAATTGTAAATGCTAAATTATGTTCATATGAGCGATACGCCAAAAATTGAACAAAAAGCCCTTCAATGCCCTGTCTGCAAAAGTGACAAAGCAATGATTGTAGGTGAAAATGTAAAATTGGGTGGAAAATTTGAAGACAAAGAATTTCTAACTACCGAATTAACTGTTTTACGTTGCACTAAATGTGGATATTACATGCTATTTGATAAAATGGCACAGTTTACTACCAAAGAAGAATCCAAATAATTGATAATTTCTAGTTTACAGGTTGAATTCTTCTAACATTTTTCCTATATTCTTCATTTTGAAAATGCTCTTCACATACCAACCAAATTAACTCATTATCGTCTCTTTTTCTAAATTCTATAAAGTATTTTTCAGGATTGTCGCAACATCTTTTCATCGTTATCACAATTGAATATATTAGTCAGAATAAAAAATTTTCTTATTTCATAATCTCTTGATTATCTAACTGTGTCTGGTATTCTTGAATCTGCTCATCTGTTTCTCCGCCAAATGTTATCAGAATTCTATCATCCTCCACAATGTTATAGTTTCTTATGTCTGACATAGCTTCCCCGTTGATGAAATACTTTAGTGAATACTCGTCAGTCGTACAAAATGCCTTTCCATCAGGGAAAACATAGCATTGATCGTCTAATCCTATTGACAATGAATTAAAGAGATACTCCAAATCCACACCTGTTGCGTGTTTGTGAATAGTTGTACCGTCTCGAGATTCAAAATGTATCCATGGAGATTTAATTTGATAAGCTGGTGCTGAAAAATCAAATTCATCACCAAATATTTTTACTAAAATTGCTGCATGTGCGTGCTCACTTCCTAGTGCACCTGCATTCTCTGGGCCTCCTGGAGCTTCAACTGTCATGTTTAAAAATAGTATCACTGCATACCCTACAATTACTGCAATTACTGATAACACTGCTATTGCAATTAACGTTTCTTTTTTCTTTGCAGCTGAGTGTTTCGTGGCATAATTGTCACGTTTAATTTCACGCTCTTTTCTATCTTTTCGACCCATGAATGTTCAAACTGTGAAATTACCCCTATTAAAACACATAATAAAAACAATAAATAAAATTGAAAAACAGGATTTGGTATGGCATGCATTTTTTGTGATATTTTAGATGGAAAACGAGATGGTCATCTTGTGTATGAGGATGAAGATCATATTGCCTTTTTAGATAAATATCCTATTGATGATGGACATACGTTAGTAATTCCAAAAAAACACCATGGAAGAATTACGGATATGGATTCAGACAATGTTGGAAAAATCTTTTCAATAGTGCCTAAAATCGCAAAAGCCGTATTGATAGGATCTGGTGCAGATGCATTTAGTTTAGCTCAAAACAACGGCAAGGCTGCAAAACAAATTATCCCTCACGTACACATTCACATTATTCCTAGATATAACAATAAAGGAACACAATGGACAAAGCGTCAAATTCCAACTGATGAGGTGTTGTCTAAACTTGCAGTAAAAATTCGTGCAGCCCTTATTTAGAATGGCCAGGGTTATATCTTAAAATCGCTCCAACTTTTCCAAGACTTGCAAGCATACTTCCGTGCTCTGCACTTCCAGAAATAACTTCTAATTGTGATCCTGTTTTTGCTGCAATTATTTCCAAGTAATCCACAATATCTTGTTCGTTAACTTCCTTGTCCATCGCATTACATTCTGGACAAGGTTTGTTTTTGTATTCTGTCTTTTTTGGAATTACCATTTGTCTTTCCACAATATCTTCTTCAATGTTTTTGCAGCGCTTACATTCTGCTTCCACTCTATGTAGATTGGTGTTATCTGTAATCATTAAAATTTTAACCACATTATTTTTTAAATATCCTATGACTTCTTGTAATCCGTATGATCCTTTTCCCGTGTTAGTGTTTACTTCTCTGAATAGATTTTCTATCATTTTTTTCTCTTCGACCAGTCTAAAATTTCCTAAAATATCTCCTGATTTTGAAAATGCCTCTCTAATTCCTTCAGCACCTGCATAACCCGAATCAATTGTATTGATGATGTTATTTTGCAATCTGTATTCCAAGTAATTGCCATTTATGAAATCCTCTTTTGTTGGTCCTGGACCTGAAATTATTAGTCCTTTAACTGGATAGATATCGATAAAATATTCTCTTGTAGTTTGTGCAACTCTGTTGTAAAAATAACTTAATTCCATTTCTCTTAATTTTTGAAATCTTTTTGCCGACTGACCTCCCTGTCTGTGTTTGCCTGCTACTCCTGAACCTGTTTGGGATAATACTTCAATCTTATCTCCGTACAATAATCCCCAACCTGCATCTTTTGCATCAATTGCTAAAAACCCAATAAGGTTGTCATCCTTTAGCATATCTTTTAAAATATCTACATGAAAATGATCATCGCATCTGTAGAGGTACTGATTCAAATCTTTTGGCGGATCAATTTCCCATACTGTAACTACCTCGCTTCCCAATGGTCCTCCTTCTTCTGAAGGCAGTGCTCCGCAAAACATTACCAATCCCCTTTGAGGTGTTTTTTTGTATAGCTTTAATCTTTGAACAACTTTACCCAGAGAATCAACTACATGGGATCTTGTAAGATCAGACTTTATGTTGTCCGCAGTTCCTTGTTCTTGTTGAAGTGAACTGATAATTTCGTGAAGTTGTTTTCCCTTTGGAATGTATACTGTAATTAATTCTGTACCTCTACCTGATTTTTTAGATAATTCTTCTAATGTTTTTCTAATTTTATAGAGCTTAACTGAGTCCTGCTTTTCTATATTTATCTTAGCCATTCACTGTTTATCCTTATTATCGGATATTAATCCATATGGATTTAATTTCTAATTTACACATTAGCACTCATTAAAATATAAAATAATATTCTTGAAATATCATTTTGATCTAAATTATATAATTTTAGTCACAAATAATGATGTGATTTTAGGTGATAATCTTTTCAATCTACCATAATCGTGATTTCCTACTTTTGACACCTAGAACTTCCACATCTTATACAATAATTCTTTTTTTTATCAAATCTTAATTCTCCACACTTGATACATTCACTAAAATCCATATCTAGAAATTCTTTCTGCAAACTGTCTGCTTTACTGTCTATTCTTTCTTTTCTTATTATCCAAATTGCACCCACAAATGTAACGGAGCCAAAAATTAACCATGCACTTCCCAAGGTTTGGATAAACAACATCATGAACATCATTCCAAGTGAAACTAGTCCATAACCTATTATGATTAAACTAAAATTATGTACTTTCATAACTTGCAAAGGGAGTATCTCTTGATAGTTGTTTCTCCATAAATCCTGGAAGAAAATTAGATAAACAATACTTGTATATCTAATACGGATAATGATTTTGATGTTTACTAAAAAGAAACCCTTCTTTTTACTGGTACTTGCTATTTCACTTGCATTTTATGGTTCTGTAATTCCTTCTTCATATTCCGATAATCATCCAACTGCTGCAATCACATATTCTGAATCGGGCCCTTACAAATCTGGTGATGAAATAACTATCACTGCAACATTTAGCGAGGCAGTAGCTGACTCACCTGTTCCAAAAATTGCAATAACTGGTTCAAATGCAGTATCTGCAACTGTAATGACAAAGACATCTACTACTGTGTACACATATGCTCATACTGTGGATCATGGTTCAGGTAATGCGTCTGTTGTAATGTCCGTAGCTAAAGATGTAGCAGGAAATGCAATAACTGCAACTCCAACATCTGGCGCAACATTTGTAGTTGATAATAAATCCTCATCTCAATATCAACATCCTCCTCACATTCATGATGAAGTAACAGTATCAATTAATTCTGATGACACATTTGTTTTAGATGTCAAAGATACCGACATCACAAATATTTCTGCAAATGTTGGAGATATCATCAAGATTACAATTAGTGTAGGTGATAATGAAATAGTAGAACAAATATCTCCAATCACCTTAGTTACAAATTTTGCAAAAAAACCTAGCGATATGAATAATTATTTTGGAACTAATACATTGAATGGTCAAACCGGACTCTCCGTTTATGAATTGAATCAAAATGAAACTGATCAAAGTTATTCATATGGCGAACTCTTGACTTGGAATGACTCAACTCAAATAATACGTGATAGAGTTTTAACCAATCATGATGATGTTGGACCACTATTAAAGAATGAACAGGAATTAGTCATAAAATATTCCGTGATTGCCAACAATGTATCCGAACAAACCCCTGTAATGGTAAAAATGATGGATGATGTTTACATGGAAACCATTATTGTTCTACCATTCACATTAGAAATATTGCCAAACTTGAGTGAAAATTTAAGTGAAGGGGCAGCCCAAGAAATTGAATCTTCCGTAAATGACAAGTCAGAATTTTTTATAAAATCTGATAAATCAGCATATGTGCACGGAAACAAAGTTGTGATAACGGGTCAGATTCCAATAGATGATTTTGATCCAAAACAAGCACAACATATTGAATTTTCCCTTACGTCCCCTGAAAACCAAAGTATTGTCAAAGGCGAATTTGCACCTCAACTAGACGGGTCATTTGCATATGATACATTTGCAATGGATGCAATTTGGAAAACAGACGGGGATTACATTTTTAATTTTAATTTTGATTCAATTAACTCCAACTTAGTAATTTCATATGACAACACTGAATTTGAAATTTCTAACATAGAATCAGTTGTCACTCCGCCAGTTGTCACTCCGCCAGTTGTCACTCCGCCAGTTGTCACTCCGCCAGTTGTAGAAGAAAAAATGATTGAAAAAATATTGCCAACATGTGGAACTGGAACTGAGGATGTAAATGGAATTTGCCAGGTGATACAAACTGAAGAGAAATCAAAAGGCGGCGGCTGTCTAATCGCAACTGCAGCATACGGCTCTGAAATGTCACCTCAAGTTCAGATGCTCAGAGAGATTCGTGACAACCATCTGATGAACACGGAATCCGGCTCGGCATTCATGAGCGCATTCAACAGCGTCTATTACTCATTCTCACCGGCAATCGCCGACATGGAAAGACAAAGTCCGATGTTCAAGGAAGTTGTAAAGGTCGGACTGACACCGATGCTCTCGTTATTGACAATCATGGAGAACGCAAACTCTGAGTCAGAGGTTCTGGGACTCGGACTGTCCGTAATCGCACTAAACCTTGGAATGTACCTTGCAGTTCCAGCTGCAGTGATTGTCGGAATTAGAAAGAGAATCTGAATATTTGGTCTACTATAAGACTAACCCTGATACCCTTCACTACCGCAACTTCCGCAACGATTAACGTGTTTATCGAATCTTAATTCCCCGCATTTGACACATCTAGTAAAAACCATGTCATGTTTACAGCATACTTTGTAAAAAACATCTCTCTTCATGTTATTTGCTGAAACAGAAATCTCTTTTTTTAAAATCAAGTTATGTTTTATAAAACAAAATTCAGCGTTATGTTGCTCAACTATCTTAACTTAGTTCATCAAAAGTTTTTAAAAATACTTCCAGTGGCTGATTTCCACGAATATTAATTATTTTTTGATCATTGAAGACTAAAAATGAAGGTGTTGCATCAATTCCAATCTGATTTCCAAACTCATAAAGTGAGTTTACTTTACTTTGATACTTGTTATCATCCAGACATTTGTTAAATTTTTCTGTATCCAAATTTACTGTTACCGCAAATTCTGTTAATGCATCCCTTGTAATCCATCCCGTTCTCTCCCCGCCCCAATTTCTATAAAGTTCATCGTGGTACTGCCAGTATTTTTCTTGATCTTGTGCACAGTAAGATGCCTCCGCCGCTAATTTTGAATCAGGACCGTTTAGTGGATAATCCTTGAAAACAACTTTTACTTTTCCAGTTTTAATAAAATCCTCATTAATTATTTCCAGTGTATTTTGATGAAATTTGTAGCAAAATGTGCACTGATAATCGCCCCACTCCAATATGGTTATTGGCGCATCAGGATTACCTAGAATCGGTGATCCGTTTTCAATCAATTTTGCAGATGTTACCATTTCTGAATCATTAGAATTTATTCCATATGTCCCAAGAAAACCTCCAACTATTACTCCGATTATAATTGGAATTGACAAATAATATAATTTCACAAATTTCATTTCGTTTCTAAATTGTAAATATCTTCGTTAGTTTTAAGACTGTAAATTTGAGTTTTTGAACTCACTTGATATCTCGTATGTCGATCAAAATAACACATTATCTTATTTTCTGAAATTGGACTCATATCAAAGAACATAAATACATTCAACAAAATGTATTTTTGATGTCTAAAGTACAACAACTTAGTGTATCTAAAACAAGTGTATCCAAAGTCGCAATATTGGTATTAGCAATAGTATTTGCAGCAGGATTATTTGTTGTAGGTTTTGATCAAGGACACATCTTTAGTGTAGTATACGGTGAACAAGCATTTGTTGATCTAACTATCCATGAACTCACTCACGATATGAGACATGCAGCCGGATTTCCGTGTCATTAAGATTTAATTTTTCTAATTTTACAGTCTAATTTTTTATAATCAGGGTATTCTATTAATTGGTCTGATTTTTTAATATTTTATGAAAAGTGTACTCTTTATTGTAATTGTCATAGTTTCAGGTGCGCTTGCAGGAGCAATTCATGGGACTGTTAATTTTGCAATAGTTGAGCCCTATCTTGATCAGGCAATTGGAATTGAGAATGAGAATCTTTTTGCTTCTGGTGAGGAGGATGACAATCCCCAATTTTGGGCAGATTATGAGGAGTATAGGGTCTGGCAAAAAAGTGGACAGGTTTTAGCTGGAATAATTTTAGGGGTTGCCATGGGTTCCTTATTTGGAATCGTGTATGCGTTATCGAGAAATTCCTTACCTGGTAAAAATGATGTAACTAAAGCAGTAGTTCTTGCAGGAATAATGTGGATTACTGTCTATTTAATTCCGTTTTTAAAATATCCTGCAAACCCTCCAACTGTTGGTGAAACTGAAACTGTGGTTCTCAGATCAATTTTATACATTTTATTTATTGCAATTTCAGGATTTGGAGCATTTGCATTTTACAAACTATCGCAGAAATTACAAAGCAATAAAAAATATTTGGGATTAATTGGATATGTTATTTTTATTATTATCGCATTCTTTGTAATGCCTGAAAACCCTGATGAGATTACAGCCCCTATGAATTTAGTTAATGAATTTAGACTCATGTCTGTTCTTGGCGTCACTTCTTTTTGGATATCTGTTGGAATTATTCTGGGATTGTTATGGAATAAATTTGATAATTCAAAATTATCACCTGATTATAGTTGATTCTTATTCTATAGAATGAGAATATGTATAGGATGTTTAAATATATGTATTATTTATTGAAATTAAATGTCAAAGCGAATAACACTGCCACAATTAAAAAAATATGACATTACTCAAAAAGTAATGGAAGCGCTGGCTGATTCAGAATCAAGGGCAATTTTATTTACAATTGTTAAAAAAGGCCGAACTGCTGCTGAACTTTCAGATAAGCTCAAAATACCTCTCAGTTCAGTTTACAAAAAACTATCTGATCTTGAAGAGCTCACCCTCATCAAGGTTGAACAGTGGATGATATCTGACAAGGGGCGAAAATACAAGATATACCGAAGCAGGATCAAGCAGGCTGAAATATCGATAAAAAAGCCTGAGCCAGTTTTAATATTGGTATCAAATTAGATACTTTGTGTCCAAGCGTGGTATAATTCAATTATCTGAATTTGATATTAATCAAAAAATCATTGAATCCTTGAGCAATGTGTGTACCCGTTCAGTCTTGTTTTCTGTCAAGAAGGAATCAAAAGATGCGACTCAAATTGCAAACGAGCTAAAAATATCGCTTTCAACTGTCTACAAGACATTGTCCACACTTGAGGATCTTGCACTGGCTGAGGTTGACAAGTATGTGATTTCTACAGAGGGTAAAAAAATTAAACTTTACCGCAGCAGGATTGGAAAGGTCGAGATTACCTTGGAGAACATGGAGCCGACCCTTCTGTTGCATCCCAATGATTCTAACTCAAAAATACCTACTTAACTAAAACATGTTCTTATTCTATAGATTTAGAATAACCTGATAAAATTATCAAGTTCTTTAAATAATCTTAGCTAAAACTAATTTTCGAATTAAATGAACCAAAACATAATTCTCGCATTAGTTGCTGTATTTGCAATTGTTGGTGTTTCCACACTGGCTGTTTCTTCTACAATGATTGGTGCCCCGACAACAAATGAGGTTGAATATGTCACCGTTGATGCAAACGCAATCGACGTTGATTCCCTAACTATTGGATTTATCCCAGTTGAAAAAGCTGACGAATTAACTCCAAAAGCAGAAGTTCTAGAAAAATTCTTAGAATCTGAACTTGGAATTGACGTTGAGATAGTTGTCCCAACAAACTATGAAACCATCATTGAAGGCATGAGATTTGGTCATATTGATGCTGCCTTTATGGACACTGGACCTGCATGGATTACCCATGAAAGAACAGGTGCAGAAGCTGTATTGGCAGAGTTAGTCAAAGGTAAGGTAAACTATCAAGCAACAGTTTGGACTCTGGCAGAAAATGATTCCATTAACACATTGGAAGACACTGTTGGCAAACGTGTTGCATTTACTAGCATAACTGGTTCCTCAGGGTTTGTACGACCTATGGGAACCCTGGTAGCTGATGGTCATATCAATATCGAAGGCAACGACATAGTTGCTTTAGAGCAAGCACTTGCAAACAACTTTGAAAGTTACACATTTGCAGGTGGATACAAAGCAGCATTGAATTTACTGTTAAACGGTGATGTCGATGTTGCATTTGGCTCAGATATTGCTCCAAAGAAATACCTCGCCTTAGAGGATCAAGCAAAATTACGTCCAGTTACTACAATTGGACCTGTACCATCACATGTCTTTATGGTAAGTTCTAGCATGTCCGAACCAACTAAAGATAATTTAGTTAGCGCATTGATTGAACTCAATTACGATGAGCACAACTCAATTCTAACTAATCTGTATGGCGCTGAAGCACTAGTTCCAACAACAACCACCATGCACATTGGTGAATTTGGAACTTTTATTGATTCATTGACTGGTCTTGATCAAAAAATCTTAGACAAATATGATAAGAGCAAATAAAACCCGGCTCATTTGAAACTATACAAATTCAAATGACCGAAACCCCTTCTTTTTCATTAATTTCAACAAATAAAATAATCCAAATGAACGACGTATGGACCTCATATGATTCCAAAAATTTTGCTCTAAGTGGAGTTAGCTTGTCCATTGACAGGGGAACAAACTATGCAATTGTCGGTCAATCAGGTTCGGGAAAGTCAACACTGCTAAAATTGATGAACGGCATGATGACCCCCAGCAAGGGTACAATCAAAATGGACTATCAAACTCCAAACATGAACAACAAGACGTTCAAAAAAATGATGCACACAATAGGATACATTCCTCAAAGTCTGGGTCTTGTGAAAAACATCAGCGTCCTTGATAACATTTTGATTGGCGCATTGCCAAGACTTAGCACGATGCAATCGATACTAAAACAATTTCCTAAACATGAGATTCAAGAAGCCAAAAGAATTTTAAAATTAGTTGGCCTGTCCGGAAAGGAATCCCGCAAGGCATACATGATCAGTGGCGGGGAAAAAAGACGAGTTGCAATAGCTCGAGCACTGATGCAAAAGCCCACAATACTCTTGGCTGACGAAATAGTTTCAGAGTTGGACCATGTAACAGCAAGAGAAATTATGGATTTAATTTTAGATGCCCAAAAGAAAATGAACCTAACTGCAATCATGGTGCATCATGACATGACACTTGCACTGGAATATGCAAATCGGGTCGCAGTGATCAAGGAGGGTGAAAAGATTTTAGAAATTGGCGTTGAGGGTGATAAAATAGTTGACTTTCAAACCGGCGATATGAGTATTGAAGAAATAATGGAGATGCATAACAATGACGCCAAAGAATAACATCGTCATTGCAATAATTGTGGGCCTGGTCATAGTTGCGTCATACAATGTTGATGCAAACCCCGTTGACTTTGCAGAGGGGATACCAAACCTGGGAGTTATCGTTGCCGAAATATTTGTTCTAGAATCCCTGATTGATGATCTCAAATACATTCCGACTGCATTATGGGCAATGCTTGAAACTCTCCAAATGGCATTTATCGGAACCGTAATTGGCGTGGTGATTGGTCTGCCTCTGAGCATGCTTGCTGCCAGAAATTTAAACAGCAAATTTGTCTACGCTCCAACCCGTGCACTGTTGGCCGTAATTCGTACGTTCCCGTCCATTTTGTGGGCGTTACTGTTTGTAATCATGGTCGGATTAGGACCGTATGCAGGTGTTTTGGCAATTGTAATGTATACGATAGGCTTTGTTACGAAACTGCAATACGAGTCAATTGAAACCATTGATTCAGACCCTATGGATGCCGTTAGTTCTATCGGTGTTAGCAAATTCCAGCTAATTCGTTACGTCGTACTTCCTGAATCTGCATCCCATCTGCTTGGCCAGATACTTTACATGTTTGATTACAACGTCCGTCAAACCAGCATTCTTGGAATTGTCGGTGCCGGAGGTATCGGATTTTTCATAATTAACTACATCAAGTTCTTTGAGTACGGAAAGGCCGCAATGTTTATGCTGGTTGTCTTGATTACCGTCTTGGCAATTGACTGGATTAGCGTAAAGGTTCGAGACAAGTACATCATTAAATCCCAACACGGCATGGATGTTAAATCAAAATAATTTATTTTTGGTCATCATGAATTATTGAGTCATTCAAACCAAAAATCTGTTTCATCGTCAACATCATCTAGATCGTCGTCGTGAAATTCTTTTTTAGTTTCTGTTTCCATACATTGCATATTCCAAATTTTTACTTATGTTGACTCTGATTAGTTCATGTAGTGCATTGTATGCTATATAGAACTCAATAGAAATTTTCCAATCTGAGTAGATGAGCAACGTGCAAAACACAAGACCTGTGACAATCATGTTGGTTTCTAACCCTTCTTTCATTGAGCGGCATTATCTTCTTGCACAAAGTGAATGGAACAAACACGAGACCACTGTTCTGATTTCGTTTAAGACAGACAGGTCATTCCCACAAATTTTTATGCCTAGAAACAGTGCAAAATATCATTATCTTTTAAAACTTCAATTCCTCACCATTCCACATGGTCAAACCCTTGTTTACACCTACAAGGTATTCCAAAGAACCCTTTCTCATCAATGGCAATGGCAGGTGCGGGGATTGCGAAAAGGAGAATGCGGATTATTTTTTTAACATTGATGATGATTGGAAAGTGGAGTATTGTCAAAGCTGTCTGATTGGCAACAAGGGCATCTATCCGCAACCAATTTACCATGACCGGATAAAATGCGGTCACTGCAATTCCAATACTGACTCAAGTCTGTTCATCACGGTGGTTCGATATACTGGGGGCGGTGGCGCGTCGTTTTGTAAAAAATGTTCAAAAGAATTAGTGGATTTTATTGAAAATCTTGGCGGTACGTTGGAATCTACCGATGGCTGTATTGATGAATCTGCATACGTCTCAAAACAACAAATTAAAAATTGGATTGAAGATGACATGAAGTTTTCAGACGATGTTTTACAGAAAGGCAGATAGATGTTTCATGAATAGCATTGTGTCATAACTGACCCGTCTTTAATTTAGAATTTTTTTAATTTTTCTTTTCAGAATCCAGCGGAATTTGATTGCAGCTGCCGCAGCCGTTCTTTCTTGTGCCAAACCAAATCAGTGCGGATGGCAGCAATATGTAAAGCAGCATGGCGTTCTCAAACCCAAACAGTTCCTTGTTTTCCAGACCAATTCCTGCAGCTATTACTGCGGCTGATGAAATCAATCCGACTGCTGAAACTTTGTTAATTTTGTCCTTTAGTCCCATGTCACATCATACCCTATGTGGTAATCTTGTCCAGCTGGTTTTTCTCTGTTGCAATCTTTACCTCCCTTGCGATTCTCTTGCCCATGCTCATGTTCTCGTTGAACAGCAGCGAGTAGTACGGGGAGCCGTCCATGTAGATGTTGCTTCCTGCAACGATTCTTGCCGAGAACTCAAAGGATTTGAATTGAGCATTTTCATCATACACCCCTTCTATACAAAATGGTCCGTTCATTCCCGGAGCGACGACTCTTTTTGCAGCCTCTACAAAATTCTCACCCATTTCATAAACTTGCTCTAATAGTGATTCTCGTAATACCAGTGGACTATTTCCAATCACGTTAAATGATGGAACTTTAGTTAACTTTAGCTGTTGTTCTGCTGGGATTCTTGCCAATCCTTCAATGTCTGACTCGTGTCTTTGATCAGCGCCAAAGAATTCCAATTCTCCCGTTAATGGTGAGTAAAAGAATTGCAGGTATGCCAAGACGCCTGCGGCATATTCCTGAATGTATAGTGTTTCATCTTCAGACAAAACGCCTTCAGAAATTAGTTGTTCTCTTTTTGTATGGTATTGTTCAGGACTTGCTGCCATAAAGTACCCCTTACCACCAGCTGCTCCTTGTCTTTTTACAATTACCATTTTATCAATATCTTTAGGATCAGAAATTGGTGCAGGCATTGGTAAACTGGCTTCTCGCATTAACTTCTCTTTCATTTCTCTGTCTGACTCCCATCTGAGAATCCACTTGTTTCCAAACACCGGGGTCTTGATTGACTCGATTTCCCCGGAACTCATTTGCGCAATCAGAGTACCGTGTGGAATTAGTACGGCATTATTTTGCTCTAAGATTGATTGACATTTTTGATCTAAAACCTCTTTGAAGGAATCTACGATAATTAGTTCATCAATAAATGGAAATCTGCGGTATAATTTTTCGCGCTTTTTTTCACAAACCAGGATTGTCTTGAGGCCTTCGTCCTTTGCGCCCTTTAGAACCTGCAAGGAGCAGTGAGAACCCAAAGTTGCGATGGCCGTCATTTTCTTACTCTGGGTATGATTTTGTACTTTATGAACTATGCTTGCCCTCCAATTCCCTATTCTTAGGCATAAAAATGAACAAAATTTTCACAAATTTTTATTATTTTCTATTTGCCAATTGCTGTCTTTGTCTATAATTAACGCCATTTTTTGGCGTAATCCGTTATTCATTTGATTGTGTAAATTGAGATGTTTCTGAATTTCTTCAGAATTATTCTCTATTGTGTATAGTATGTCGTATTCTATTTTGTTATTTTTTATATCTGACCACAACCCATAGTAGATAGTATCTGTCTTTACAACATCTTTGAGATATTTTCTAAATTTTGAAAAGTTATCTAAATTGTATTGTTGACGAGTAACTGAAATTAGGACAACGGAACTTTCTCCGATACCTGCATTATCGTGAATTTCTTTTAATGTGACTTTCTGAGCATGCTCATTCCAATACAGAGGCTCGCTGTTTTTAGTAAATGTTTTTTCATATTTTTTAAACTCATCTGCAATTTTTTTATCAATTGGTTGCTCCACAATTATTCCACCGTCATAGCAATCCTTGCAAATCCAGTTTGGCTTCTCAGAACCCTTCTGCAACTTGCCCCACTGATTCTCATCCTTGATTTTCTCCCACCTGTTCTCAAGCAGAATTCTTTTTCCATCTATCAAATCATCCCACCCGCTTTGCAGTCTTGGTGTGAATCGAGGGTCATAGAAGATTAGGACGTTTGAAGAATTGCATTTTGGACAGTAGACAGGATACCCTGGAGATGTTGAGCATATCTGAACCTTTTTTCTACGATGAGAGTCTTGACTCATTTTTTATTCCCTTTAATTTTCGGTTGTTGGCAAGCGTAATTCTAAACAAGAAAGTTACGTACTCTCTGCACTTGCCACTCCACAACATTGAACCGTGCATACCCCTGGTTACCGTGTCAAACAGTCGTATTTGGTTTGTATTGGAATTATCATACGCAATTCTGAATGCCCTATCAAAATTCTTGAGAAAATTATTGTCGCAATTTTCTATGGGACCTCTTATCTTTTCATTGAGTATGATTTCTCTATATGTGAAATACTGTTCAACTGAAAACGTTGTGCGTAGTTCCCTGATTGCCTCTATGTCTATGACCTCAGTCTTGCATCCTGCAGCATCTCTGCCTGCATAAAATCCATTTCGAAATTCACCGAGTTTGAGATATACAAACATCTCCAGTTCCTTTGCAATTATTTTCAAATACTTTGGAGGAAATGTCTCAATCCATTCTTCTGTACTTAGTTCGTCTAGTGTATCCACTATCATTGTGAAATCTCCTCCCTAGTCTTGTAGATCTCATACGAGTTTCTGTTTAGGCCCTCCAGCAGCTCTGCAACTGTCTTGTGGTCCAAGAACAGGTGGGTATTGCCGCATGCAATTATGACGCCCTTTGCATGCTCTTCATTGCAGTCAAGCAGCGTGACGTATTTGCCCTCAAAGATAATGTCACTCAAGACTCTTCTCCTCTTTGCAAATACCCAACCTGGTCAATTCATTGTCCTGCAAACCTGTACTGAGATTGTTTATCAATATCCTTTCTCTTAAATCCCAATTCCAACAATGAGACGGATTTGTGAGAAAATCATTTTCGGCATTATCCGCATTATCAACTTTCACCCAGTGAATATAGTATGCAAGTTTAAGATAACGCAAAATATTCGCATCAAAACCAAAACCTGATAGCGTTCCATCTGTGTGACCCGTTGCACTACGGTAAGCATACCTGAATACAAGATAAAAATAATTGTCAAACTCTTGAATTATCTCCGATGACAGGTTTTTCTTTTTAGCTGCGTTTCTTAGTTTTAGATATTCTTTATCCGTAAACGCAAGTTTTTTTCTTTCATATTTTTTTCTTGGAAAGTCTGGATGTGTTTCACATAGATCATTTACTGCAACTTTATAATTTGCAATACCTATCCATTTGGAACTATCTTTTGATATGTTTCTGCCGATCTGATCTTGATTTGCACGCCAAATACAATTCTCTCTTGCTTTTTTCAATATTTCAGGTGTCCACTCATAGGTTTGTTTCATGAACAATGTATGTGATTATGATATTTACAGATTTAACTATACTTAATATTTGTATTATGATGTTTAACTATACTTAATTTCTAGGCGTGTCATCTTGAATGAAACTTTGCCAGTATCTTCCGTCTGCATTTCTCCGGATTCTTTTCAATGTCATGCTCCCACAGTCTGAGGACGGACCATCCGTCCCGTCTTAGCTTTCGGTTGTACCTCCTGTCGCGCCTCATGTTGTTCTCAATCTTGTCGCGCCAGAACTTTTTTGCAAGCCTTTTTTTTTGGCCGTACCTGTACCCGTGCCAAAAGTCGCCGTCGCAGAATATCGCAATCCTCTTTCTTTTGTGAGCAAAGTCAGGATTGCCGTACATCTTTGGATACATTTCAAACCTGTACCCCGTGTCTTCAAGCATCTGCTTCATGATAAGATCAATCTTTGTGTTGCTTCCGCGTATCCTTGACATTACCCATGATCTTTTTTCAGGAGTGAAGATGTCCGTCATGCAAAAAACCTACGCATATGTTTTATCAAACAGTACGTGCCAAAATTAATGTCTTTTGAACTCTAAAAATAGTGTCCAAATGGAAGTGTATGTGTTTGATGACAACAATTTTAACATAACATGTTTTAGAAATTTACATGGTTTCTGTATTAAACACTGAAATTTTAAGAGTACTGGGAACAAAAGACGAAGTAAAGTTAAATGAATTGTATGAAATAGTTGGCAAACATCCTGACTTTACGTGGGATCTTTCAGTAAGAAAACACAGAGTCAGAAGCGCACTTGACAATCTAAAAAGGCAAAACAAGGTTGAGCGTTCTGCAGACAGAACCTACAAGTTAGTTTAATTTTTGTTGGATGAATAATTTACTTTATTGTTTTATCATTGAATCTAAATTCAATATCATTGTACTTACATTCTATAATCAGATCTTGATACTTTCTTTTGACTTCTTCATCAGTTGCAACATCAGTTCCTGAAAGATAACAAACTAATTTTTTTGAATATTTTATTCCATCAATCGTAATATCAGATTTTTTAAAGATCATTAGTTTGAATAACGCGTCTAACACATCATTCTCATCTGGAAATTTTCCTTTTGTAGTGTGTTTGCCTTCTAGAATTTCAATTATCCTATTCTTTTTGTCTATGGAAACACTGTCTGCAGTTAAGAAAATTGTTTTTGAATTTCCCATGTCGACGTTGAACTTTCCTTTTTTACCTGGAACATTTTCTAGTTTTTGATCACTGGAAAATTCTCTGTGTTGAGCTTTTTCTGATTCCTTGTCTGAATCTAGTAAAAATTTTGGTATGTCTGTATGCCAAACTCCCAGTTTCTTTTCCAGGGATTTGAAACTTCTTACAAAGACCCCCAGTTCTTTCCCCAACCGCCTGTTATTTTCTATTGCAGTTTTTAACAAAGAAGGGATTCTAACTAGCTGCTTTTGATTCCAATCTTCTACTTTTGGACAATTTGATACTATCTCCTTCACTTGCTCTAGCAATTCATCATTTTCAAATTCAAAACTTGTGAAAACAGGCTCTCCTTGAGTGCTGGCTTTGCCTTTGCTGGCATTTGCAGCAGCTTTTCCCTTGGGTCTCATCTTTGCCTTTGTATACACGCCAACAATCACATAGACTCCCAACCCTGACATCCATGAAATTGTACCTGGCTGAAGCTTGTTGTCATCACCATGTTTTCCATAACTTGCCTGAACTGGAATGATTGTGATCTTTTTTCCGTGATGACCTAGCGTACTGTAGACTCTTGGAAACGGATAAGTTTTGGTTCTTTTCGGTGTCGTCCACACACTGATGGCAACAACATCGTCTCCGATTTTAGATTTGAACGATGTGTTGTTTTCTGTCATTGCGTTGTTAAATTCCAATTCTTTTAATCCTGGATCTTTTGAAAAATTGTAAGACTCTCTTCCAAGTGTCACTTCAATAATTTCCGGTTCTACCATAAGTAAAATCTGTTAGTCTTGGTTATATGTAAAATATTTTTTTAAGTTCACCATTTTTATCAAGATTAATTTTGATATCCTTGCTGAAAATTAATATCTCACGTGATTTTTTGTTATCGGACATTTTTTTATCAGTGGCCATTGAATACGACCACTTGGGTTCAAGAATAGTGTGACCCTTGTAGAGTTCCCTGATCGAATCTATGTTGTTGTAAGACATAATCCATTTTTTCTTTTTATCATTTTTTAGAATTTCAGCCAATCCTTTGTGATCAAAATTTTTGTGAATCTTGCCATCATTCCCGTACAGTTGGCTTTCAATCAGATACGGAGGATCAAGGTACATCAAATCTTTTTTATGACTTTTAATTGATTTTTTAAAATCAATGCATTTGATGGACAACAAGTTTTCCACTTTGAAGTTTCTAATTCTGTCAACTGATGACTCTGTAAATCTTGGATTTGTGTCAATTGTTCCGTTCGTCTTTTTCTCCCTTGCCATTCCAACTGCAAGTGGGTTTCCAGAATGTGACGTTCTGTTCAGAACATAAAATTCCGTAGCATTTGTCAATCTGTTTTTTGCCTTTGGGTGTTTTTTCTGCATTTTTTTGTAATCTTCCTCGGTAAATTTTCCGGGCTTGTGCTTCTCGACTTTCTTTGCAAGTCTTTGGGGGTTTTCAAGCATCTCCTGCCAAAAATCAACCAGCGGCTGAAACTTGTCGTATCCCGTAACCTTAATTCCCTGCTGGGCACAAAATATCTCCAAAGAACCCCCTCCAAAGAACGGTGAGCACAGAGTCTTTGGCTCTAGCGGCTCTATGTATTTCCAAATTGTCTTTACTGCTCTTGATTTACCCCCCGGATAGCGCAGTGGGGATTTTATCATGATTTTTGATTAAATGTTGTGTTTTATAGTTCTACAATATCTGCAATAGGATTGAACAATAATTTTTTTATCCTTCATTTTTCTATATCCAAACAGTCTTTCAATTTCATCATACCCTTTAGCTTCTTCCCCGCATCCTTTTCTTGCACAAAATGCCTCTTGAGGAAAATTATGGAATTTTTTTTCAAAGTTTAATTTTTCTTCATTTAAATAATTTATGAGATCTTTTATGTCATCTTTTACCCATATATCATTAAACAGTGGAGATTTTTTAGAATTTTCATTCCACTTTCTAAGCTGAGAGCCCTCTACAATCATTATTAGATGATAAATATTTTTATATTCTTTTATGAATTTTCTATATTTTATGATATCTTCTTCTAATAAATTTTCATGTGCTTCAACAATAATTTTTCTATCGTTAATACGAAATCCAAAAATCATCATATCTGGAATATACACGTAATTTTTTGAGTTTACTTCTAGGGGAAACTTTCTATGTTTAAATTCAATTTGGAATTCTTTGTCCTTCATATTATCTAAAATCTTTGTTTCCCATTTTGAAAAATCTCTATTTGGGTTAAAATTTGTAAAATCTACTAAATCTAATTTTACTGCTTTCTTTTTTTTCTTTTTGTAATGTGAACTTTTATCCTTATTTTTTAAAATTTCAAATAATTCTCTAAATGCGGAAGAACCAGAACCTAAAATTTTAAATTTTTTATTCGAACTCAATTTTATATATACACTCCTTATTTATTTTTAGATATTTTTGTTTTAAAAATATTTCATCATACGGGTTACGAATTTCATCATATAGATATATTTCTGAAGAATCCACATTACACCATATCTGCAAATAATAGTTATTTCCTATTTCTTGAGATACTTTGATTTCATTTTTACTCCAAAAAATAATCGGTTTGCTATTTTTTGTACCCTTTACCTCGATGTATTTGTCATATTTTAAATCAGAATTATTTCCTGTGAATGAAATTATGTCGTATCCTAAATTTTCATCCAATGCGCTGACTCTCTTTACAGCAGAGCTAAGAATTCCTTCATTCATATTTAACAGTCTTTCTTTTTCCTTTTTTACACATTCAAGTTCAGCTAATTTCCCAATTTTCTTCTTTAATTCCTCCCTTTCATCAATATCTTCTTCTGTAACTGGGTGATTATTGCGTAATTTGGAAAGAATTTCTGATAATTTGTTGTCTATCAAAAATACACCTTTTTTAGCTTTGATTAAATTAATTTCTTGTAATAATTGCCTGTACATAGCTGGTATTTTGTACATTTCTTTAATTTCAATTTTATTTATTGCGTCTACATGCGCCCAATCAATTACTGATCTCGAAAAAACTTCTTTTACTATTGGGTTATCCCAAATTTTAGATTCTTTTATGATTTCTATTAATAGTTTTTTTTGTAATGAAAGTGATTTGTCTATCACTTGTTTTTTATTTTCTCCCAACATTATTGAATCGTATAGTTTTTCTCCGTTCTTATTTATTGAAATTTCCTGATTATTTTTTTTAAAAATTTTTAATTCAAAACATGTTTGTAAAAGTTCATTAAAATTTACATTATGTTCTGAATAATCCCTTTTGTATATGTCCTCAGTAAATTTTATTTTTAAATTGTTATTCACTCCAAATTGTTTAACTATGCATAATATCTGATTTATTTCAGACGTTATCATTTAGGTACTCTCTTATTCTGTTGATCACTCTGCCATACATTTCTAAATTTTCATGTGACATATTTGTAAAATTGTTATAATCTATATCCAATCCACCTACTTGGATATTATTTTCGTTTAACATTCTCATTAATTCTCTTTCCTTATTTTCTAAATTTAATTTTATATCTTCGTCAATAGTTTGTCTGGTGAAAAGAATGTCTATTTTTGTATCTCTTGCTTGTTCTTGTGTTAGCCCATATCTCCAAATTCTAAATTTACTTTGAATCCAATTTGCAGCATTATACATTCTATCCACATAAATTGCATGGTGACATTCTCTGTGTAGGGACACAGATTCTGACAATGATGCAGGATTTGCAATTAAAATATTATGGTCATCCTTATGTTTAAAATCTTCAATAATTTTTTCTTTATTGTTTGTAGGATCGTCCTCATCTGATTGAGGAATTTTTCCATAAATAATATCTGAATTATATCCTAATTCTTGAGCAATATTTTGTACTTTTTCTATAGTTTTTCTAAAACTACACCAAATCAATAATTTTTCTGGAGGATTTTGTTCCATGGATTGTATTATCATTTCTTTTAATACAATTAATTTTCCCGGTGTTTCATATTTCCAATAATCTTCAAGTATAGTTTCTAGTGGAACTCCTTCTGAATCAAAAACTTCGTTAGTGTATTGATTTTCAGATTGAAGCAATGATGGATCTGTTGCGGCTTCTAAAAGATACATAATGTGTCTATCAATGTCTGAAACCGCCGAATTTCGATCTTCATTAAAAGTTGGAATCCCTCTGGCTAACATGTCATTTGCAATTGTTCTGTAAATTCTTGTTTGATCTTTTCCCATTGGACAATGAATGTAATTTGGTATTACTGGTTCTAAATCTAAATCGTTTAATCCAATTCTCATCCAATATGGATTAATTTCTTCATAAATTCGTGTAAATTCTGCAGGGTTTTGTATCCGTCTCTCAAATTGCCCGTATTCTCCTAGTATGTTCTGTGCAGGGTTAAGAAATTCAAACTGTGTCCAAATATCTGCAAATTTATTTGGTAGCGGGGTTCCAGTTAAAATCATTCTTCTAAATGCAAATGTTGCAAATTCACTAATTGCCATCCATGTCTCTGATGCTGGATCTTTAATGTGGTGAGCTTCATCCAGTATCACTAAGAATCTATTCTGTCTTATGAAATTCTGAATTAATTCTGAATCTCTTCGTACTGTGTCATAATTAATTAGGAAAATTTCGTGACTTGTATCCCTTTCATAGATATGTATACGTTCTTCCTTAGTTCCTACAATTCTTTTAAATTTTTGAATGTTTTCACCCGTGATAATTTGATATTCTGTTTCCCATGTCTTGAATGCTGATTTTGGACATATCACGAGTAATTTTTCAACATTGTTTTGTTCAGGTTTATCTTTTAATAAAAAATAACTTGCGTACGCTGTCCATGTTTTCCCACTTCCTGGAATTGAAAAATTTGCTACATTTTGAACAATTTCTCCATGTCTGACCACTCTATTCTGAAATGGAGTTAGTTCGTGTTGTGGCAAAAAGCCTGGAATTCTAATTGCTGGAATGTTATCCACATTCCTTTGCTTCATGTCTAATGCATTGTTTCTATTTTGTTGATATGTTATTCGTTGCTGTTGTAAATTATCCAGAATTGTTTGAATTTGGTTGTCATTTTCATGTTCTAAATTAAGATCGTCTAGAAATGATATCATGTCTTGTAATATTTGTGGGTTATCATTAATCACCTCAAAATTATTTTCTGATTTCTTTGTTGCATTTCTTTTAAGATGACTTAACAGAAAAATATTTTTTTTGTTTTGATCATCGACTGATAGACTAAACCCCTTACTTATTTTTGAAATGCCTATCAATTTATTTATTTATCAGGTTACTAATTTTTTCAGTTATATCATTTAATGTTTCTATGAAATCTTCATCCTCTAAATTAGATGTAATTTTATTGGTATCTAATGCTAATAGAAAATCCTTGAATTTTTCAAACTCCATACCTGGGTCATCTGCAACACTGTCATATGCGTCTGCCACTGTCTCTAAATTCTTGTATGATTTTTCAATTTGACTTTCATCCATTTTTTTAATAAATGATACATCCCCTGTAGTTTTAACTTTTTGATAAACTTGATCATTCAGTAAGTATTCATTTGTTAATGTTGGATTTTTCTGAAAACACTTGTTTATTGATCTTATTTTACCATGTGATTTTTTTGGTTTAAGTGCAGTAGTCAATAATGCCCACTTTCTTGCTTCAATATCCACCTCAGATACCCCACTCCCTGGTTCTCTTAATGCAGTTAAAACATTTAAAATATTTTGAAAATATGTTAATCCTCCTGCATTTTCTTTATTTTGAATCAAGTTATATTTTCGAGGCTTGTCTAACACGTTGTTCAAAAAATCATCAATTAAATCTATGAGTTCTTTTTCCTTAATGATTCCCTTCCAATTACCTTTTACTTTTGGAAATGCATTTTTCATATAATTTTTATCTTCATTTGTAGGATTTTGCCAATCCTTGATGTACTCTGTATCCAATAATCTTTTTCTAATGTTCAAACATTCTGTAACTGCAGAATAGTTTTGCTTAAAATCTTCTTTTCTTTGTAATCTTGTTTCTAAATCCTCCAATTGTTTTATGTTCATTTCAGGTAAAACTACCACTTCAACAAATCCATACTTGGCATCTTGTTCATCAATTTCTAAATGATATCTATTTGCAATCCTTCTATTCCCATTCCAAATTATGCCCGTATTGCTAATTATTGCAGGATCATTTTGACCTATATTTATTAACTCTGATTTTAAATCTCCTGAACTTACATTAGAATAACTTTCAGCTGTTAATAGGATATTCCGTATTTTATCTTGATGTTTTAAGTTCTCATAATCCAATTCTTCCCCTGTTTGTTCCAGTTCATATTTGTAATCCTCTAATTGATCTGTAATTCTCCCATTGTTATAATTTAATCTTAATTGTGTTATTGGTATTGTATACACCGGTAAATCTTTTACATCAGTATCGCTAAAAACTCCAACGGGATATGTCTTCCATTTAGCATCTGTTGTTCCGTCTACTGTTATGCTTACCCCATGAGCATTTAGATCTTGAAACTGTTTAATTATCTCCTTTCTTGATGTTGTCCAACTATTATTACTCATTACATAGACCTCTCAAATTACAAAGTACATAACATTTTTTTATATCTTGTAGTGTAATAGTCATATTATTCCTCCGTCACCTTTGCATCACAGATACTCTGGTACGAACAGAACATACATGCATTGTAGCTAGGTGTTGCCTCAAAGTTCTCTAGCAAAATCTCCTTTGTCATGCCAATGATTGTATCCACTGTCTCCTTAACTGACTCCTCGGTCACTGGATACTCTACCATCTTGTCTTTTTCCACATAAAACAGGGATGCTTTTACGGGCAGTTCCCCCTTTAGTTTCTCCACTGCCATTGCATAGATGTTCAGCTGCGGGTCTATCTTGGCCTTGTTTTTTGACTTTACGGTTTTGCCAGACTTGAAATCAACCACCTCGTACTTTCCATCAGGATTCTTCTCCAACCTGTCTATCCTTCCAGTAAACGTAATCTCACCAATCTTCACATCAAATGGTACCTCCAAACCTACAAGCTCGTTCTTTGTTTCTTTTTCCCATTTGACATACGTCTTGACCATTCCTTCAGCTCTCTCAGTTGCGGTGTCTTCCTCTGATTGACTTTGATAGGAGTTGAAAATCCACTTGTCCTTAATTTTTTCTAGCGCTTTTTCTTCAACTACTTCCTCTCCCTTCATTTTCTCATTTGCAACTTCTTCTGTGATTGCATGAACTACGTTCCCAAGATCCAATGCGACACTGGATGGACTTGGAACGCGTAAAATTTTTTGAAACTTGAATTTTAGCGGGCAGTCTGAATATGCCGTAATACTACTTGGAGACAGTGTAAAACTTTCTTTGTTGATCAACGGAATTTTATCTCCGGTTAGTTCCTCAGTTAAATTGACATCATCAATGTTTATCTTCAACACTTCTTGCGCGTCAAAATTATCAAAGCTCCCATGTTTTTCAAAATGTTTTACTCTTGCCAGTTCTACAATTCTGTGTATCGCAGTTTTTAGATTCAACTGATTAATTGCACTTGCTGCTTCTTTTTGCAAGTCTGCCTTTACTCTGTCAATGATTTCCTCTGCCTGCATGTTCATGGAATCTGATTCCTTGAAATCAATCAATTTGATCAGTGGATTTTTCTCATAATCTAATTCCGTCAAGAATTGGGATGGATCCTTTTCGTTTACATTTCCAGGATATTTCTTTGGATACAGCAAAAATAGCATGTTCATGGCACGGGTCATCCCTACGTAAAAGAGCCTGCGCTCTTCTTCCAGGTGCAACTGGCTGGTCTCTATGGTTCTGTCTACTCCTCTCATTAGTTTTTGAGGCACGTGAAATGTTCTATCCTTGTATGACACTGGAAACCTTTTCTCAGCTAAATCCGTAATGAACACTACGGGAAACTCCTTTCCCTTGCTTTTGTGCAATGTCTGAACGTTTACCGCATCCTCAAAAAGTACGTCCTTAATCTCAATTTCAAATTCACCTAAAATAGAAACGTGGATTAAAAATTCTGATAAGGGTTCATCAGAATAGATGTCCTGAAATTCTTGTGTTATCTCGTAAAATTTATTTAATAAAATAATATTTTTCTTGTCTTGTATTTTTTCTGAATATATTGATTTTTTATAGATGTCCGAATACGACATCATAATTTTATACACAAGTTGTGAAATGGTGGCAGTACTGGAAAAAGTAATTATGTTGTCAATTTGTTCAATCAGTTCCTTGATTTCTTCTTTTTGAGTAATATCAAACTCGTCAAACTTGCGCAGTGTATCTAAAACATAGTCGTCTTGGCCGTCATAGACATGTCGAGCTTTCTTGTGTGCGGCATGTGTGATGACTGTAATATTTTTTTCTGCAACTCCCTGACTCTTTAGCAGTCTGAATACTTCTGCGCCAGATGATAGTGGGGAACTGGTAATTTTTAAAAATGAAATCAAATCCAGTATGCCCGGACTTGAAAATATGTTTGACTCTCCGGTAAACGTTGCAGGTATGCCAAATGATTTTAGTGTCTTTGCAAATTTCTGTCCTTCTGTCTTTCTTCTTGACAAGACTGTAATGTCGCTGTAGGCAATTGGCTTGGTAGTCCCGTCCCGTCTTTTTAGTGGCTTTCCAATAATTTTTTGAATTGTGTTGACTGTAAATTCCACTTCCCCGTTATCTGAGGCTGTTCGGATAACTTTGATTAGTTCCCCCTCCTCATGTGATGAAAACAGTGACTTTTTCACTCTGTTGGATATTGGATTTAGAAGCTGGTTTGCCAATTTGACAATGTTTTGATTGCTGCGATAGTTTTGGCTTAGTTCTACCGTGTCACAGGTGTACGATGACTTGAAGTCATCAAATATTCCCGAATACGCTCCCTGAAATTTCATTATGCATTGATCATCGTCCCCTACTGCCGTGATGTTTCCGTGCTTTGCCAACAGTTTGAGAATTTCCATCTGTGAAAAATTGTTATCCTGAAACTCGTCAACCAAAATGTGTTGGAATTTTTTCTGATAATTTGATAGAATTACAGGATCTTTTTGCAGCAACTCTACAGTTTTTGTAATCATGTCATCAAAGTCTATCAGTTGTTTTTCTTTTAGATGCGCTTGATACGCGTAATACACCTTGTTGAACTCGTTTAATTTTTTAAAGAATTTGGTCTGCTCTTTTACCTCGTCTTCTTCGGGGTCTCTTGAATCCAATATTTTTAAATTTTCATCAACATGCTGCTGAACCCTGTCGGGTGAGATCATCTCTTCCTTGAAATTACTTATTGCCTCTAAAATTGCAGAGTAAATTCTAACTTGGTTATTACCTAGCTCAAGATAGTTTGAATCAAAATTAAACTTGTCTGTGTTCCTGATACACCATACTGTCTGTGATGATTTTTTTAAAATTTTTGTATCCCTTCCCAGACCTGACTCCATAAAGTTTTCCTCCAGAATTTCTTTTGAAAAAGCATGAAACGTGCTAATTTTTGCGTCAATGATTCCGTGCTTTTCCAGTCTCTGCTTCATCTCCCCTGCAGCTTTGTCTGTGAATGTTAAGCACAAAATTGATGACTGCTCCACATCCGACTTTACTAGTTGGAGAATTTTTTCAATGATGACTCTGGTCTTTCCGCTTCCGGGACCTGCAATTACAAGCAACGGGCCTTTGGAGTGACTTGCAGCCTTTGCTTGCTGTTCGTTTAATTCAAACATTATGGAATCACCACGTACAAGGGAACGTTCATTGCAGACTTGTCTTTGATTGCTTCTCTAAAATCAGTTGTGTTGAAATTCACGCCGACAATTGAATTTAACGCATCAACACATGTTTCACTGTATGGTGATGTCATAAATTGCCTGAATCCTCTATACGCCAAAGGCTGACTGTCCATGAATTCATTGCAATATGGGTTCAAGTCCAGATCGAATCCTATCCTTGGTTCTCCTGGTAATCTGTTTGATATTTTCAAATTTTTTCTTGCCACGTTGGCATTGCAAATTGACTCATCCCATAGAATTCCCTGTATTTGTCTCTCTGCCCTGAACTGATGATACTCATTGCTGTTCATTGTGTTGCACTGAGTCAACGAATAATCAATTGCATAGTGACCCAACTCATGACGCAACAATACTTTTTTTGCAATGTTGTTCATATCTCTATGAATTTCCTGTGACGTCTTTTGACCGTTTGGCATGTTCATGAAAATACTTCCATTTGGATCATTAATGATTTTATTTTCAAAATATGATGCAAGCCAATTGATTCCACTTTCAAGGAAGTAAATCCCCCAGTCTGCCGGAGACACGTGCGGTGATACGTAATATGCCAACACGTCAATGTCTGCAATCTCGTTTCCTTCCATCACGCTGTCAAATTGAATTTGTCTTTGGTTGCCATGATCTGTTTCCGGTTGATATCGGTTGAACTGTTGATGTGACATTCTTTGTATGTGTCCGTCAAAAAAATCGATGTCTCCCTCAAATGGCCGATTTAAATCCATTAATCTTATCTGCAATGGATTTAGTCTCTCGTGCATCATCTTCTTCTTGCCTCCAAAACAGATAGCGGCTTTTCAATTCCATTTTTGTTATTGGAACAAGTCGTTTGGTAGTTGCACAGTTTGCAAAACGAGTTCACCTGACCGTCTGGCATCTCTTTGGACTTTATTGCATTTTCAATTGCTGTTACCTTGCTGATAATCCAGTTTGACATGTCCTCTTTTTGTATTTCAAATGATACGACGTCATTCATGTCAAGATAGACTATCGTCAGTTTCTCCACTGGAATTATGTTCTCAAATATTGTTCCATAGATTTGAATCTGCTTGATGTGTGAGTCAAACGGCAATAGTCCTTCGCTTGTACTTTTGGAAACATTATCCATTGTTTTAAACTCGATAATGTTCTTCTCTTCTGGATCGTAGCAATCCAGCCTTCCAAAGACCGGAATGTCTTCCCCGTTTATGCTTACTGTGTATTTTCCTTCAAGCTCGTTCCAGCTGTATGCCTGAGTTATCTGGTGAAGAAAGTTACCCCTGGTTGTCCTCCATATGTTGTCCTCCACCTGTGTCAGGTCTATTTTTTCAAAGGATGTCCTGGTTTTTTGAAAAAATGCCTTTCTTGGACAGCCTAGAAGGGCACTGACAGAGTACCCCATTGTATTTCTGGCAGGATAAATCCTGTTCTCCCTTCCCAGAAACTCTATGATTTTGTCTGGTGTTTTGATTTGTTGTGTTCTTCTCATGACAACCTTAGTCGGCAAATCTATTGATGCATGCAAATGCAAAGTGCAGAAAAAATCTGCAACTTTAGATTTGCGTGATCCATAAATAGAAAGTTATTTTGAATTACTACATGGCTAGCCCAAAAATTACTGTCTTGATTGCTTTAATTGGCAAGCATCCACAACATGTTGAACATTTCATCCGGGAAAGGGGGTCACAATTAAAGAGAATTCACTTGCTGCATACATGTGACAATGATCAACCTCCCAGCAGAGATGGAAGTGATGGAACATCTGAATGCAAATGTTGTGGGATGGGAGGGCTAATTGATTATGGAGAACTATCAAACAAGTTTGTAAAAAAACTACAACGAAAATACAAACCAGAGAAAGGAAAACCCAAATCAGGCATAACGATAATTCCTGAACCTTATGATGAAGCTCATGACCTTTGGGAGGTGCAGGATAGAATTTTAGAAATAGTTGGAAATGAACGAGAGGATGATAGTGTACAGCTAAATAATATTGCATTGGAAATTAGCGGGGGAACCAACATTGCTGCAGCTGCACAAATATTTGCAATTTACAATTCAGAAATTGTTCCATTCTATGTGGATAACAAACCAGATGAGAATGGAAATTGGGTTAGAGACATCATTGTACCTGAGAACTTTGGAAAAAAGTTAACCGCAAAAGCAAAAAATGTTTTGAAAGTCATTGCAGAATCTGAATTTACAGTAAAACCTAACGGACATTCAGAAACACCTGACGGTGAAGATCCACATCCGGTGAAAGGACAAATTACTCGCATAGATCTTGAAAGAAAACTTGATGTGCGAAGAGCTCCGGATGGAATACTGAAGAAACTTGAACAATTCAAACTAATTGAAACTATTTCGCCCTACGATGTTTACACGAATACATCTGATGAAGAGGATGACCCTACATGGGAGTTGGTTCCATATTCCTACAATGCCTACAAGATAACAAAAGCTGGAATAATAGCTGCAAGACGTTTTAAAATATCTGAACAAGTGCAGAAGTGATCTGCACTTTGCATTTAAAATCTAATTTGTTTTGATTGCGTGTTAACTGTATGTTAATTTTTAAAAATTATTTACCTTCTGCAAACTGTTTTAAAATTTATTATAAATGCAATGAGGAATTAGATATCATGGGTTTTGAAGATCATTACAATCCTGAAAATGAATCTGACATTATTGATAAACAAACTAAGTTTTTTATCCATTTGAAAAATCATAACATTAAATCATCACCTAATAAGGCTGAATTTATAATATTATTTGGTTCACTGTTAGAATCAAAAATTAGAAATAAAATTATCAAAGAAATAAACAGTCATCCAATTAGTTATTTGGATGAATTACCAACATTAATCGTTCGTAGTAAACCCTATGACAGAATTGAAAAAAATAGTTACAATCCATTTGAGCAACTGTCAAGTTTGATTTCACATAATGAAAGAGTGGAAGAGGAAGTGATTGAGTCGCAATGGTCACATTTGACTGAATCTATAAAGAAATTACCTCCAATAAGTCTTGGTGAATTTGTTTCAAAATGTTATAGTTACAATTCTCCTGGTCCCATTTTTAAAATGTTGAGTGACTTTGCATTATTTGAAAATTGGGAAAAAAATAACCCAAAAAAAAGAAATTTTGATTTGCATGATAAACAATTTACTATGTACCTTTTACAAAGAAATAATGTTGTACATGAACTACTTAATACAGAAATAAGTAATACTGAATATATTAAACAAAATTTAGAAAATATTTTAAAAAGTATTGTTAGAATGGTGGAAACAGCATTAGAAGTTAGAAGAATTTCTATTGATAGTTTTAAATCCGCTGAAAAAACTAATGTTGATTTTCAATTATCTTGGCTAAAAAAAATTAAAGGTGATTGTAACAAAAATAAAATGAAAAATTGGAACAAACATGGGTATTCTAAATTGTTTACTACAGAAACAACTGTCAATAAATTAGATTCAGAATCAGAATATCTGATCAAAAAATTGGGAGGGGATTTAAATGTATGATGAAACAAATTTGAAGACATTTATTTATTTAAAAAAAAGTAAAAGAATTTCCATCAGAAAACTAGAACAAAAAATTAAAGAGTTACATTTTGACGATGTTCAGGATGAGACTTTTAAAGAAATCCTTGAACAAATTCATTCGTTGTGCGGGGATGTTTATTTTTCAAAAAATAGATTTGGTGCGGCAATAAAACAGTATGAGTTATGCCTGAAATATAATTCTGGAAACATTCACGCAATAGTCGGACTTGCAAACTCATTTCAATCTTTAGGCCTGGATAGCTTGTCTGGGGAAAAATTTACTAAATCTGAGAGTTTTTACGTCTGGAAAAGGACATTTCTTGGCAATACTTTAGATAATGAACGGGATTTTGTCCCCGAAAATCCCGATGATGCGGGTAATGATGAATTTCAATGCATTCCCAAAAGCCTTCTTTTCAATATTGCAATACTTGAAAAATCTAAACGCATATTTGAATATCTTGGTAGAGTAGAGCCATCTGCAGATTTTTCAGAATCGTATATTTTTATTGATGATGATTTGTCCATTGAACAAAATATTGGAGACGATGTTGACAATATGGTTTCTAAATTAGTAAATAATTTTCCACAACTCGAAAAGATTAAAAAATATAATAAAACTCAATTCAAAATAGATTCAAAACCATACAAAATTAACTCAAAAAATATTTCACGTACAACAACCCTGTACAGCTGCATTCCAAACGAGACATTGAAATCTAAAAAAATTAGCTCGTTATACTTTTCATATCTCTTATCTGGTTTTACTGAAAATTCAATTTTAGATAAAATTAGAGACGAATTAAAAATAATTATTAAATCAGAAAATTATTACATGCGAGAAGATTTCAAAAAAATAATCTTCAAACATTGGTTGGAATGTGTAGGAGATAAAAAATCCCTTCTGTCTATGAATATATCCGATGAGACACTAAGCTTAAAACAAATTATTGACGGCACAATAGCTACGGGTCAGATAATCAAAGCTCTCAATCAACAACGGGATAGATTCAATCCTGAAACAATTTGTCATAATATTACTAGCAAAAATATTGCAAAGATTTTGACTGAATCAGTAGAAGATTATGTTAAACTATGTGATTCAAATAAAAAAATAAAGGATAGCACTAATTTTCATTTAGATTCCGGGCCTGGATCTTTATTAGAAATGTTGCAAGATAAATTGCAACAAATGAGTGTGGCTGAAAAACCTCATAAGACCAGCAAAAACAAGCCTAAAAACACGAGAAAAGATCCTATAACTTACGCCAAATTATATGCTAAAATTAAAAAACTTAGAACTGATTAAAGTTGCAGATTTTTTCTGCACTTTGCATTTGCACCCACCAATAGTCTTGCTGCCTATGGTTAACATGAACAACAAAAAAAGATTAACCCAAGGGGATTTTGAAACTCTGATGGGGTTGTTTGGAACAATCCTTGAAAGCTGCGACAGATCAACTGCAAAGCAGATACGTGAGGTACTAGTGGACATAGAACATACGCTTTTTGATTACAATGAGGAGCATGAAATAAACCAATGCGAATGCCCCACATGTGAAGCTGACAGAAAAAAAGATAGAAAAGAGGGCAAACTTGTCACAAGAGAATTAACTCCAGAGGACATGGAAAAATTGCAAAAAAGTATGGCTAAAAACTTGGATAAAATCAAGGATTCACTAACCAAAGAAAAGAAATCATCCAGAGACAAGGCATATGAAGAATGGAAAAAAGACTTTCTAAAGAAAAAAGAAAAAAAGAATTTAGATGACAATGAGGATGAGAAATAAATTGACTATCTCAAATCTTGAATATTATTTTGCATACGGTTCCAACATGGACGAACACAAGCTAAAAATCAAACGCAAGATTGATTTCTATGAAAAATTCAGTGGAAAACTGGACGGATGGGAAATTGTTTTTGACAAAGTCACATCGAGAAAAACCGGAGCTGCATACTCAAACATCTCACCAAAAGAAAACTCATGTGTCGAGGGCATTGTTTACAAAATTAAATCCGAAGACATCCTCAACAAGTTAGACAAGGATGAGGGCTGGCCCAAACACTATGAGAAAAAATACATGTCTATAAAAACTGCCAATGGGTTTTTGGAATGCCTGGTATACGTTGCAAACCCAAACCAAACTCAAAAGGGATTGAAGCCTGAGAGAAAATACCTGGATGAGATTCTTGCAGGCAGAAAATTCCTGTCTGATTCGTACTATTCTGAGTTAAAAAACACTCCTACCTGTAACTAAAAGCAGTCGCTTTAGCCGCTTTTTTTTCTTTTATCTTCCAGTTTTACATTCAAAACTAATGCAATCTTTTTTGACTGCTTTCTAACCGCATTTTCACTGATTTCAAATTTTTTTGCAATCTTTTTGGTCTTCAAATTGAAATTGTTGCTTCTGCAAATAAATTCAATAACTCCTGCACTGATTGATTCGTCATCACTTCCAGAAATAATTAGCTCAAATTTTTTGTCATCCAAAATGTCTAAATTTTTTCTGATTAGTTTTTCAGGTATTTGTAAAATTGATGCCATTCCATGTATTCTCAAAATAATTGCCTCCCTTCTACTAAATTCAGAATTTATCGCAAAGTCAGGTTTTCTAATGCTGATTTTTTTATGAACGTCATTGTAGGATCTTACTAATTTCTTACGCGGCTCATTGATTGTTTCAGACACCTTGCTTATGTTGACTTTAACTTTTGAATTTTTACATACGCGAAGCACACAAGTGCCTGCCAAAATTTTATCATTTTTATATTTTTGAAAACCGTGTTTCGATATATTTTTTTTATAATCCATACATGCATTGTTTTTGATCATTTCTGAATATCTTAGCTTTTTGCAGAGATTTTTTATTTCCTGAATAACTTTGTTGCATTTAACTTCGACATAACTATCTGCTAAGTTGGTCAGTCTATGATCAACAAATTTTTCATCGGCTTTTGCGTGTTCTTGCCAAATAACTTTTTTTATATCTCTGCTAGATATCATTCCGCCTAACCCGTGATTCTCTTCTGTATAATCCGCAGCATTCTGCTGTACGTTGCCTTGTGTTTGATTAATTGGGACGTCCTCTGTGTCGAATTTATTCTCATACAGAATCACTCCGCATTTTTGGCATCCTGTTTCCCCATCACCATAATCTATCATGGTTGAATTCTTGCATCCGCACCAAAATCCAGAATTTTGATCATCAAAATTTTTCCCGCTATCCATATTGTTACTAGATGTACAAATTAATCAAATTTGTCCTGTATTGTGCAGAAAAAATCTGCACTTTGCATTTGCATCTACCAATAGTTTTGCTGACTATGTTATGTGATGAAACAAAGAGTTTCCAAACTAATCCCAAAAGGCAAGGGCTACAATATTGCCGAGTTTTACAAAAACGGCTCAAAGACTGAGGGTCTTTTTGCCAGATATGCCAAAGAGGGCGCAAACAAGCACACCATGGTGAAGTGTGCCTGCTGCAGCAGACGGGTTCCAGGAATAATTGTGGAGACTGGAGGGGTAAAGGATCCAATTCCGCTTCACATGCCATGCAGAGTCTGTGAGAAATGGATAGGTCACCTGGAACTAGAAAACCATCAGGTTCTTGACGGAATGTGTCTTGAGTGCTTTGAGGAGGAGATACAATGAGTACTGTACATTCCGAAAAGGACTCCTTGCTGAACCAGGCAAAGGACACATCTGCAATCAGTGAAAAAATTGACTGCTACAAAAAGATCATAGCACTTGATCCAATTGATCCGCGTGCATTTCACAGTCTGGGGGATGTCTATTCCTCATTTGATGAAGCCAAATCAAAAATGTACTGGGAAATGGCTATGCGAAGGTATTCAGAAAAAATTGAATCATTCAATGACTCTGCAAGTGAGTACCTGAAACGTTCTGAAAATTCAGAGATGCCAATAATCGAATCCAAGGACGTGTTTCGTGAAGTTGGACAATGCTTTTACGGTCTGGGAGAAGTACATGACAACCTGCACAAATACTCGCATGCAACAGATGCATACAAAAAAGCATTGAGGATGGACCCGACACATGTTGACTGCCTGTACGACCTTGCAATGTCACTGTTTCATGAAAAAAAACTTGAAGAGTCAAAAAAATATCTGCTTGAATTCTTGGCAAAACAAAGCAGCTATGCAGGCCACTATTCTCTGGGATTGATTTTTGCCGGTGAGGGGTGTATAAAGGAGGCACTGGAGGAGTTTTGGAACTGCATTGAGCTGACACAAGACGGTTCAGTTTCAGACTACTACCGAGGAATATCCTACCACCATTTGGGAAACATGAAACTGGCTGAAAAGTATCTGAAGCTGTCAATTGCAAAAGATCCTGAAGACCTTGGAGCAATACAAACCTTAATCCAGCTCTATGAGTCCAACGGAGAGGGCCAAAAGGCATACGAGTACTACGAACAGATCAGAGCCAAAAAAGAAACGCTGAGGTCGATGAGAGAAACGATGTGAGAAGATAATTGATTTTAATTATTTAGTAATTATTAAGTATGAACAAAATAATTTATTCCATGGGAAACTTATGTCAATTTGGATGTGGCTGTATGTTAGAATACGAGTCTCACGAATTCTCTGATGGTTTTGTATACAAAATACCCCGAGAATCCGAAAACAAAATACATCATTGCATAATTCCAGGGATTTTTTACGATCTTTATCTAAACGGTCTAGAAGTATCAGATTGGAGTGAATTTTATGGTGCTGTTAAAAATGAACTATGCATTAGTGAGGGAGAATTTAAACAATTAATCGATAACGGGATGAAAGATCCTACTCCTTATCTTGGCCAGACTGAACTGTGGCACTTTATGGGGCTGTTACGACATGGAAAAATGGATGAGTTGATTCAATCACATCAGCTTGAAATTACCAAACTCACCCTTCCTTCTAAAAAATATAGAGAATATCTTCCTTCACAAAATGAACCTGTACAATCAAATCGTGATGGAGTTAGTTTAACATTAGCCACTAAATTGTTTTTTAAAGAAAATGAAAATTCAATACATCCTGATGACATGTGTAATACAATACCGGTGATATTGCCTACGGATAAGGGATACCAGTTAGAGTATCTCGGGTATTGTTATGAATTGATGATGAAATTTAGGGATGCAAAAAAATGCTATGACTTGCAGCATCAGTTCACTGAAGAACCAGAATTATTAGAAAAATCACACGAGCTAGAAAAAAAGATCAAAAGACAAAATCATATTCAAAAATCTATTAGTAATTTGACAATAGAGAGGGTTAGAAAGGAAGCAGAGCAAACTGAATTAAACTTGAGACAGTATATCCTTAAATTATTTTCAGATGATCTTAAAAAATTATTCAAAAAAGACCCCAAATTAAGGGAACAAGTTCAAAATAGACGTAATGAAAATCGAGATTCAATGTTAGAGTTAGAAGAAGGTAGCGATATGGATCTTCTTCATTTTGGTAATTTGATACATATCTTAAAAATATCACATACAAGAAAACGTGCATGGTTTGATGGGAAGTGTAAAAAATGTGGCAAGACTTGGAGTAAAAAACAAGAATTTTTTCATGAAAAAAATAAAATTCAAATTAATGGTGATGATAAAACTATTCAAATTAATTGTGTTGATGAAACTTGTTTTAAAAAACAAGGCGGATTGTATAAAGATGTAAAACAGGAAATGATAGATAGAGGGGATAGAGTTCGTATTTTCCGCAACAAGAAAGATCATATATTGAAAGCTCAAGATCCAGTAGGGCTTCAACGTTATCTGAGAGAAACATTTGAAACTTGTAATTTTATGAATTGGTATATTGAAGATTTTCTAGTAAAAAATCAATCTACCTGATTATTTCTGCTAGAAAAAACTGCTACTGTGATTGCAGAAAAGACGGATGTGCTGACAACTGCATCAAAGATGACACCGCTGTGTATCTGATATGCGTATAGTGGAAAGACAAAAGCAAGAAAAACACATGCAAGCAATCCCAAGAGTCTTGGCATCATGTTCTGGAATACCACTGACGTCCGCAATCGTTGCACCGTTTGTTGGGAAAAGGAATTGGAGGAACAATGCAATGACGACCAATAGTCAAATTTTCATGGTCAGTGCCGTTGCATTTGGGGCAGTGCTCAACTATGTATTCGCCGTTGTACATTCTTTCCAAGTTGCTGTCCAGTTTCTTTCTGTCATGTCCCCAGTTATCGCACCCGTTGCATTGCAAGGCGGCATTTTTATGATGGGGAAGGCGCAACACAACTTCTTTCTTTAGAACTTGTTCTTCCAGTCCGTCTATGTCTGATTTAATTTCAGCCAAGTCAGTGCCGCCGCACTGTTTGCATTTGACATGACCCCAATCATACAATGCAGTCAATGAATTGTTGGAGATGTGAAAGTCCAGTTTTCTTTTTTTTAGTTTATTTCTAATAATTTTATAGATGCAAAAGCCGCCAAGGATGGGGAATTTCAATACAACAATGAAAAGAATGCCGCTGGCAAGTCCGGTATCTCCAGATAAAAACGCAACAAACGAAATCAAAAGCATGAAAAGGAAAAATCCCAAAATCCCCTTTGTAAGCCCGTTTTGCAGTTTAATCTCATGCAGCTGGTCTGCTGCCTTTCCACGTCTTCTTAGTTCGTTGTATTTTTCAATTTCTAATCCACGGTCTGGCCAGGTGTTTTTTCCGTCATAAAAAAACTTCATCTAGTATCGCCACCCCAAAATATTTCTAATGCTCTTAGAATTTGGATCAAAGATTCCTAACCCGTGTTTTTTGTTTAATCGCCGTTGTTGTAAAGCCAAAGATATGACAATTCCAAAGCCAATTACTGCAAGAATTCCCAGGGGTTTGATTACAGCACCTGCCATTACCATCACTAGACCCAAAATTAGAATTGCTGCAGGTAGTCTATTTTTATTCCAGTTAGACACCGAATCGTGAAATTCTTTTCGATAGGTAATTTCACGGGTCATTTGAATTCCTCCTTTGTACTGTCTGAATACTGCCCTCCAGTCCACCTGTCTGCATCATCAGAAACAGACGAGTCATCCTCTACTGCCACGTGACTCTCTGCAAAATTCCCAGATTTTTGGGTAGGATGTGGACGAAATTTCATTCGGGGGTGTCTTAGTTTGTCTCCAAAAATTTTGTATGCCACCAGTGCAAAAATTCCAAGCAACGCAGTTGCACCAACATCAGACAGACTTCCAGTAGCAGCAGTTGCAGGTACTGGTGTTGGTGCATGTATGATTGTAGTTGTATGTGTAGGTGCAGGTGCAGATGCAACATTGGATACGGTGTTTTGTGGAGCTAAAATACAATTGCCACTTGAATCTTTGATGTACTTTGTTGGTTTGAGATATGAGCAAGGCTCGTCAGGACCTCTTGCATCAGCACCTTGTGTCAGTCCAACAAAGACCAGAGAAAGAACTAGAAGGACTAGAAAATATTTCATTTTTGTCTTCCTCTTTGTTTTCTTTTTCTCTTTCTTTTTTTATCCTGTTCTAGTGGAGCAGATGACTCTGCCATTTTTTTAGTTACATTTACCAAACCATTCATCATTGCAGAAAGAATTTGTTTTGCAGTTTCCTTTCTTGCCAAATTCTTTTGCAGTTTGCTGTCGATAAAATATTTCAATGACTCAAAGAGCTCAAACCCGTCAACTGATGGGGGGTGGTCTTCAGTCTGCATTTTTGCATTCCAAATTTTTGTGACAAACTTGTTTTTTTGAAACTCTGAAAATATCAAACCCATCTCAGAGTCCGATATTGGCTCAGGATAGGCCATATTCACGCCTAGTTTGTCTTCAAATCCATGCAGTTTGTTCCATGCGATAAGTGCCCTTATCCCAGTCTCAGTGACACTGTAGGATTTCTTGTTCTCATCAACGTCGTAGTAATTTTTTATGTAGTCCAGGTTTTCTAAGATCAACAAATTTTTTTGATGGTCAATCATGGTTTTTCCACCATTGTGTGATCACCTCGTATGCATAGTTGATTTTGATCATCATTGCTGTAGCAGTCGGGGACTTGTTTTTGTCTGGATGGTACTTTAACGCAAATTTTCGGAATGTGGATTTGATTTGCTCCAACGTTGCGTTGTGGTCTAGTCCAAAAATAGCATATGCCTCAATGACTTCATCGTCATCAATTGTTCTGAATTGTTGTTCGTTTTGTTTTTCATATTCTTCTTGTTGGTTTTGTTCTTCGTGTGATTGGTAATCATCTTGCGTGTTGTGTTCATAATTGTATGACTGTTGAGTGCAACTGTGTCTGACACCAGCGGAATCAAATCGAATCTTTTTTCCATTGTACGTATGAGAGTTGTGAAAAATTATAGTTTGGCCACATCCAAAACATGTTTTTTGTTTTGACCATCCTTCTTTTGGACATTCATGAACTTTGCCTGTTTTTGCGTCAAGTGGCTTGTGTGATTGACCGTCTGATGACATTTCATCCTCAGAAAATCCGATGTAGGTGCCACACTTGAATTGGCAAAACTGCAAACCAAACAGAGTTTCAAACGTGGCACTCATTGTGAGTCCTCCATAGTCGGATATGGGCAGCCTTGACCGCACACGCATTTGTCAGTTTGCGATAAGCCGTCCATGCAGTTTTTGACGAATTTTAGAACGTGGATGTCGTTGGATGTTTTTCCGTATTCACATTCGCACTTTTCTACACAAGTCGAATTATGTCTTGACAATGCTTTTTTGATGATATGGTCATCACCCATTAGGTTAGAGTTTGTATCTCTCACACTTACTATTGGCATCCTGGCGTTAAGTCGAGGCTATTGCATTGTGCAGAAAAAATCTGCACTTTGCATTTGCACCCACCAATAGATTTGCCGACTATGGTTGTCATGATTAGTACAACTATCAAACTAATCCCGCGTTACAAGGGCTACAATATTGTAACAAAATCGGTATCTCACGTACTTGATTACGGAGAGGATGCCGTTGAACTTTGCTTTTTCCTAACAGGAAGAATGGGAGGTCTTGTCTAAAATGACTTTAGAGCAAAAGCGTCCTGACTCCTCAGAGGTGGAAGTTTCAAAGGCTTTATCTAAAAAATACGGCCAGATGAAATGCACTTGCTGTGACGGGTTGATTCCATGTGAGGTGATACAGTACCACGGCAACTCAAATGATCCAACAAGTGTGGACAGGGTTCCTTTGCACATACCGTGCGCCTATTGCAACAAGTGGATAGGCCATCTGGAGACTGAAAACTCTGACGTGCTGTCCGGACTGTGTCTTGAGTGCTTTGGCGAGGAGATTGAAGATGAATGACAGGGAAACAATTGTCCACATCATAACTGCAATGCTGTACTATGACAGGGCAATGAAAAGCCAGGGAACCCCTACAAACCCGCAGGAGCTTGGATGCCTTGTGGATGTTGCAAAGATTGCACTGTTTCCACATGTCTCTGATCAAACTATTGAGGAGATAGGTGCAGAGGTTTTGCTAATGGATAAGAAACTGAATGAGATTATGAAAAGAACTGTGGAGTTTGGAGGACCGCAGCAGGAGATTTCACAATGATAGAAATTCACACGACAAACTATGACACTCCGATTTACTGCGCGGTATGTGGCATGCAGACAACTGATGCCAAGGGCTCAGTGGTTCAATGTCCACACCTTGTGTATCTTGGACATGACGAGGGAGCAGAGTTCTCAATTTATGACGATGTTGAGGAACCTGAAGATGACGATGAGCGGATACAGTATGACTCGCAGCTAAAAGAGTTTAGAAAAACATTGGATGATGAACATCTTTGCATTCATGTTGATATTCCTGCACCATCATTTGCAACTTACTGCATCATATACAACTTGAGTGTGGATGTCAAAAATGCCAAAGACCAAGAAAAAAAGGAATGCCCGCATTGGACTGTCTGGGGACCGACACTCGAAAAGTATGGCATTACTGAGGAGGACGTGTAATTGAGTGAAGAATCTCAACAATCATCACGATTATCACATTCACATTCTGTAAATTCTGGCGAAATGAAGGAAATTTCACTGGTTCTCAGGCACACGGAGCTTGACTCTGAGGACTATATTGCCATCACAATAAAGTCTGAGACTGACAGCATTGACGAGCTGATACAAAAGGCAAAAAATGCATTTCCAAAAAAAGTCAAAAAGCAGACCAACTCAATGGAGCCAATAAACTAGCATGAGCAGCGCAACAAAAAACTGCAACAGATGCAAGGGGGCCTTTGTCTTTACAGATGTTGAAATTGTATGTGGCAGTTGCGGTGTAGTCTCTGATGAGAAAATTGTAGACTGCTCTGTGGATTACGAAAACATTGGAATGGAAATCAACGGCGGCAGAACCGGACCTCCAGCAAACCCGATGTACCACAACGGCGTTGCGTCAGAGATATCCCAAACTGGAAGGGATGCCAGTGGAAGAAATCTCCGGGGTGAAAACAAGAGCATGATGAACCGGTTAATCACTTGGGACAAGCGGGGCAAAAGCAGCGGCACCAAGACCAGAAACATATCAAACTTGGAAATCACCAGAATCGCAGAGGTCTTGTCAATCTCAGAGCAGACAAAGCAACGCGGAGCTAAAATTTTTAGAATGTGTGAAGGGTTCAAGATGCTGCGCGGCAGATCCGCCAAAGTATTTTCTGCAGCATGTCTGTATGCTGCATGCAGGGAAAGTGGTCTCAGCAAGACATTGACTGATTTTTCAAAAGTTGGTTTTTTCAGAAGACAGGATCTGGCTGCATACTATAGACTGATAGTCCGAGTTTGTGACATCAAAACAAAGGTAGTGTCTCCCATATCATACGTTTCACGAATCGCATCAAATGTAGATCCTCCTCTTTCAGTTGCCATCCAAAAAAGTGCAATCAAACTTTTGGAAAAGTTAAATGACTCAAAGGCTGGAAAGGATCCCATTGCATTTGCAGCAGCGGCACTGTACCATGTCTGCCAATCAAAAAATCTAAGACACACGCAGCGTGTAATGGGAATGGCTGCAGGTGTTACTGAGGTAACAATCAGAAACAGAATCAACGACATCAGAAAGGAACTTTGCATCGAGGAGAAATTCAAAATTGAACAATAGATTCGATGAGAAGCCAATTGGAGCCTGATTTTGAATAAATTCTGGTTCTTTTTGGGCATATTTTTGGTTTTTACTGGATTTGGAACTATCTTTGGTGTTTTGTTAATTGTTTTTTTTATCTGGGATGATATCAAGACGGATATAAAAAATCAAAATAATTCTGAGGACGACGTTGAACTTACTGCCAAATATTACAATGAGGATACGCTAAATGACATGAAATGATTTCTTAGATTAGAAACTCTGCAGCGTCTTTTCCTTCCTGTGTAATTTTTATCCAGCGATTTCTTCCAATCTTTTCTACCACGATAAA
>JAOMJV010000030.1 GCA_028351415.1 Candidatus Nitrosopumilus sp.
GATAAACAGAATTCACAAATTGACAGTTATTCTTAATTAATAAGAAAATACCTATTCTGTTACTACAATATGCCTATGATTCTAAAATTATTTTTAAAGAATTAGTTAGAAATTATTACTGTATTCTAAATCAGAACGTTTTTGATATGAACAATTAACTTTAGACTATGGTGAATTTTGAAAAAATCTATCTGAGAGTAGCACTAAAAATTATTGAAAGATGTCACGGAGCAATTAAAATTACAAAACGTGGCAAGATTGTTGAAGTTTACGATTTAAATCGACATATTTGGAGCGACGGTCTTGCAGGACTAATAATTAAGGAGGAATGTAGATCCGCAAACCTAAAAGAATGGGAGTTTGCTAGTGTCCGAAGTTATGTGATTAAGGAATTACTTGAAAAATCAAAAAATTAATAAATATTCTCCTATCTTTTACCCCATTTTTTTACTTTTGAAATTGGTGAAATTTTTTAATAAATTTTATTTTATTATTTATTTGACATTAATTCAGTTTGTTTTTTCATTTCAGAAAGAACTAGAATCAATATCTCTTTTTCACTTAACTTCAACAGTGCTTTTGTTTCATCTTCAGTAAATTGAATATCTTCATTCAATTCATCGTACGTAGTTAGTGTATCGACCATGAATTGATGTGATGATATCGAGTTATTATATCGTTTTGATGTTGGGAAAAAATTTGAATCTACAGTCAGTATGTAACCTTGCGAATCAAATGCGGTTCTTTGAGCATAATTGTATCTCCTTTAATTGATGATAACTCGACTTTAAACAGATTATTGGCTGTTATTACAATTAATGCTTCACATCTTGTACAAAGAATTGTTCTTCCACATGATCTTTCTTCTCTGATCAAATCTTTTTCCAGCTTGTCCTCTTTTTGACATGTTGGGCAAAGTCTTGGTTCCTTTGCTATGCTGATAATTTCTTTAATGAATATCATTTTATTCATATTTTTTATTCATTAATTGTATAGAATAAACTTTGTAGTGTTAATTGGTATCAGCATTCCATTTTGAATGTCAAACCGCTTTAATCATTCAAAATTAGAACGAATGGTATTCAGTATATTTCCAATCTAACCAATTAACGTTCTATACTTTTTTTGTATCGGAAATATGTTTTTCCATCTTTTTTCAATTTAATTTTTATAATCATATAATAATTAGATAAAATCTAACAATTTATTGAAATAATTATCTAATAGTGTTAAATAGTTGTATGTTTTATAATAAATAATGTCGTTAGTTAAACTATCTGACGAATAACCCGCGTAGCCCCGCAGAACGAAAAAGGCAACCAAGCGTTTAACGCTTGACCACAAGAGGAAATCTCTTAATGTTCTGCAGTTTAGAGGGCTTACGCCTCTTTCTTCTTGTTAAATTATATTTTCTTCATCTAATTGCTTCAGGGTGTGGAATCATACAGATTTTGTTCCATTTCCTCAAGATTTTGCCTCATTTCCTTAAGTTCATTGTTAAACGTCGTGCAAAAATCCACATCATAATATGGGTAGTCTGAACAAAATTGTTTTGTATCTATTACCAATTCTCGTAGGCATTCAAAATTATCACAAGATATTGTCTCCGTATCGATTCTCTGTTTTTCTTGTTTAGCTTCTGTACTGGTTGAAGCTACTACGTCAGTTAGCATGTTGATCAGTACAATACCTGTAAGGAAGAGGATTCCTATTAGAAATAAAATTAGGGGAAAAAGAATTATTTTTTTCATGCCTATTTTTTAAAAATCTATGTGACTATTTCATCTAGTCTGTCTTCTTCTTGAGCTCGTTTGATTTCCATTGCAATTCTTCTTCCAACCCCAAATGTCTGGCCGTATTGATATTTTGTATATGGGCTAGTTGTTGCAACTATTGGATTTCCTGGAACTCTCAATGATACGTCATAAACAATTAATTCCAAATCTTTTGTAATCACACTCTGAAGTGAAAATGGTCCAATTATGCCTGGCGCATATTCTTTTTTGACTGCGGCCACAAACTTATCTCCCATTTTAATTACTTTTTCAAGTAATGACTCTCTAATGCTTGCAGGGGTGTGTCCAACTTCGATATTTTGTAAATCAATATCCATTTCCAATTGTTCCTTTGCAGGTAATGCGTTATAATCGTGAATGTTTGTTTGAAGCCTTCTTTCGATTCCAATGAAGTCCACTTGTTTTGATATTGGCGTGTGAAAGAAATTAAAATTCATGTATGTCCCAATTGCCAATTCCTCTATGCTTGCTTTTTCCAAATCTTTTCTAGCAATCAATCCCTGTTTTATTTTTGCTTCTGATTTTTCTTTATAATCCTTGTATGACGAAACTGTAAAAAATGCTCTTTCTAACGGTCTCTTTTTTTCCTGAACTTTTACGATGCATGGTTTGTTAATTCTTTTAGGATCCTTGAATAATTTTGGATACTTGATTTTAGCTTTCTCTAGCAAGTAATACTGGCCTTTCTTTGCAGTTCGCTCTTCGGCTTGAAATAATTTTCTGTTTCCAAAAATTGGAACTTTAAACGAATCCTCAATTGTTTTGTATCCTAGATAGACTGTGAGGGATCTGTGCGGGACTACGATTGTATTTGTATCCCTTAGCATTTTTTGATTTTTTGCAGATGCCATATCTTTGAATTTATTTAAAATTACTATTTCATCGGCAATTCTTCCAAATCTTTGGTATGGTCCTTCCCGTCCTTTTTGACAAAAAACAGTTGTTTGAAAATTTTCATCTTTTGCTCCGTCCATCACCTCTAAAGCCGAATGGCTTCCTAGCACGCCTATTCTTACGTCTGAATAATCATTAACTATCTTCTTGATTTCAGAACTTTTGATCATGTTATGCGTAAATACTGGCATCTAATATATGTAAAATCCTGATTTGGTGGATCGGAATAAATCGCAAGACTTTTTTTTCATTACATTCCAAGTTTTAGCATGTTGTATTCCATAGAACTCCAGATGGCTGGCATAATTTTATTCACTGCCATGATTGCAGGTGGTATTTCTTTATGGATTAAACGTAGAAAGTTAGAAAAAGAATCAGTTGAAAAAGAATCTCTTCGACAAGACATGTCTGAAGATATGTAATTTTCATCTAAAAACTTACTTTTGAAACAGACTGTGTTTTTCTTGTTGAAAACAAATTGGAAAGTTCAAACTGGTTATTCAATATGTTGCTGTAGGAAGAGAAATCCAAATTGATTGCATAGGATTTTAAGCAAAAAAAGTATCTTTGAATTATGAGATTATTGTTAATTATTTTCTTTGTTGCATTTTTTCCAATTATAATTCCTGCATTTGGAGACTTGAATGTGGATATTCTAGTTGACGGTTTAAACAATCCGTGGGAAATTGTTTTTGGACCTGATGGAGAAATTTACTTTACAGAAAGAGATGGACGGATATGGAAAATCGGAGAATCTGGCGATGTGAAAGTAATACAAACTTTCCCAAAGAGCGGATCAATTGAGGGCGGAACATTGGGTCTTGCATTACATCCAGAATTTGAAAAAAATAAAAAACTTTACGTCTATCAGACAAATTTAGAACTTGAATTTTTTCAAAATAAGGTTTTCAGTTTCATAGTTGATAATAACACACTAACAGATAAGCAGATTGTCATAGATGATATTCCCGGTGCCCCATGGCACGACGGTGGACGAATTAAGTTTGGTCCTGATGGCAAACTGCACATTACAACAGGTGATGCAATTAATCCTGAATTGGCACAAGATCTATCTTCACTTGCGGGAAAAATTCTTAGGATTAATCCTGACGGTACGATTCCTGACGATAACCCTTTTGATTCGAGTCCTGTGTTTTCTTACGGCCATCGTAACCCTCAAGGAATTGCATGGTCTCAAGATGGCATGTTTGTATCCTCTGAACATGGACCGTCAGGAGAAATGGGGGCTGGACATGATGAAATTAATCTAATTTTAAAGGGCAAAAATTATGGGTGGCCAAAAGTAGTGGGCGATTCATCTGATGACACTTTTGTAAATCCAATTCTGCACAGCGGTCAGACAACATGGGCTCCGAGCGGAATGGTATTTTACGACTCGGAAAAAATTCCTAGTCTGAACGGAAAATTTTTGGTGGGATCTCTTAGAGGACAACACCTTATGGTTCTTGATATTGCTCAAGATGGTTCTTTAATCAGTGAAGAAAAAATGTTTGAAGGTGAGTTTGGAAGAATTAGAACTGCAGAAATAGGCCCAGATGGCGTTCTGTATCTTCTTACTGCAAATGGAAATAATGATAAGATCATTCGCATATCTGAGGTGGAACTTGAGGATGCTACAAAATTCACATCAAACGTATCTAGTGATGATTTCCCAATATTGTATGTCTTAATTGGAGTTGTAATTGTGGGGATTGCCGTAGTTACAATTGTAATTAAACGTAAAAATTGATTTAATCTACAAAAAAATTTTAGATTCAATTTAGTTTAAATTTTACAACATGGTAGAACACTTGTTATGACTCGCTCACAAGATTTACAAACACATCTTAATCGTATGTCTGCTGATTTAGAAAATTATCTTACTACCTGGAAAGTAGTTAATGATAAAATTATAATTCAAGATATTTCTGCAGAGATAAATAATTTCATTAGTCTTTCTGAAAACATGGTTATGACTAACCATTCTTCTTCAACTTATTTTCTTGTTGATTTTCAATTTGAATACAATAATGCATTAAAATTTTTAGTAATTAAAATTAATCAGGATTTTATTACTTCCCTTGAAAAACAGCACTGTTTTTTTATTTCTGATGGGAACCATGAATTTAAAATCAAAATAATTCCAAATCTTGTTGAAACGCTACTGGTTGACTGGTTAAATTATTCTGGAAATTAAATTATTTTTTATGCCTAGATATCTTTATTTTATCAAAATGATGACATTTTCTACATTTTTATTCGTTCCTAAAGGATTTAGTATTTATCTGATAATGTTTTTAAATCATCTAGGAGGAATGGAAGAAAAATGATTGGTGAATTTACTGAAAACATATCTTACACAGAGTCTATTCAAAATACTACTTTCCATATCAGTACTTGAAATTAATTATTGGAATTACTGGGAGTACTGGTGTTATTTATGGAATTAGAATGTTGGAGACATTAAAAAAATTAGACGTTGAAACTCATTTGATAATGTCTGAATGGGGGGAAAAATGTATTTCTATGGAAACTGAATATTCTCCAGAATATGTTAAGTCTCTTGCAAACACTACTTCCGATTCAAAAAATATGGCTGCAAGTGTTTCTAGCGGAACTCACAGAATTAACGGAATGATTGTTGCGCCTTGCAGCATGAAAACTTTAGCTGCAATTGCAAATGGATATGATGATACTCTTGTCGCAAGATCTGCCGGAGTTACAATCAAGGAGGGCAGAAAATTAATTCTGATGGCCAGAGAAACACCCCTTTCTGCAATTCATTTAGAAAACATGTTGAAACTATCTAGACTGGGTGTTGTGATTTTGCCCCCTGTTACTGAATTTTATACAAATCCTAAAACAATTGATGACATTGTAAATCACGGCGTTGGTAAATGTTTAGACCAGTTTGACATAGATCACGATTTATACCCTCGTTGGGGTAGTTTCTAAAACACCTTTGGCTAAATTTTCTTTAGAAAAAATCATTCATGCAAAAAGAGAAGATGTTTTTAAGATTTTTTCAAATTATGAAAATTATCCAAAACTAATCCCACAATACTATTCCTCGATTCGTATTCGTTCGGTTAGAGATAATATTGCTGTGGTTGAGGAGCATCTTCTATTAGGTGACTTGGAGTTATTATTTATGGCAAAACATGTTGCTACACCCTCTGTGTTGCATGAAGTGTATGTCATTGGTGGTAAATCTAGAGGCAGCTACATTAGACAGGAATTTATTGAAATTCCTGAAGGCACTAAAATTTTAGTTGATGCTAATTTGAAATTAACTGGAAATATGAGGATTCCAAAATTATTGGACAGCACAAAATTAAGTAAACATTATTCTAGTCTTATGGATGATTTTGCTAAGATATGTGAAAATTAATCTGATTTTACTTCTTTATCTTTGGAAATGCTGTCTATTTCACCTTTGAAATCTTTTAGTTCTTTATCTCCTTGAATTTTCCCCTTTTCAAACTCTCCTTTGGCTTTACCAAATGTTTTGGCAAGTTCAGGAATTTTTTTAGCACCAAAAATCAGTACGCCAATAACTACAACTAAAACGATAATTTCAGTACTTCCAAGCATTGTACTCCTACTTTCCTGATTTCAGATTTAAGTGTTCAACTTTTTCCGTTGTTTACGCTCAATGAACAATATGCCTACCACGAACAATCCTATCATTGGACCTGCAACCAGCATCATTGTTACCCCTGTTCCGTCTGGCGTGATAACTGCACCAAAAATTATTATTATTACTATTGCATATCTGATATTTTTTCTCCAAAAGTCTTTGCCTACCATTTCTGACATTGATATTGCATACATTACAAGTGGAAGCTGAAAAGAGAAACCAAATGCCAATAAAAATTGTAATACAAAAGTTACAAATTCCATTACATTTAGAAATGTAACTAATCCTGCAGACTCTCCATACTTGTACAAAAATTCTAAAATAAATGGAATTACAAAATTATATGAAAATATACAACCTGCAATAAATAATCCTAAAGCTGGTAATGAAATATTCCTACTGACATTAATTTCATTTTCTTTTAATGCTGGTTTGATAAACCCTACAAGCTCCCTGATGATCACTGGCATTCCTACTACCATTCCTACAAGAGCTGAGACATACATTTGAGCGAAAAAAGCTTGTCCTGGAGCTGTTTGAATCAATTGTACTCCTTCTGGTACTAGGTTTTCTTTCATGTGATTTGTAATTTGAGCTGCGATATTGTTTTGTGGTTCTAATGTTGGGTAGTATAATGTAATTCCTGATATTTCTACCGGTACTGCGTGACACGTTAGAAGAACCATTGTAATTACCCCAATTACTAAAACAATTCGAAGTAACCTTTTCCTTAACTCTTCAAGGTGTTTATTGATACTTTCTAAATCTGCCATCTGGTATCAATCTATCATACGATATATGAAAATGTATATTTTTTAAAACTATTTTCTATTTTGGAATTGGCAATAATTTGGATTCTGGCATGCCTGCTTCTTTGAGTTCATCAGCACTGATATCTTCAAATTCTAAAGATATGATTGCTTTAGTGTTGAATTTTATTTCCATTTCTTTTGCCAA
>JAOMJV010000031.1 GCA_028351415.1 Candidatus Nitrosopumilus sp.
TTTTTATGGCAGTTTAATTGGCAGGTGGAAAAATGGTTCTATACAATTACCTGACAATACGGATACTACTCTTGCAGCAAAACTAACTGAGCCATTATTTGATCCTACCACTAAATCTGAGCATGATGTTCCTGTTGACAAACCAATGGCTTTGAAGATGAATTTAGTTTCTGAAGAGCAGTATGGTTGGCTGGAAAAAACATCTATTGACATCTATGAGCAGATGGCAGCAATTGCTAACGATGCTGGTTTTATCTTGGCTGATTTAAAATTAGAATTTGGAATTTTAGATGGTAAAATTACCCTAGGTGATTCAATTGGTCCTGATGAATATCGGTTATGGCCAAAAGACTCCTTTGCTGTTGGAAAAATTCAAGAATCTTACGACAAGCAAATTTTACGTGATTGGTTAACTGCTAATGGTTATCAAAAACAATTTGAGGATGAACGAAATGAATCTAAAGAGCCAACTGCACCTCAAATTCCATCAAAAATCATTGAAACAATTACAGAACGATATGTTATTGCATATGAGAAACTAACTGGTAACTCTTTAATCTAAATTCTATACGTAATGTTGACTATTAGTTAACTTTCAACTCGAATCATGCTTTTCATATGTTCAAAAATTAACCTGATTATGATAAATTTGTCAACATTGTTTTAGAAATTTTATTTTTTGATATTTTTGGAACCACTATGATAGTTTTGATGTTTGTATGATATATTTGGTACTTACTTTATAATTCTTGTAATACTACTAATAATATTAGATGCACTACTATTTTTATTGTAGCATATTGTATATTTTTAATAGCAGTATCATGTTTATTAAAGTAAACAAAAATTGATGCAATTGGACAAAAAAATATGATACGAGGATCTTTTAGATCAGAATAAAATGTAATCTTAGTATGTCTACATTATTAGAAAAGGAAATTAAAGTAAATCGTACCGTTACTACAAGTATTGGACACGCTCGTGCAATTGAAGACCCTGCACGTGCAAAAATTGTTGAAATTTTATACCATCAATCGTTATCTGCTGATCAAATTTGTACAGCTCTGAAGAAGTATGGTTACAAAAAAGCACTAACCACTATTAGACATCATTTAGAAATCTTGAAGGTTTCTGGTTTAATTGAAATTGCAAGAATTGAAGAATCTCGTGGTGCAATTACTAAATTTTATAGCACGTCAACAAAATTACTTGATTTTCAAACTCCTGAAAATTTTGATTTGACGTATTCCAAAATTATTGACAACACATCAGTTAAAGTTGAAAAAATTCTCAAAGGATTGGGATCCAAGACTAGTAAATCTAAGGGTAAACAATCTGCAGAGTATTCTCAATACCTGGTAATGGAGATCATGAATAGGGCTATGACTAACGTCCTTGAAAAATCAAACACGAAGTAGAATTTATTTCGTATTTGATTCTCCCTTCATTGCGATCAATTAGTAATTGTTATTTTGAATAAAAATAACTGAAAAACATGCTAAAATTCAATTTTAAACACTATTGGAAAAATTTGCTTGATTGTAAAACTGGATACATGAAATAATGATTGATTCTAAAGCGATAAAATTATTTTCAAAAAAAAATCTTGTTTTTATTGCAACTATTATGAAGGATGGTTCTCCGCAACTTTCACCCGTTTGGGCAAACTATGAGGATGGTTTTATTTTAGTGAACACTGCTGAGGGTAGAATAAAACATAAGAATATTCTACGTGACCCTCGTGTAGCTGTCTCTGTTACTTCTAACGATAATCCTCTTGACATGACTACTATTCGTGGAACTGTAATTGAAATAATTTCTGATAGTGAATATTCTCATGCGGATAAATTAACTGAACAATACATGGGTCGTAAACATTATCCGTTTAAGCAGGATGGTGAGAAAAGAATTATTTTTAAAATTAAACCTGAGAGAGTTTTTGTTTTGCCTGAATTAAAAATAAACGAATGATTCAGGCATACGATTTATTATATTTCTAAATTCGAATTTAGAAACATAGTAAATCAAGTAACGTAGATTAGAAAAAAGGTGCATAGACAGGTTAACGTTTGCGTTTTACTGCCTTTCTCTTTGGAGCTGCTTTGCGTTTTGGAGCTGCTTTGCGTTTTGGAGCTGCTTTCTTTACTGCTGCCTTTCTCTTCGGAGATGCTTTCTTAGTTGCAGATTTCTTTGGAGCGGCTTTGCGTTTTACTGCTGCCTTTCTCTTTGGAGCTGCTTTCTTAGCTGCTGCTTTGCGTTTTGGAGATGCTTTGCGTTTTACTGCCTTTCTCTTAGGTGCTGCTTTAGCTGCTGCATTTTTCCTTCGAGTTGCTGCTGCCTTTCTCTTACGACTTGCTGCTGCCTTTAGTGCTTCTGCTGCTTTCTTAGCTGCATTTCTCTTACGAGTTTTTGCTGCTTTCTTAGCTGCTTCGGCTCTTTTGGCTTTAGATATTGCCATGACTTTTTTCAAAAATCGTATGTGTTATGTGGTAAAAGTCATACAATACTACGCTTGCTATAATAAAATTTGACACTTTTTTTGATTTTTACAATTTATCGATCAACAATTTGTTAAACAAATTGATGCTGTATCTACTGTAGATTGATCTTTTATTGGTCTGATGACAATTTTGTAGTTTACATCTTCATCAAATGGAACGTCAAATTGGGTTGTCACTTCAATTGGTTTGTTTGGATCTAGTCCTCTTTGAACTAGGTCTGTAGATGAGAATTCTCCAAAAATTGCTTTGTGTTTTTGATCTTTTTCATCAATCAAGTAAAATTGCCCCCCTGATAGGAGTGTTTTTTCATCACTGATGTTTTTTGCAGTAATTCCAATTTTTACAAATGTGTTTTCAGGTCTAACTTCCTTACTTCCTTCATGTGTGCCTTCAAATGTAATTACATACTCTACAGGTCCTACAGTTACAGTTTCCCCTTCATTAACTTCGATGAAATTTGTTTGATATTGTAAATATGTGTAATTTGCAAGTACCATTGAACCAATAATTGCTCCAATTACAATTACTAAGCCCATTCGTACCATGAAATTTGCATCTTTTTTTGATATATAGTTGCAACGTAATTTCTAAAATTTTTGATTCATTACTTTAGATAGGTTGTTTGCTGAATATTGCCTCTGAACAGGGGGTATTCCAAACATTTTACTTGGATCTTTTACTATGATCTTGAATTCTAATCTTCAATTCACTGTTTTTTTTAATTTATGATATACTTTTTTAATTAAAATATTCCATTTTTTTGATTATTTTTTAGAAAAATGGAGTCGTTCTTGGGGGTTGAGCTTTTACGCCTAACAATGAAAGTTTACCCTTGTTTTGCTGGGATACCTTGGTGGAATTACACTTGCCTTTTGCATCTAGGCACAAGTGTTAACCCCCCACCCAAAATGCCTACTTTCAAAAATTTCACCATGTGACTAAATGGTATTTTTACCCGGGGGGGTTTAACAGTTAGGCATGATTTTGTAAAATATGTCTTTTTGGAACTTTTTTGTGGATTTTCAAATTATCTGAAATAGCGTTTCTAATTTTTTACTGTCTCATATTTTTCTCATGTATTATTCTCTTAGAATTACCATGACCTGCATGCCCCGTACGCTTGTCTGTTTTTACTGTCTATTTTCTTAGTATTTTCTGTTTAATTTTTTAAAATGTTTTTAGTAGAAATCTGGATGTTCTTTCATGTTTTTCTGATAAACTATCAATTGCATCTAACATTGTCTGTTGGTTGATGTTTTCTTTATCATCTAATACGACATAAACTGCAATTTTTTGTTTTCCATCTTCATTGATTATTTTACTAATTGCTTCAATTGAATTACAAAAATCAGCTAATTTGTCGTTGAATTTACTTTTCTCTTCGTCAGTAAATCCTCTATATCTGATAATTTGATTATTTTTCATCTCTACTTTAGCACCTACTACTAGAATTCCTAATTGTGATTTTGGTTCAAAAATATCTACTGGTATTCCATATTGGCCTGCATGCTTTACTAAAATTTGAAATGAATTCTCTTCACTTTTTACAGAATTAAATGATAAACTTTCATGAATTAACCACCTTTCAACATTGTCTCTCATTCTTGACATACTCATGATTAAATCCCAAAACCTCTTCTATATTATTCTAAATCATGATGATCACTACTGTTGATTAGGTATGTTTCTAAATTCGAATTTAGAAATATAATGGATTTACAGCTTATACTCATCAATAATTTTATTATAGATTAACATTGAAACCTGGATTATTTGATACATCTACCCCTAACAACAAAATATTGAAAATAATGCCAATTAACACCATTACTAGTCCTATGTAAATACAATTTTTTGCTTTACGAGGATCATCTTTTCTTATTGCCAAATATGCGATTATTCCTCCAATCATTCCAACAAGTATTGGAAGCAAATACCACATACTGCTTCTTGATTTTTCAGTATAATCTCCTCCGGATTTTTCAGGATATGGCATGTATTTTTAAAATTATCTTGCCGTTATTACTTTTTTCTGTAACTGTGTAATTTCAATTTCAACTGTCTCTAGTGGATCTTCTACCTGATTACGTTTAATTGAAAACATTTTTGGTTTTTCAAAATCATCTGTGCAATCTGGACACGCATAAACTAACACTCTATGTTCGTTTGGTGCTTTTGGGTTTGATAGTCTGGGGTAATAGACCAATCTTGCACTGCAATCTACGCAATACCTGTTTGCCCTTCTAGTTCTAACCAATGTAAATCTCCTGCATTCTTCTTAATGTCCGATCATGTATTAGATCTATGTTGTCTAATTCAGTACACCATTTACTATCAACAGATCAATGTTTCTAAATTCGAATTTAGAAATAAAAAGCGCCTCCCACCAGACTTGAACTGGTGACCATCCGATTAACAGTCGGATGCTCTACCACGCTGAGCTAGGGAGGCACTACGGTTTCCCTTGGTAAAAGTGATTTAATCTTTGCGACTATTACCAATTTTAGTAAATTAGTAGACTTAATTATTGAATTTTGAAAAAAATTCTTTAATTTCTTTAGAACGACTTTCTACTAATCCTACTATTTCTAAATGCTCATCTGCTGTAGGATCTCTTTTTTGTGAATATTGAAATGCACTAAGTATTGAACCTACTAATTCTCCAACAAAAAAACCACACAGGAAATCTCCTACGTTCTGACAATTCCATATGTCTCCTACTGATGGTGATACTCCTGCAGCTTTGTATGCTTCTAAAGTTTGATCTATGAATTCTGTTGTTGTTTTTACAAACTCAGGATCAATGTTCATTATGTATTTAAAAATTTTATTTTTCTAAACCTTTTTTCTTCTCATATGCATAGATACCATCTAAGAATACTCTGTGATCTTTGTTCTTAACTTTGGTTTTTAATTCAATATTAGCTGCAGTTTGTGTAATGTCTGTCCAAACTTCACCTGTAAGGATTATGTCTTCTCCTCCTGGAACCACTTTGGTATTTCCTACAATAACTGTTCTTCGTGGAGATCTTTCTCCTTGAAAGTTTTCAATTATGATATTTTTACCTTCAACTTTAACTGTAACTGGAAAATGTGCAAAAACAATTTTCATTTTTATTGTATATCCCACAATTAACCCTTCACAAATATTTCTAATGACTGATCTTGCTGTGTGCAGAATTGCATAATCTCTCTTTTTTGAACCAATTGCTTTTAGCAATATTTTGTCTTCAACGATTTTAACATCTACTGGAATCAAACGGAAACTTTTGTGTGTTTTACCTAAAGGTCCTACAAATGTTAACATGTGTTTTTTCTGTGTAACTGTAATTCCTTCTGGAATGACTACTTCGTCTTGGAATTTTTCGAGTTGACTAGTAGACATATCCCACCAAAAATCCCCCAATTCCTTTTTGCACTGCTTCGTGATGTGACATAACTCCTTGGTTTGTAGTTACTAGTAACATCCCTCTGTCGTATGCCGGTAGATATTGTTGTTCCCAACTGTTGTATTCATCACTTTTTACTTTGAATCGTGGAGAAATTGCACCACATTTTGTAATTTTTGCTAATAATTCAATTTTAAATTTTCCGCCACGTTTATCATCAATATGTTCAAACTCTCCAATGTATCCGTCTTTTTGAAGTGTCTTTAGAACCTCCACACCTAATTTTGAAGTTGGAATGATTAAACAATTGTTGTTTCTTCTTGCTTCATTATTGTAAAGGGTGTTAAACAAATTTGCTAAAATATTGGTTGCAGGCATATCTATATCACATGTTTTTCCTGAAGCCTAAAGATGTTGCTACTTCTCTAAAGCATCGTCTACATAACATTAAGTCATATTTTTGAATAACAGCTGTATAATCTCCGCATCTTTTACACTATCTTGAACCTCTACCGAAATCATGTTTTTTTCTTCCAGTTGCTTCATAGGATCTATCTTTAGGCATTATGCTACGGTTACTCCAAATTCTTTTGTAAAATAATCCTTTGCTTCTTGACTAGTGATAATGTGTGATTTTCCTACATGTGCTTTATGTTTACTTCGTTTACGTATTGAATAACCTGGTCTAGATAATGTGATTGATATTCCAAGACCTAAGATTCCTATTTGTGGATCATACTTTACACCTGGAATATCTATGTGCTCATTAATACCAAATGAATAATTACCAAAGTTATCAACTGATTTACCGTTTATTGTATTGCCTTTAGCTTCTAACAATCGTTTGAACAATGCAACTGCGTCATCACCTCTAACTGTAACTGCAACACCTATTGGTTCTCCTTTTCTAACCCCCCATTCTCTTTGAGCTTCTTTTGCATTACGCGTTGACGGTTTTTTTCCTGAGATTTGCTCTATTGCTTTTTTTGCAATATCGATAACATCTCCAGATTTACCAAGAGCAGGACATCACGCAGACATAATAGTTGACGAAGATATTGCACATGTAAAAACAGCAATGGGTTTAATCGGAGTTAGAATAAGAATCGCAATTAAAGAAAAACTAGTTCCAGAGTTTGAATTAATTAAAGATAAAGAAGAAAAGAAAAAGAGAGCAGTAGAACCTGTAAAAAAAGTTGAAGAAGTAGAATTATCTAAAGATGTAAAAGTTGAAGTTGTAAAAGTTGAGGGAACTGAGAA
>JAOMJV010000032.1 GCA_028351415.1 Candidatus Nitrosopumilus sp.
TTAATTTCATTTTATTTCATTAGTACTTTTTAGATTTAAAAATGATACCTAACTATTCTGTTTTTTACGCCTACGAATTATGAAAATTGTGATACCTATTACCAAAATTATTGGAATAGCAATAATTGTAGGATCAAAAGCATCTTCCTCAAGTTCGGATATTTCATTTATCAAAATCGTGGTTTCGTAAGGTAAGAAAATTTCATCTCTTACACTGTCTTTGTATCTTACAGTAACTGTAATATCATGTTCACCATATTTTGGTTCCCCATCAAATTCAATTGGGATATTAAATGGAACAGGTGCGTCAGTTTCAATTTCGTCAATGAATTGAGTATTTGATTTAATATTAGAATCCCCATTAGAATCAAGAGTTACGAAACCAAATAATCCATCCTCATTCCCTTCATTAATTATTTCACCAATTACCATTTGTGTACCAGATAATTCAATAACTTTTACATTGAAAACTGTAAGATCAATTAAACCTCTAATATAGAAATCAAGAATTTTTGAAATAGTTTCTTTATCTCCATGTGTATTGTAATATGAAATTGATAAAGGAATTCGTAATGTGTCACCCTTTAAAGATTCAGGAACATAAACATCTACAATAAAAGAATTAGATGACTCTGCTGCAATATTTCCCATATCCCAACTTGATTCTAAAATCAAAACATTTTCAATATTTGTAATTGATGCAGTATTTGATGAAAGCGATGTTTGTGCATTATTTATTGTGACATCAACTGCAGACATTGGAGCAGTTCCATCATTAACAATATCCACAATAATTTTATTTGATTTTAATGATGTAAGGAAGGATTCTGATGCCCTTACATTTATTGTGCTATCTCCAGTTACTTTAAAATCAAAAGTAGAAAATGATGATCTAACACCAGATTCTCTTAATCTTGAATAATCAACTTTTACAGTTCCTGAATGTTGTTGAATTTGTATATTTTTATCCAAATTTACATAGAAAGTTAAAGAAAAATTTGTACCAGCTAGAGAATTTGTATTTGTATTGGCATCAATTGTAACGCCTGGACCATCTGAGCCTGAAAATCCTAAAGGCAACGCTAAGTTTCCTTCAATTCCTGTAATATCTTGAGTTCCCACATTTGCAAATTCTATTGTAAATGGAACATTACTGTCACCATTTTCAACTTCAATTTTATTATTTACTGTGCCAAAATATGCATCCAACAATTTTACATCGCCAAAATCTCTTTCAAATGCTGAGTCTCCAAAGTTTCCAGATTCTATTGGTCCATCTTTCCAATCAGCATATGAATTTGTAAAAATAAAGGGTACAAATCCAATTAAAAATAATATTAGTAAAAATTTAGAATTCATCATGCAGTGATCTCCATTGTTGAAGGTTCTTCTCCTTGAAATGCTTTGCCATCTTTAATTGTAATAACTTTGTCCACATTTCCAAAATGTTGTCTATCGTGGGTGACAATAACAAAAGTTTGATTAAGGTTTTTTGCCATGGATTTCATTAAGTCAACTATTGTTTGTGAAGTAACTGAATCAAGATTACCAGTTGGTTCATCAGCTAAAACAATTGAAGGTTTATTGATTAAACCTCTGGCTATAGCTACTCTTTGAGCTTGTCCACCTGAAACTTTATTTGCACGTTTATGTATTTGATCTTCTAATCCAACTGATTTTAGCAAATCTATAGCATCCTTTTCAGTAATAGAATTAGTGCCGGCAATTTGTATTGGCAATAATATATTTTCTAAAACTGAAAGATCGGTTAAAAGATTAGAAAATTGAAAAATAAATCCTAATTTTTTATTTCTAAATGATGAGATTTGGTCATCATTAAGGGTCGTAGTATTAATTTCATCAATAAAAATATCCCCATTCGTTGGACTATCTAAAAGTCCAATCATGTTTAATAATGTGGATTTTCCTGAACCTGATGCACCAACAATTAAAACAACTTCACCTTGCTCAATTGAAAAAGATACGTCATCAAGAGCTTTTACTTTGCTATCCCCATCACCATAAATTTTGGTTAAATGATTAATCTCAAGTACTCTAGCCAGTTCTCATTGCCTCCACAGGTAGTAATTTTGTAGCTCTATACGATGGGTATAATGACGCAATAACAGCCAGAGCAAATGAGGCCAGAGCAGTTTGAACAATTTTTTCTACATTGTAAGTTACTTCAAGGGGTAAACTGTTATTGAATGACATCTTTGTTTCTTTTGCATAAAATGTATAGCCTAATCCAGTTGCAGTTCCAACTCCAGCACCAATTGCTCCAATTAACATACCTTGAAAAATAAAGATTATCAAAATATCCTTTCTTTTAGCACCAATTGCTCTCATTACACCAATTTCTCTAGTTTTTCCATTTACTAACATCATTTGAATGGTAACAACTGCAAATGCAGAAGACATCATTCCAAAGTAACCAATCATGTTAATCATTGCTATACCTGATCTAAAACCGGCAAGTTGTTGTTCAGCTGATTCCTCTATTGTTTCTGCTAAGAAATCATCATTTGGAAATGATGCTAAGAAAAATTCTTTTACTTCAAATGCTTTACTTGGATCGTTTAATTTTACCATAATTGATCCTGTTTGATCTGTTCTATCTGTCATATCACGTAATGTATCAATATGAATAACTGCACTATAATCAAATCCTTGACCTCCAGGTGATTTTGCAATTCCAGAAACAGTAAATCTTTTAGTTTGTTCTTCACCCCATCTATCAATTATCATAACTTTGATATTATCACCAACTACAGCTCCTCCAAGATCATTTGCTACAGTATTTCCTAAAACAATGGAATTTCTTGAGAAAACATAAGTTCCTTCTGTGACAGTTTCATGAACAGTGGATGCTCTAATGTCCAAAAATGGATCAACACCAACTACAGGTATTCTAGTTTTTTCAATTAAATTACCATTTTTTGCAATTTCCATTTCTGCCGTCGATGAAAGCCGCGGTGCAGCTGCTTCAACATATGAAATCCTTTCAAAAAATCTTATAATTGATGAATCAGATTTATCGATATAATCATCCTCATTGGTTACAAGAACATCACCATTTCGATATTCACTAATGTCTCTAACTATTGCATCAAAAAGACCCTGAAATATTACAAAATTTACATGAATTACTAAAATTCCAACTGTTACAGCCAAAATTGCACCATACAAACTACCTCTTTTATTGAATAGCATCCTTTTTGCTAATTTCATACGGTAATCCATAACGTAATAAAAAAAGTCTAATATATAACATATATTATTCCTAGTGCTAAATTATAGACAATTTTATATGATATTAGTTATTTGTATATTTTATGGAGGCACTATAAGTGATATAATGGACAATTTTGATATTAAAATTTTAAGTAAATTATTAAACAATTGTAGAGAATCAGACAGACAAATTGGAATTGATTTGGGAATGTCTGGGGGAGCAGTAAACGCAAGAATACGTAAAATGCAAAAACTTGAGATTCTTGAAGAATTTATCGTTCAAGTTGAACCACCTGTATTAGGATACGGTGTGTTGTATTTTGTAATATCTGGAGAAAACATGAAAGAAATTTTAGAACAAGTAAGCCTAGTAGGAGAACCACATTTTGTAGCACCATGTGTTGGCGGAATAACAGTTTGCAGCATTATTGTAAAAGAAAATTTAGAACAGAAAATTGAACTTGCAAAAAAACTAATGAAAGATTTTAAACTTTTGTCGATTTTTGAAGCAGAAAATCCAGGATTCAATACAAATTTAACAAAAACAGATTTGGAAATTTTAGAAGAATTACTAAAAGATCCAAGACAAAAAATTGAAATGATTGCAAAAAATACAAAAATGTCAACAAAAACAATAACAAGGTGTATTGAAAAATTACATAAAAATGAAGGGATTAAATTTACTGTAAGTTATGATCCTAAAAAAATAAAAAAATTTATTCCATATGCAATAATGACATGGATAGAAAGTAATTTGAAGGAAACATTAGAAAAAATGAACAAAGAATTATCTAATACATACTTACAAGTTCCTTTTATTGCAAAAAATCAAATTGTTTTATTTATGTATAGTAATAATATTTACAAAATGGATGAATTAACACAGAAAGTTAGAAATATAAAAAATGTAAAATCTGCAGATTTATTTATTCCTAAAAAAATTTCATTTTACAATAAATGGTTAGAAAAAACAATAATTGATTTTAAAAAATCGTCCAAACTACATTTGACATACCAAACAAATTAAATAATAATACTTTTCAAAGCTAATATGAAAAAAGAGAAACTGTTCAAAGGTAAATTATTTGAAATAAATGCATATCATATGCAAGTTGAGCATAGAAAAGTTAGAAGAGAAATTATTGAACATCCAGGTGCAGCTGCAATGCTGGCATTTGATGAAAAAGGTAAAGTATTGTTAGTGAAACAGCATCGATTTCCACATGGATATATTCTAGAGATTCCAGCTGGTACTTTGGAAAAAGGGGAAAAACCAATTGATTGTGCATATAGAGAAATTATTGAAGAAACTGGTTATGAGGCCAAAAAAATGACTAAATTAGTATCATATTTCCCCTCAGTAGGCTACAATAAAGAAGAAATTAACATTTTTCTAGCATCAGGAACAAAAAAGAAATTTGATTTGAAATTAGATAATGATGAGTTTATCACGGTTGTGAAAATGGACATTAAAAAATTAGTTGGAATGATAAAATCTGGAAAAATTATTGACTCAAAAACAATTTGTGCAGTAATGATTTATGCTGCAAAGAAAAAATTATTGTAGTTATTTTTTTAATACAAGATAAAAAATATTTTATTGATAACTTGGTTTAACTAAATCACTGATATCAGACCAAGATTGTAGAATTTTCTCAAACATATAGATAAGATCAAATAATGGAAGAGAAATTTGCTTCTCACTTTCTAAAGAAGAACGAATTTTAGAAATTTTTATAGAATTAGTTTTTTGTAATGTAATTGCATTAATTGCAAGCATTCTATTATTAGAAATAAAAGAATCAATTGATTTGATTTGTATTTCTTCCATATCTTTTGCAAAATCATATAATTTTTTTAATTCCACTTTAGATAGATTTGATTTAATTAATAATTTAGATAATTCTACAACAGTATCACCTGCAATTTCAAGTGTATTTGCAGCAATTCTATAATCCAGAATATCAATATTTTCTAGATTAAAAATACCAGCTAATCTAGTATCCATTATAGTACTTCTTATTAATCTAACAAGAAGAAAATATTGTCTATTAATTTCAGCATCACGATTTGCTACGGCTTCAAGATTTGTTTTATCTCCATTTTTTAGAGATAATACAACATCATTAAACATTCCAAGTGCAATTGAACTCATTCGCTTTAAGATATTTTGTGGATTTATTGATGTCTCATCAAGTAAAAATTGAACAGAAATATTTGCTGCATCTTCATCTATAATTTCTAGTCCAACTAATTTCCTCATAGAACCACGAACACTTTCTCTATCAGTAATTGAAATAGAAGATTTTCCAACAATCCTAATTATGTCAAATCCTAAAAGATATGCGCCAGTTATTGTTGGTACAATCCCCTCACCTTTTGATAATGGATATGAAATTACAACTTCTTTTGAAGGTCTCTTGTTTAGTTGTGTTCTAATTGATAGATTATTTTGATTTGTTTCAATTTCCACTTGATTACTTTTCTTCAGATTATTTGCATCAATCCATTCTTTTGGAAGCGAAACAAGAATACTACTTCCAATCTTTTGTAGGCGTCGTGTGAATGTAGTCAATTTATACTAGTTTATATTATTTAAGCCAAGTATTAATATTTTCCAAATATATGAAATTTGATCATAATGGCAACAGCATTTTGTCCAGCACACATTACAGGTTTTTTCAAAGCCGAATTAAACAAAGAAAATTCAAAAGAATTAGGTTCGTTAGGTGCAGGATTTTCCATACAGAAAGGTGTCAAGACTACAGTTACAATTAGAAACAAAACAGAACATGATATTTCAAATTTTACAATCAAAGTAAATGGATTTGAATCAGGAGATATGAGGGTCTCAGAATTAATTCTCAGTAAATTTCCTACAAAAGAAAAATTTGTAGATGTTATACATGAAATTGACGTCCCAGTGGGATATGGATTTGGTTCTAGTGCAGCAGTTGCATTATCATTAGCTATTGCATTAAATCATGCATTAGAATGTAAATTATCTAAAATTAAAGTTGCACAAATAGCACATGATGTTGAAATAGAATGTAAAACAGGATTAGGAGATGTTTTAGCGTCATATCATGGTGGATTTGAAATTAGAGATAAACCAGGAGCACCAGGTATTGGACATGTTCAAAA
>JAOMJV010000033.1 GCA_028351415.1 Candidatus Nitrosopumilus sp.
TAACGAGAAATCCTTTAGATATTCCTTCTACTTTTACAAGAAACTTTTCTCCTTTTAATAATAAATTACCTCCAATTGATGTAATTTCTAAAATAATATTTTGAAAATTATTTTTTACTTGTCTTGCAATGGCAATTTTTTCAATACCAAAAAGTAAATTGATAGCTGATGATGCAAAAACAGGATCATTTGCATTAACTAAAATAATATCTCCATCACGTTTTACAGAGTTGTAGTTTTGATTTTTTATTTTAAGTATATTTTTAATATTTTTAATTAATTGTGGAATTTTATTTTTAGAAAACATGTTTGGAAAAACTACTACATATGATATTTCATCCATCTTTTCTATTTTTAATTTTACTTGTTTATAATTTAGCATAAATTTTTGGGTAATCAATATAAAAGAAATATTTTATATCAATATGTGACAAAATTTACACAAGAACAGGTTGATGATCTTAATTCTACAATTAAAACTACTGAAAAAGCTTTACAGTGGGTATCTGATAATTTGCATCCTAAAGTTGCTAAAGCATCAAGTTTTGGTGCTGAGGATGCAGTTGTTATGGATATTATGCTAAAAATTAATCCTAACTTTCGATTTTTTACTCTTGGTACTGGAAGACTTCCACAAGAAACCTATGACATTATGGAAATTGTTGAAAAAAAATATAATATTTCGGTAGAAGTACTACTTCCTGATACAAAAGAAGTTGAAGAGATGGTTAAAGAAAAAGGAATGAATCTTTTCTATGAAAGTGTGGATAACAGGAAACTTTGTTGTGAAATTCGTAAAGTACATCCAATGAATAAAATGTTGAATACTTTAGATGGCTGGATAACAGGATTAAGACGTGATCAGACAAAAAATCGCGAGGATGTCACAATGTTTCAATTAGATCATGGACATGGTGAAATTTTAAAAATTAATCCCATAGTTGATTGGACTTGGGATCAAATTCAAGAATATATTAAAAAAAATAATTTACCATACAACAGTCTTCTTGACAAGGGTTTCACAAGTATTGGATGTGAACCTTGTACTCGAGCTATCAAGCCTGGTGAAGATCTTCGTGCAGGTCGATGGTGGTGGGAACAAGATGGTAACCAAGAGTGTGGACTTCATATAGACCATAAATAGATGCTTTACCATGTCTGAAAATAATTCAATCAAAGCACATGGTGGAATTTTAGTTAACAGAATTACTAAAGTTGATCCTACAGGATTATTTTCAATTACAATTACTGAAGATCTAGCAAATGATGTTGAAAATATTGCAGATGGAATTTTTAGTCCTTTAGAGGGATTTTTAGGACAACAAGACTTTGAAAGTGTTGTATCTCGTGGAAGACTTGCTAATGACTTGGCATGGACTATTCCAATTGTACTTGATGTAGATAAAGAAACTGCTTCTAAAATGAAAGAAGCAGGAGATGTTCTGTTACAAAATCCAGATGGTGTTGGAGTTGCAGTATTACACGTTGATGAAACATTTACTTTTGATAAAGAGAAAACTGCTCAAGGAATTTACGGTACTACTGATTCGTCACACCCTGGTGTAGGATATACGATGTCGATGAAAGATTTCTTGGTTAGTGGAAAAATTGATTACATACAAAGACCAAACGATACTGAAATTAGAAAAAATAGATTAACACCAACTCAAACTCGAGAATCTTTTGCAAAAGCAGGTTGGAAAACAATTTGTGCATTCCAAACAAGAAATCCACCACATGTGGCACATGAAATGTTACAAAAGACATCCATAACAACTCGTGACGGTGTATTTGTAAATCCTGTAATTGGCAAGAAAAAATCTGGTGATTTTGTCGATGAAGTGATTGTAAAATGTTATGAAACTATGATAAAATCATACTATCCTGAAAATAGATGTAAACTTGGAACATTACATACACAAATGAAGTATGCTGGTCCAAAGGAAGCAATACATCATGCAATTATGAGACAAAATTATGGTTGCACTCATATCATCATTGGACGTGATCACGCAGGTGTCGGTAAGTTCTATGATCCAATGGCAGCACAAAAAATCTTTGAGGATTATCCCGAATTAGAAATTTCTCCAGTATTTTTCCCACCATTCTTCTATTGTAGAAAATGTCTTACTTACACAACTCCAAAGGCATGTCCACACGATAATGATGTAAAAGAGCAAATTAGTGGGACTGCATTAAGAGAGATGATTCAAAATGGTCAGGCACCATCTGAATTTATTTTAAGACCTGAAGTAGCAAAAGTAATTTTGGATACTCCAAAACCTTTTGTTGATTAGATATTTATTCAAACAAATTTGGATTAGCTCATGAAGTATCTAATACTAATAATCATATTTCTTGGATTCGTAATTACTCCTGCGTTTGCTCAAGAAGTAAACCCTTCTTTAATTATTGAAAATATGCAAATTCCTGCAGAAAAATTTAACACCGTATTGCGTAATGCACCAGTAATTCCACTAGATAACATTCACAGTGTAAGCTGGCAAATTACCATTGACAACAATTTACTTTATGCAAATCCAGAGGGAAATGCAGTTTTTAGAGTATATGATAATCTGGATAACAGTGAATTTATTGAAGTTGGTATGGGTCCAAAACCTGACAATAAATTTTGGGTTGCAGTACAAACTCCTGATGAAGGGTACATTGTTGTTCATAGTGATTTAGATAGAGGATGGTATCCTCAAGCAAAATCTATCGTATCATTTACTGATAGAGCAGGATTAACTGTAAACAATGGAGCAAGAATAGTTGTAACAAATTTGGATATTGGACAATTTGAAATTGGGTCATATTCAGTTCATGGAATGCAAGGAAGTACTGATCCACCTGCAATAAATTCTGGAGTTATGATTATAGACATACTGTCTGGTGATCCTGGAAAGAATATGTTTGCATTTTTCCCATTTTATGTTGCAGCAGGAATTGGACTTATAGGTGCAACATTATATTTTACTAAGAAACGTTCTTAGTTTTATAATATTTACAACTTTTTGTAATTTTACAAACATCACACATTGGAGAAATAGGCTTACAAATATTTTGACCATACATTACAAATGTATCGTTTATGTCAATCCAATATTTTTTATCTATTTTTTTCATTAACTCTTGTTCTGTATCTTCAGGATTTTTTGTATCCACTAAACCTAGCCTGTTTGAAATTCTATGAACATGAATATCTACTGGGATAGCTGGTTTTTCAAATGCATACACTAAAACACAATTAGCCGTTTTTCTTCCAACACCTGGTAACTGTACTAGTGTATCAAGATCTTCTGGAACTTTATCTTTGTATTTTTGATGAATTATTTTTGCAACTTCTACAATTCTTTTAGATTTAACATGAAAAAATCCAATTGATCTAATTATTTTTTCTACATCTTTTATTTTTGCATTTGCTAAATCTTCAGGATTTTTATATTTTAAAAATAATGCCTTTACTGCTTTTGTAGTTGTTTCATCTTTAGTTCTTGCAGAAAGTATAGTTCCAATTAGAATACTAAATGGACCCGTTTCCGCATTATGCAGATCTCTTAATGCTGTAATTCTTGGTGGTTTTACAGCATTCATGGTATTTGTCATACCCGTAAGAATTCTTTTCATTTTCAATTGTAATTTACGCACAAGTATTATAACTGTAATAATGATAATTGACCATTGGAATTAACTAGAGAAGAAGAATCTGCACTAAAAGGCGAACAAGGAGAAACCATGCAAATGGCATATAGAATTTTGGTTGCAACTGGTGAAGCAACTGATGCTGAAAAATTAATTCCCATTGAATGGGCTCATCTTTCTGGTGTAAATTATAATACAATTGGCGATGCTGGAGAAGAACTTCTATCTACCGTTAGTAAAGATGCCCGTGTTACAGTAAAAACAACTTTGAATCCGATGGGATTTGATATTGACAATGTATCTAATTACAAATTAGATGAAAATTTTATTTCAAAGCAATTATCTATTAAAAATTCATATGAAACAATGGGAGTCATTCCATCCTTTTCTTGTATTCCTTATGAAATTTTTGATATTCCTAAAAATGGAACACAAGTTGCATTTGCAGAAAGTAATGCTGCTATCCATGCAAATTCATATGATAATTTAAAAACAAACAAAGAAAGTGCATTTAGTGCACTAGCTAGTGCTATCGTTGGCAAAAGTCCTTATTCTTCATTAAGAAAAGAAGATACTCCAAATATTACAATACGAATGAAAGTTAAAAATCCAAATGAATTAACATATGGAATGTTAGGATTTTATGCTGGAAAATTAGGTGATACATCTGTAAACATTTCTGGCCTTGATGAAATGGATCAAAGACAATCTAAAGCAATGTGTGGTGGAATGGGAACATCTGGAACTTGTGCTAAATTTATTTTTGGTGATGGTGACTCAGATACTGAAAAAATAGATTTTGATGAAAAAGAAATGCAAAATGTACATGACGAGCTTAACACTGCAGAAAAAGGTGATTTAATTACACTTGGTAGTCCTCAATTAGGTTTAGATGAAATTTCTGATCTTACTGCTAAACTAAAAGGTCGTTCTTTTCAAAAAAGATGTATGGTTTTCTTACCTCGAACTGTAAAGGAGCAGGCACAAAAAATTGGCTACATAACAGAACTTGAGCGTGCCGGATGTGAAATTCTTGCCGATTGTTGTACATGTCTAACTCCATTGATATCTAAAGATGATGTTGATGCAGTTACCACTAATAGTATCAAGGGTGCATTTTATCTTAAAAATTCTAATGGTGTGGATGTTAATTTAAAATCATTAACACAAATTGTCGAAGATGAAACAAGATGAATAAAATTTTAGTTTCAGGAAAAGTAGAAGGCATTGTTTTAAAATCAAATGATCCAATTAATTTTTTGGGAACAGTTGATAAAAAAACTGGTATTATTAGTGATAAAAAACACCCTCTTTTTGAAAAAGCAATTAAAGATACTATTCTTGTATTCCCATCAGGTGTTGGCAGTAGTGTAGGTGCATACACTATCTATTCCATAAAATCAAACAATGTTGCACCACTTGCAATGATTTGTAAAAAAGCAGATCTTACAGTTGCTACTGGATGTGCATTAGCTAATATTCCATTAATTACTATCAGCGATGAAGAATTTCTATCAATTAAAAATGGAATTAAAATTTCACTTGATACTGATTCAGCTACTCTATCTGTTCATCAATAATACTCTGTTTTTCTAAATCACCCATACTAACTTCTTTAATTTGACTTTTACCTGGAGGTAATGCGCGAACGAATTCATCGATATTGAATTTTTTTGTAATGTCTTCAAATATTTTTAAAAATTCTAGTCTTACTTTTTTTGCACACTCTGCCATCTCTCCCCCTCCAGGTTCAACTATTGCATAACATATTGAATTTTTTTTAATTGGTTCTGGAGGTCCACATGTTAACACATAATTCTTATCTTCATCTATCATGATTCCAACAGCCAATTTTAGAGTCTCTGATTTGATAAAATTTCGTGTTCCTTCTATTGTAAATGATCCTTTAGGTAGGAATTCTCCACTTGGAGCGGATTTTTTTACTTGTTCTGGGTGCACCCAGTAGGCACTAACTCCGTACAATCCTTCTCTCCATGCTCTACTAAAACAAACAGTTGCATGAGCAACTTCATTCATTGTTGAAACTGGTGCATTTTCTGCATCTTTTATAATTAAAAAAGGCGAACCAAAAATATCGCCGTGGAATACTTTATCATTTTATCCAAATGTTTTCTAATTACAGCTGAATTTGACGCTGCATCTCTGCCTCCAATTACAAGATATCCGTCAGTAGTCATAAACCATCTATACCTTTCATACCAGTTTTTCTTTCTAATTTCTGTAATGACGTCTATGTTTCTTTCAGTTTCTGTTTTACTTTGAAATTTTTCTAATTTCTTTTCTGTTTTTTCTTTAATTGCT
>JAOMJV010000034.1 GCA_028351415.1 Candidatus Nitrosopumilus sp.
TCCAAGTTTTTTCAAATGTGGGAAATTCTTTTGGATCATAATTAATTCTAGAATTTTCATGATGTGCTGCAGGAAATATGTCTGAAATTTCAATTGGAATTAGTCCTAAATGTGGATTATATTGACAGACTTGAAATGTTTCAAAATCTTTTAGTGTCTTTTTTAGTATTCTATATTCTTGAGAAAGATATCCTGGCTTTGTACGTGATTCCTTGATGATGATTAGTTTCTTTTTCTTTGATTTGAATTTTCGAACTATTTTATGAAATGATTGAACCTCTGGGCGATATTGATCTTCCTTAGAATATAAGAAAATTGCTTTTTCTTTAAATTTTGGTGTACCTAAGCCTAAAAATTCATAATTTTCAGTCATAACTTCAATCATTTCAAATAATTTTGGATGGGCTCTTGCTTTTTTAATTACATATTCCCATAATCTGCCCTCATGAATTGCTTGTTTTACTTTGTCAACTTCTAATTTTATTGCATGCAGGTTGTGTATTGCTAATTCATTAATTTTATTTGATATTTCTAATTGACGTAATTCATCCGGGGTATATTTTGAACATATTTCACAATTACATGGAAATACTGTAATATCTGCTAAATATCGTGTTCCATCATCTGTCATGTATCTTAATTGTTTAGCGTACAGCATGTATGAAGCTGAATCAAATGTATCGCATCCTAGTGCTATTGCAAATGGTATTGTAAGTGGATGACCTGCTCCAAAGAGATGCAGTGGTACTGATTCTGGCATTTGTTTTTTTGCAGCCACAATCATTTGTGCCAATAACCTATACTCGTATGACTCCATAAATTCAACTGGACTTCCTAATGCCAGCATTTGAAAACCCATATCAATTAATGATTTTGTTGATTTTGCTACAAGATCAAAATGTTCTCCTCCCTGAATTGGACCCATCCAAATCTGTCCGTTATCTTTACTATTGTCCAGAGTTTCTTTACAAACTTCAAGTGTGTGCTTGACATATGCTTCAGCTTTTTTAATTGGCAATCCGTATCCTGTTGGTTTATCCAATGGAATTGCAAAATCTGTCAATATTCCAGTTTCAAACTTTGCCATATCTGGTGGTAATATGTCCAGATCTCCATATTCTAAGACTTGATATCCTCCAGAATCTGTCATGATTGATTTATCAAAATCTATTATTTTGTGAATTCCTTTTTTTACTGCTTCATCACCATAATTATTTTTTGTAATGTATGCATTTGTAATTACAACATCAAAACCAATTTCTATGATTTTTTTTGATGGTATTGTTTGTCTTACTGGATGGATAACTGGAACAAATGCCGGTGTCTCTATCTTACCGTGATTTGTGTATATGGTTCCTATTCTTCCTGCTAGGTCTGTTTTAGAAATTTCAAACAAGTAATTAGATAAAATTTAAAGCGTTATTTAATCAATCAGTAAAAAATTTTTTTAAATCATTATTTTTTGCTACTAATTCCAACCAGTCTACTTCCTCATTACTTTCATTTTTAGAAATAATTCCTATTACTTTTTCAACTACTTCTTGAATATTTTTTTTACTAACGTCTACTTGAAATGCTTTTTCTTCAAACTTTTCAACTGTATCGTGAGCAATAACCCCTAATACCTCACTACCTGTATTATCTTTAATTTTAATCTCTGAATATTTTCTTTCTTTATACACTAGTTCTAAATCATAAGGATTTCTTCTTAATATGATGATTTTTTTTACCTGATTTTTTTCTAGAACATATGGTGCTAAATGACCTACAACTATAGTTTTATCCAATACTTTTTCTTTTAGTACACTTCCTAGTTTTTCAGTATCGACATCATTTGTATTTTCATTTTTTTCAAATAATCCTGAATCTTTTGCAATTATGTTGATGTCAATTATTGGAAAATTCAGTATTTCTGAAATTTTTTTTGTAATTGTATGTTTGCCGACTCCTGGATTTCCAGTTATTACTATTGACATAATGTTAAATCTCTACAACTAGATTAAACGATTTCTGCAATACTAATAAGTAGAATTAGATTTTTGTGTGTATTGCAAATTGGATTAATTGGTAAAGCAAATGTTGGAAAATCAACATTTTTTTCCGCTGCAACTGAAACTATTGTTGCCTCTGGTAACTTTCCTTTTACAACAATTGAACCAAATATCGGTATGGCGTTTGTTCAATCTGATTGTGCTTGTAAGCATTTTGATCTCAAACATGAAAATCCATTGTGTGTTAATGGCACTAGATTAATTCCAGTAAAATTAATTGATGTTGCTGGTTTAGTTCCTGGTGCACATGAGGGAAAAGGATTGGGAAATCAATTTCTTGATGATGCAAGGCAAGCTGAAATTTTAATTCATGTTGTTGATATTGCAGGTACTACTGATATTCAAGGGCAGCCTATACCGCTTGGAACACATGATCCTTTAGAAGATGTTGCATTTGTTGAAGATGAATTTGATCAATGGTTTATTGATATTCTTAAAAGAGAATGGGATAAGGTGACTCGTGAAGTAGATCAAAAAAGAGCAAAACTAACTGACGGGATTGCAAAAAGATTCAGTGGATTGGGAATTAAGGAGCATGAAGTCCAATCCGTATTACAAAAACAAGGTCTCGTCGCTAAAAATCCTAAAGAATGGATTGATTCTGATATTGAGAATTTTGTTAAAGAGTTGAGACAAAACACCAAGCCAATGATCATTGCTGCAAATAAAGCCGATTTGTGCAAAGATCTTGATATCCTTAAAAAAATTTCAGGTGTGGTAATTCCATGTAGTGCTGAAACAGAATTACTTTTACGAAAAGCTACAAAAGCTGGAATAATAGATTACACTTCTGGTGATGATGGATTTAAAATTAATGAAGAAAAAGAACTTCCAGCACCACAGCAAAAAGCACTAGATTTAGTTAAAACAATTTTTTCTAAAATTCCTTCAACTGGAATTCAAAAAATTCTAAACGCTGCAGTGTTTGATTCATTAAATTTAATTGCAGTGTATCCTGTAGAGGATGAATCTAAACTAACTAACAAAGATGGTGTAATTTTACCTGATGCAAAATTAATACCACAAGATTCTACTGCCAAAGATTTAGCAGCTTTAATTCATGCTGATATTGCAAAAGGATTTTTGCATGCAATAGATTGTAAAACTAAACAAAGAATTGGTGGTGATCAAAAATTAAAACACGGTGACGTAATCAAAATTGTATCTACATTAGCTAGGGGATAATATGATAGGCTTAGGAATTGAGAGTACTGCTCATACGTTTTCCTGTGCCGTAATTGAAAAAAAAGGTAAAAAAGGTAAAATTCTTTCTGACATTAGAAAAATTTTTCGTCCTGAGGCTGGACAGGGCATTCATCCACGTGAAGCATCTAGGCATCATATTGAAAATAGTCCAACTGTTTTATCTGAATGTCTCAAAGAAGCAGATGTTTCTATTGGTGATTTAGACATAATTTCATATGCTGCTGGTCCTGGATTGGGACCTTGTCTTCGTGTGGGTGCTGTAGTTGCAAGATCTCTTTCTTCATTTTATAAAATTCCAATTTATCCTGTAAATCATGCTATTGGCCATATTGAATTGGGAAAATTACTTACTGGTGCAAGTGATCCTTTGGTCCTTTTGGTTTCTGGTGGACATACCATGCTTCTTTCATTTCTTGATAAGCAGTGGAGAGTTTTTGGTGAAACATTAGATATTACATTAGGCCAATTACTTGATCAATTTGGTAGATCCCTTGGATTTGCATCCCCCTGTGGAAAAAATATAGAGGAGTTAGCATCTACTTCTTCAAATTATGTTTCATTGCCTTATTCTGTAAAAGGAAATGATGTGTCTTTCTCTGGATTACTATCTGCAACAAAATCTGTTTCTCAAAAAAGTAAAATTGATGCATGCTATTCACTCCAGGAAACTGCTTTTGCAATGATTAGTGAAACTGTAGAACGTGCTTTATCATTTACATCTAAAAAAGAATTAATGATTGTTGGCGGTGTTGCAGCTAACAAAAGATTATCTGCAATGCTCAAAGATGTATGTAAACGCCATGGTTGTAAATTTTTTGTCGTCCCATTACAATATGCTGGAGATTGTGGTAGCCAAATATGTTGGACCGGACTTTTAGAATCACAAGTTAAAGAAGGTGTTTTACTTAAAGACACATTTGTAACTCAATCTTGGAGATTAGATTCAGTTAAAGTAGATTATTGAGTTTCTTTTTCTTTTATGGCTTGCTCGATACTTTTTAGCCAGCCTTTTGTATTGAAAACTCCAAATTTGTATGTCTGCTCACCATCGTTAGTTTTTGCTGTAAAACATACTTTTTTTATGAATAACCCTTCTTTCCAACTTTTACTTACGTCTTCTAATGAAATATCCAATACTGTTTCTCCCATACGCTTTGTAAAGTCCATTATTCTTGATTTTGTTTTATCAAATGCTAATCTTTTATTTGTTAATGTCAAAATGCCTGGACCTAAATTATCTTCATTACAATCTTCTTGTTTGACTCTTTTCTCTCCATCTTCCATGATTAATTTTTATTGAATTCTTTTGGATATAATGTTAGTGAAATTAATCAAAAAAGGTGCTGAGGCTGACATTTACACGGGCGTATGGAAAAATAATAAATCTATTTTTAAAATTCGAAAAATTAAAAATTATAGAAATGCATCACTTGATTCAAAAATACGTAAGCAAAGAACAATTAAAGAATCACAAATACTTTCACAAGTAAAATCTTTTGGAATTCCTTCACCCCTTGTTTATTTTGTTGATTTAGGAAAAACTATGATCGTAATGCAAGAAATTCCTGGAAAACCTGTACATGATTTATCTGAATTAAAAATTGTTCAATACTCTAAAGAAATTGGAAAATTGGTTGGATTATTACATAAAAATGGAGTCATGCATGGAGATTTAACAACATCTAATTTTATTTTATTTAAAAATATTATTTACATGATTGATTTTGGACTTTCTCAAAATACAATAAAACCTGAGGATCATGCAGTTGATTTACGCTTAATAAAAGAAATCCTTAACAGTGCACATGCAAAAATAATGCAATCTTGTTGGAAACATTTTCTAGCAGGATACAAATCCGTTGTTGGTATTACTTATCAAACTAAAATTGTAAAACTAGTTTCAGATATTGAAAGTCGTGGCAGGTATGCGGAAGTTGTCTAATTTACTTTTTGTATCTTCAAACATTCATAAATTTC
>JAOMJV010000035.1 GCA_028351415.1 Candidatus Nitrosopumilus sp.
GTTTTTGACTATATTTCAGTAATGTATTTTGCAATAGTGATTATCGTATGTGCTTTTATTGTTTCATTAAAAATTAAAAATGAAGTAAAAATTGAAAGGTAAAGATTTAGCATTATACATGATAGTAAATCTTGATAATTACAAAAAATAGACCAAACAAAAAAAGGGATAGAAACGATAGATTATTGTATAAAATTTCAAATAAAATAAAATTATCTCAAACCCCAACGAGACATGACTTTAGTTTCTAATCTTTTGAAAACTACTCCATCAATGATCAAACCTATAATCATTATCACCACCATTATCCCAATGACTTGAGAAACATCATTTAGAGAACGTCCAGCATTCAGCAAAAATCCCAATCCTAAGAATGAAAACAGTATCTCAGCACCAATTACGCCCCTCCATGCAAAAGCCCAACCCTGCTTAAATCCAGAAATCATGTATGGAAACGCAGCAGGAAGAAGCACAGCAGTAATTAATTGAGTTCCTTTTGCACCCATGTTTCTTGCAGCCTCAATAAAATGAGGATCAATGTTTTTGACTCCAGTATAGGTGTTAATCGTAACTGCAAAAATTGCACCAATCACAGTAACAAAAATAATCCCGCCGTCAGTTAGACCAAACCACAATATTGCCAGCGGAACCCAAGCTATGGAAGGAATAGATTGTAATCCCAAAACAAGAGATCCAACAGTTTGATTAATGACTTCAACTCTAGCCATAAAAATTCCCAGCACAATACCACCAGAAATTGCAATTGCCAATCCAATAGATAATCTCCACATACTTGTTGCAATACCATAGAACAAACTACCGTCAATTGCACCATAAAACAAATCTTCAGCTACTTCATAAGGAGATGGAAAAATATTATCTGGCCACACTCCAATCATTGCAATAACTTGCCAAACCACTATAATTCCAATGTAAAATGCAATTCTGTGAGGAGTAAAATTTTTTGCCATAATAATCACTCTAAATTTTTCTTTACCTCAGGTCTAAGTTCAAATAAAATATCTTGTTGAAGTTTTACTAAAGATTCATCATCACTAGTTCTAGGTCTAGCAGAATCATTTGTAAATTCTTTTTTAATTATTGATGGTCTATTACTAAAAACAACAACTTTAGTTCCAAGTACAGCTGCTTCAACAACATTATGAGTAACAAACAAAATAGTTTTTTTAGTTTTTTCCCAAATTAATTGCATTTCAACTAATAGTAAATCTCGAGTTTGAGCATCAAGAGCTGCAAAAGGCTCGTCCATCAACAAAACATCAGGATCCATTACTAGAGCCCTTGCAATAGCTACTCGCTGCTTCATACCAGTTGATAGTTGGTAAGTAAAAGAATCAGCAAATTTTGTCAATTGCATCATATCCAAATATCTGTGAGAGATTTTGGCTCTTTCTTCCTTTGAAATTCCAGCCATCTTTAATCCAAATTCAACATTATCTTGAACTTTAAGCCAAGGGAACAAAGCACCTTCTTGAAAAACCATAATTCTTTCAGGTCCAGTTTCAGTTACAGGATGACCATCAAAAATGATTTGACCTTCATCAGGTTGTTCCAAACCTGCAACTATACGTAAAAAAGTAGATTTACCACAGCCAGAAGGACCTACTAAGCATACAAAATCGCCAGATTCAATTTTTAAGTTAATTCCACCCAATGCTTTGAGTTCATGAGAATCATGACTAAAATATTTCACAATATTTTTAGCTTCTAATTTAGTCATCTAAGTATCCCCCTCAAGATTAGAATTTGAATCAATAGTGTAAAAAATTTCAGATAAATCATACCCATTTCTTCCCAAATATCCCAGCACATTAGCTTTTTCAGCAAAAGAATAAACAGAATCCATTACAGGATCAGAAGTGATTTCAAGATTAGATAATGAAATATCGACAATATTATCAGATAAAGATTGACCCAGATAAGATTTTAAAAAACCATTAAAAATATTTCTAGTTTCAACAGGATTATCATTAATCCAATCTACAGTTTCATGATGAGAAATTAAAAAATTTGAAATGATTTCAGGATTTTTTTTAACATAATCTACATTTGCAATTAACAATACAGATGCAAATTGTTTATTTGGCCATAGATCTTCTTCAAAAAACAATCTATTTCCACCAAGATCAGTTTCTAAAATTGTTGCCCAAGGTTCTGCAACCCATGCACCATCAATATCACCTTTAACAAATAAAGTGTAAATGTCTGGGTTAGCAATATTATATACGATTACAGAGCCACCTTTTTCAGCAGGTTTTAAATTATTTTCAGATAGATAATGTCTTAGTGAAATATCCTGAGTGTTTCCAATTTGAGGCGCAGCAATTTTTTTTCCTGCAAAGTCAGATGCAGAATTTATTTTAGAATTTGGATGAACAATAAAGCTGGCACCACCACTTGCAGCTCCAGATAAAATTTGAATATTATTATTCTCAGAATTTAAAAACCCATTAATGGCAGGTCCAGGGCCAACGTATGCGATATCAACAGAATTAGCAAAAAGAGATTCTATTACTTGTGGACCACTATCAAAAATTCTAGTTTTAATTTTAGTATCATTGCTAATTTTTTCAACAAAGAATCCTTTCTCCATTCCAACTATAGGTATTACATGTCCAATATTTGGAAAATATGCAATTCGAAGATTATTTTCACCAAGGTTTTGATTAGAATTAAGAATAATTCCAGCAATAGAACCTATCACAATTACTGTAACAATTACAGAAAATACTAATTTGATTGTCATAAAACAGCGTTATATGTGGCGGTTAAATAATCATCGAATTTTAGCTTAAGCTAGTCGTGGATTTTTTCAAAAAAAAGAAAAAAATCAAGCATAACACAAAAGATAAATTCGAAAATACTACGGAAAAGGTGTTTCATGACTCAAAGAGGAATTCTTGCATTTTCTGGAGGATTAGATACTTCAGTTGTTGTAAAATATTTACAAGAAGAACACGACATGGACGTAATTACAGTTACAGTGGATGTAGGTCAAGGAGATAATGCAAAAAAAATTGCTGCAAAAGCAAAAAAATTAGGAGTAAAAAAACACTACAACGTTGATGCAAGAAAAGAATTTGTCAAAGATTACATATTTCCAGCAATTAAAGCAAATGCACTTTATCAAAAAAAATATTGTTTAGCAACAGCTCTTGCAAGACCGTTAATTGCAGAGAAGGTTTTGGAAATTGCAAAAAAAGAAAAAGTAACATCATTAGCACATGGATGTTCAGGTAAAGGAAATGATCAAGTACGTTTTGATATAACATTACGTTCTGGTTCAGACCTTCCAATTATAGCACCAATTAGGGATAAAAATTTAGACAGAGATACAGAATTAAAATTTGCAAATAAACATGGAATAGAAATAGATTCAGTTGCAAAAAAATTCAGCATTGATCAAAATTTATGGGGACGTGCAATTGAAGGCGGTGTTTTAGAGGATCCATACAATGAACCACCAGAAGATGCTTTCATTTGGGTAAAAACAAAAGACTTGCCAGATAAACCAACATATTTAGAAATTAAATTTGAAAAAGGAATTCCGATAGAAGTAGATGGGAAAATAAAAGAGTCACAAAAAATAATTGAATATATCAATAAAAAAGCAGGCGAAGCAGGTGTTGGAATAATAGATCATATCGAAGATCGAGTTGTGGGAATTAAATCCAGAGAAGTGTATGAAACACCTGCAGCAACTTGTCTAATTGAAGCACATGCAGATTTAGAAAAAATGGTTCATACAAAACATCAAAATAAATTCAAATCAATAGTTGATGATGAATGGGCACATTTGGTTTATTCAGGACTTTGGCAGGATCCCCTCAAAGCAGATCTGGATGGATTTATTGAAACATCTCAAAAACCAGTTTCAGGTACTGTGAAACTAAAGATGTACAAAGGAAGTTTAAGAGTAGTGGGCAGAAAATCAGACAATTCCTTGTACAGTCACGATATTGCCACTTATGGAGTAGAATCCACATTTGACCAAAGATTAGCTAAAGGATTTGTTGAATTATGGGGAATGCAGTCAACGGAAGCTAATAAATTACAAAAGAAAAGGAAAACTAAAACATGAACTGTCCAGAATGTGACGCAAAACTCAACATCCCAGAAGATGCCTCAGTTGGAGAGATAATCTCTTGCCCTGATTGTGGAGCTGACTTTGAGATTTCTAAAAAAGAAGGATCAAATATTGAGCTTAAACAAGCAGAAACTGTAGGCGAAGACTGGGGAGAGTAATGTCAAAAATCAGCATTGTTTTTGACCGTTTAAGAACGGAAGAAAAAATGCTTCAAAAGGCTGCCGCCGAATTAGGTCATACAGCAATTATGTTAGATGCCAAAATTACTCAAATTAATACAGATAGTAAAAAAGATGATTTTGATTTAGGGGATGTAGTTTTAGAAAGATGTGTAAGTTATTTTCGAGGTCTTCATTTTACATCAGCTTTAGAATTTTTAGATATTCCAGTTTTAAACAAATTTGATGTTGCAAGCATTTGTGGAAACAAAATGTTCATGACATTACTTTTAAAAAAAAATAACATACCAACACCGAAAACATATTTTTCATTTTCAA
>JAOMJV010000036.1 GCA_028351415.1 Candidatus Nitrosopumilus sp.
TTACTGTACCTTGTTCCATACCTTCAGGAACAAAACATTCACTATATTAACTAAGATATCTAGAAATTAGAAATCTTTTGCAATGTGATCATTATCTTTGAGCCATTGCACTTGAGGTATTGTAAATCTCCAAACAATATCTCCACGTCCAGTAGCATCAAAATCCCACGGGGCAATAATTACAATATCATTGTCTCGAATCCAGACTCGTCTCTTTAATTTTCCTCTAATTCGTCCTCTTCTAGTTACATTATCATCACATTTTATCATAACATTTTCTCCACCCATCATTTTCAACACCCTACCAAATAATTCACCTTCTTCCGGAAGACGAATTTCTTTTAATGCACTTTCATTTTTTACCTGACGCTTACCCATAATGTTGATGAGTCATGTTACCATATAACTGATGAGGTTTTTAGAACATAGTTTTAAAAAAAATCAAAAGAAATTTTATCTATAAAATTCAAAATTATCTGATGGAGTTTAGATGTGTTGATGAGTGTTCTCAGTGCTGTGTTGAAAGAGAGTATTACCCAACTAAACAATTTGGAAAAATAGGAGTATTAATTTTACCAGAAGAGAAAGAAAATATTGAAAAAGTAGCAGAATCAAATAAAATTAAAATTAAAATTTTACCAAGAATAGGGGTTTCTAAAAATAAAAATCAGATACCCACAAAAGTTTTAGCATATCAATTAATGGGAATTGAAGATAACGGTAATACTTGTCCTTTTTTAGATACAGATAGTGGTAAAAAATCAACACATGGAGGATTCCCATGTAAAATTTACAAGGACAAACCATTGGCATGTAGTGCATATCCGTTGATTGAAATAAATCCAATTAGTTTAGATCAAAAATGTAAATTCTGTAAAGAGTGTGGAACTGCAGATAAAAATTTAAATTTTGAAACAGAGTCATTATTGAAAATACAAGAAAGTATGCAAACAGACGCAATGTGTATTTGGAGATATGCCACAGGGGTGGGAGAACAAGAAGACAAGGAGATTATTAAAACAGGTTGGGTTTTAGAGGATTATTAAATAATTAAAAAATAATTTTAAAATTAAATTAAGGATTTATCACAGCACGGCCAAGAATTTTTCTTGCTTTAAGATCCTCTAACGCAGTATTACATTCATCAAGATTATATCTTTTTGAGATAACAGGGTTTAGAGTGCCTTTTCGTGCAAGTGCAAGTAGTTCAACCATGTCATCATAGTTTCCAGTATATGCTCCTTGAATGGTAATAGATTTGAGAGGAATAGTTACTAAAGATAATTCAATAGAACCACCAAATAATCCCACAAGAACCAAATTCCCTCTTTTTCTCAAAACAGCAAAATCAAGTTTGGCAGTTGGCGGAGCGTTAACAAAATCAACAACACTGTCAGCACCTTTACCATTACAAATAGACATAATTTTTTCAGATGCGTCAGATTCTTTAGAATTAATAACAAAATCAGCGCCCATTTCTTTTGCAGTATTTAATTTTTGATCATCAATGTCCACACAAATAATTTTTGCGTCAGTAATAGCATTAGCAATTTGAACACCCATCAATCCTAAACCACCGGCACCAACAATGACAAGGAATTCAGGAGAATTTTGGTTTGCTTTTTTAATTGCAGTGTATGCAGTTAGTCCAGAACATGCAAGTGAAGTTGCAGCATCTGGATCTACACCATCAAGTTTTGCTAAATATTTGAAATTTGGAATTAAAGCATAGTCGGAATAGCCGCCATCTTGAAAAACGCCCATAGATTTTGGAGCGTCACATAAGTTCTCATTTCCAACTTTACATGCAGGGCATTCACCACATCCAATCCACGGAAAAACAAGTACTTGATCACCTTTTACAATACCTGAAACATTATTCCCAATATCTTCAACAGTGCCAACAATTTCATGACCAGGAGTTACAGGGTATTTTACTCCTCTATCAGTGACTTTCATAAATTGACCATCACCAAGATCATAACCACCTTCCCACAGGTGTAAATCACTATGACACACACCAACAGAGCCTACTTTAACTAATACTTGATCTCCTTGAGGTTTTGGAGTTTCAGATTCAGATATTGAAAGGGGCTCGTTAGGAGCAGTGATCCTTGCAGATTTCATAATTGAAAAAATCAGTCTTTACAATATAAGAGTTGACTGGAAGTAAGAAAAAAGTAGAGTCATTAGATATTATGGAATAACAGAAGAGTTATGCTGTGAGTGAATCTCAAACTCCTAACGGTATTTCTCAAGAACCAATCAATGTTTTATTTGATACTAAAGCAGTTGTAAAAAAAGACGTATGGGAGATAGATCTAATTCAAATTTTAAATTTATTAACAAAAATTCTGGAAAAAACAGGCTCAAAGGATCTTAAAGTTGCAGGAATGGCTGCATTGTCATCATCATTAATTTACAGAATGAAAGTTGAAAGTATTTTTGCATTACAAAAAGCAGCCATGGATAAAAAACCAAGTTTTCAAAGAACAGATGTAGATATCGAATTAATTGATATTCCATACAGACATGAATCAACATATCCAGTTTCATTAGATGACTTGTTAGGACTACTGCAGAACCTTATCGGTACAATTGCAAATCCACAATCACGAAGAAATAGAAAATTGGAAATAGAACCAATTGAGGCACCAGACTTTCAAGAATTTTTTATTTCACTAGAAAGCATTATTGGAAAGTATGAAGATTTAATCATGAAAAAAATTGCAAATACAGGGTTCGGATTATTGCAAGATATCATCGCAGAACTTGATCAAGTGGATTCAATTAGATGTTTTTTTGCAGCATTATTTTTAGCAAGAGATCAAAAAGTGGATTTAGAACAAAAAGAGGACGACATCAAAATCATACTTATGAAAGAAGAGACAACAGATGAATAGAAATGGAGAAAAATTTCTTTAACTAAATTTTAAAGGAGCATAATAAAACATGGTCAAAATTGAAAATGCAAAAGAATCAACAGCAAGAATAGAAGCAGCACTATATTCAGCAGGTAGACCGCTTAGAATAGAAGATATCATAAGAGCATCAGGCACAGAATCTAAAATAAAAACATTAGAATTACTTAAAGAAATTATCAAAAAAACAAAAAACGCATTCATAGCCTTAGAAATTGCAATACTGCCAGACGGGTCATATGTAATGCAATTGAAACCAGAATACAGTTCAACTGTTAAAAGATATGCATCAAAACCAGTTTTGCCAAATGCAACACTAAAGACATTATCATACATCGCATATGCGCAACCAATTGCTTCAAAGCAACTTGTTGAAACTAGAGGTTCAGGAGTTTATGCACATCTAAAAGAATTACGGCAACTAGATTACATTACTCACCAAAATGTAGGTAGATTAAAAATTTACACAACAACTGAAAAATTCCAAAAATATTTTGGAATTCAAGGGGATGTGGAAGATCTAAAGTCAAGATTGTTTTCTAAAGTAAGAAAAACGGCAGGAAGAAATGAAATAAAATCCACGCTACAAACAATAACAGAAACAGAATAGAGAGATTTTGGATTTAAGGCTAATTTTTGGCGTTTTGTATAAATTAGAGTAATTCAGTAAATTTCTTGTGAGAAAATCAGTAGAAAATTTAGCAACCAGTAAGATAACTGGAGGAAGAAGAAAACCACTTAGAATTAGAAGAAAATATGAAACTGATAGATATCCAAATGAGGCAATTAATGGAGCTCAAGTAACAATAACAAGAAGAGTTAGAGGCAGTAACAATAAAGTTGCTTTAAAATCAATTGATTTTGTTAATTTAGCAACAGGTAATGCCAAAGTTATCAAAACAAAAATTATCAAAGTTATAGATAACACTACAAATAATGATTACAAAAGAAGAGGAATAATCAGCAAAGGGGCAATTCTTGAAACACAAGAAGGTAAATGCAGAGTTGTATCTAAACCAGGACAATTAGGAATAGTCAACGCAGTATTAGTAAAAGAATAAAATGAAAGATTACGAGCACATCGTAATATGGTTGGATTATTTTAATAAAAATTTAAAAAGATCAATGGGAAGAAGATTACCATTAGAAAAGTCTGTTTATGACCCATCATTAAAAGAATTAATCGATGCAACTACAACAGCAGGATTTGAAATAACAGAATCAGATGATAAGGTAAGATTTCCAAAAAGACCGTTTGTCAGATCAGGGTATATTGTGTTGCCAAAAGGATCACATAAGACAATTATTCTTAACAAAATTTCAGAAAAACTTACTGCAAAAAGACTCAAGCAAACAAAATAAAATCGAATCTAGCTCTTAGCTAAAGTAAAGTTGACAGAAGTACATGATAGTGTGATCATTTCTAGTATA
>JAOMJV010000037.1 GCA_028351415.1 Candidatus Nitrosopumilus sp.
TCAAAAATTGAAGTAAATTTATTTTATTCCAGTGAAAAACGTAAAAAAGCAATTACTAAAATTTTAAAAAAATCAGGTGCAAAAGAAATTTTTGGATTAAATAAAAAATCATCCACAAAATTATTAGGAATTGATAGTGCAAGAAGAATTGTTGATAAAAATGGAATATTTTCAGCAGATGTGGTTTTAGTTCCTTTAGAAGATGGTGATAGAACAATTGCCTTAAAAAAAGCAAAAAAGAAAATCATTACATTTGATTTAAATCCACTATCCAGAACTGCGAGAACTGCGGATATTACAATAGTAGATAATGTAACACGTGCTATGAAGTTACTTGTAACTGAATCAAATAAGAAATTAAAAAAATCTTCAACATATAATAATAAAAAGATTCTCAAAGTGGCAATTTTGGAAATTAGAAAAAATTTAGAAAGGAGAGCAAAAAATGCATAAAACTATCAAAGACATTACAGAAATGAAAGGAAAGGAAAAAATTACGGTTTTAACAGGATATGATTCTACAATGGTAACACTATGTGATCAAGTTGATGTAATTCTTGTAGGGGATAGTGCAGGCATGGTAATGTTAGGATACGAAGATACTACTTCAGTAACAATGGAAGATATGATTAGATTTACAACTGCTACAAAAAATGCAAGGAAAGATTCATTGATTGTATCAGATCTACCGATTAATTCTTACAAAACAGAGGAAGATGCAATTACAAATTCATTAAAACTCATTCAAGCAGGTGCTGATGCAGTAAAATTAGAAGGTGGAAAAGAAGTTGCAAAAATAATAACAGCAATAACAGAAGCAGGGATACATGTTATGGGTCATTTAGGATTATTACCACAAACTGCTGAGAAATACACAGTACAAGGGAAAACAAGAGAAAATGCAATTGAGTTGATTAATGATTCAAAAATAATAACAGAAGCAGGCGTATTTAGCATAGTTTTAGAGATGGTTACAAGTCAAGTTGCAAAAATAATAACAGAAAAAATTACTGTGCCGACAATAGGAATTGGTTCAGGGAAAGATTGTGATGGGCAAGTTTTAGTTGTTCATGATATGCTAGGATTATTTGAAAAAATAAAACCAAAATTTGCAAAAAGATACCTATCTTTATCTGAAGAAATAAGAAATGCAGTAAAATTATACGTAACAGAAGTTAAGGAAGAAAGTTTTCCAGGAGCAGGAAATGAATTTCAAATGGATGAATCTGAATATAATAAACTGAGGAAAGAAATTGTCTAAAAAAGAATTACAACATCCATCATTAGACATAGTAGAATCAAAGGGAACAGAACTTTCGGGTAAAAAAATTGTATTGTGTGTTGCTGGAAGCGTTGCAGCATACAAATCAATTGAACTTGCAAGATTACTAATGAGGCATGGGGCAAAAGTTACGTGTGTAATGAGTAGCGCTTCAACAAAAATGATTCAGCCTGATTATATGAAATGGGCAACAGGAAATGATGTTATTACAAAATTAACTGGTAAATTAGAACATATCAATATCGCAGATTATAAAAGATCAGATCTAATTATTGTTTATCCAGCTACGGCAAACACATTAGGAAAACTTGCAAATGGAATAGATGATACTCCAATTTCAACAGTACTTACTGTAGGATTTGGTTCAAAAACACCAATACTAATGGCTTTAGCAATGCATGCATCAATGTATGAAAATGTAGCAGTTAAAAAAAATATTTTATTTCTAAAAAATAAAATAGATTTTGTATCACCAAACATAATAGAAGGTAAAGCAAAAGCATCAGAACCAGAAGAAGTTCTTGATTTTGTTTTGAATAAATTTGGATTATCATCCAAATTACAGGGTAAAAAAATTCTAATGACTGCTGGACCAACAGTTGAACAGATAGATCCTGTCAGAGCAATTACAAATCAAAGTACGGGTAAAACAGGAGTAAGTTTAGCAAAAGAATTAGTTTCTGCAGGAGCAAAAGTTACTTTTGTTTATGGACCAGGTAATGAAAAAGCACCAAGTGGTGCAAAAGTTATCAACGTTCTATCAAGTAAGGAAATGTACGATTCAGTAAAAAAAGAATTAAAAAATAAATTTGATATTGTAATCATGGCTGCAGCAATATCAGACTATATTCCTAAAAATCCAAGTAAGAAAAAAATAAAAAGTTCAAATACAGATATTTCAATTAGCCTCAAAAAATCTCCTAAAATCATAGATCAAATTAAAAAAATACAAAAAAACGTTCTACTAGTTGGATTTAAAGCAGAAACAAATGTTACAAATTCTCAATTAATTAAATCAGCTAAAAAGAAATTAAAAGAATCATCATCAGATATCATCATAGCAAATGATATTGGAACGTCTAGATATAAGAAAAATTCTCAAAATAATCAAATTATAATTGTAGATTCAAAAAAGAATATTGTTTCAGGTTGGATGAAAAAAGAAAAAATTGCAAAAATTATAAGAAAACAAATTGAATTAAAATTAAAATGAAAATCATTAATTCAGAGTATAAGCAAACAAATATGAAAATATGGAATGAAATTGCTCCTAGATATCATAAAAGATGGGCCAGTGTAAATAAAGGACCATTTCAAAGTACAAAAAAATTAATTGAGTTAGTAAAAATTAACAAAAATGATGTGGTGTTAGATGTTGCGTGTGGAACAGGAGTGGTTACAAAACAAATCCAAAAAAAAGTGGGAAATGCAGGACATGCAATAGGAGTGGATACATCAACTACCGCAATTAAGATTGCAAAAAAATGGAATGAAAAAAATAAAAATTTAGACTTTGTAAATATTGATGCAGAAAATTTTAGCTTTTCAAAAAAATTCGACATAATAACTTGTCAGTATGCATTATTTTTTTTCCCTAATGCACAAAAAGCATTAAAAAATATGAAAAACAGTCTCAAAAAATCTGGAAAAATAGGAATATCCGTTCACGGAAGTAAAGATAATGTTCCATTTTTTAACAGTATTTTAGATTCTGCCATAAAATACATACCAGATTATCTAGCTGCAGGAACACCAAATTTAGACAGATTTGGCACTAAATCTGCATTAAAAGCAGAAGTTAGAAAAGCAGGATTTTCAAATATTGTTGTTAAAGAATTTATTTTTAATTATAGTCCAGGAAAATTTGAAGATTATTGGAAAAATTATATCAAATACATTGCAAAGCCTCTAAAAGAAAAATTAAACACATTGGAATATTCAAAACGAAAGGAATTCAAAGAATCAGTAAAAGAAAAAACTAAACAATATACAAAAAAGAACGGTGAAATTTTATTTCCATGGCAAGTTTTAATTCTAACTGCAAAAATAAATTAAGAATTTAAATTTAAAGATTTCTAAAATCAAAAACACATTTTCTTAATGTATCAATATCTAAAGTAAATGTAACATCTGTCGGATTATTATCATTATCTAAATCTACATTTAAAACATTCATTGCCATTTTAGTAAATCCAGATTCATATACAGCATTAATTGATTCAGGTAATTGTTCTAATGCAAGATCAAACTTTGTTGTATGATCACGAAACTTGTATCTATAATTAACTTCAAAATTATTATCTGTATTTTGAGTTAATGATTTCATATAGACTAGTTTTCCATATTCTTCCACTGCATGAGTGAATATAGAATACATTTCATAGACGTAAATATTTGGCATATCTCGATTTGGTTTATCAGGTTGACCTAAACATTTGTCAAGAAAATTTAGCATGTTTGAAACATTATTACGAATCTTTTTTTGTGTTTGATTCATCTGATCTGCAGTAATTGTCTTAAAACTAGCCAAGTAAAAATTTGATAAATTATATGGACTTAAGCGTATGTAT
>JAOMJV010000038.1 GCA_028351415.1 Candidatus Nitrosopumilus sp.
CTTGAAATTATGAAGGATCATGCAATGAATATGGCATCTGATTATATTCCAGATCGTTCTGGATTATAGTTACCAGAAATTTCCTTTATCTGAACAATCTAGATGGGCGCCACAATTAGGACAAAACATATGACATGCTTGCATGTCTACCATTTTGTTTTCACACCTTGGACATTTGATTTCTTCTCCCATGACTATGTATGGAAATTTTGATTTAAAAATAATGTCCAAACGTTAATTAGTACTTTAACCTTTTTTTGAAATAATTGGCAAACTTCAAACTTACAATATCTGATATTAAAGGAAAATCTCTAACCAAAGAACTCAAAGACAGCGATGCAAACCCATTGTTAGGATTACAATTAGGAAATGAAACTGATGCTACAGTTGTTGGTCTTAGTGGAAAATTAAAACTCACTGGTGGCAGTGATAAATCTGGAGTTCCTATGAGAAGTGATGTTCATGGTGCAGCAAGAAAACGAGTTTTACTTTCTAAGGGTGTGGGTTTACCACATGCAAAAGATGGTGATAGAGCTAGAAAATTAACTCGTGGAAATACTATCTCTGAAGAAATTTATCAAATAAATTGTAAATTTGATGGAGAGTTACCAGTTGAAGCACCTGCAGAAGATGCAGCTGAAAAAACTGAAGATAAGAAAGAATAACTTAACATATACCGATTCTATATTTTGACTCATGCACTGGCGCGAAACACTTCCCGATTGGTATATTAAAAAATATGGTTATCAACCATGTGTCAATATTGGAACTGCTGGCCATGTAGATCATGGAAAAACTAGTCTTATTCAAGCATTAACTGGTTCATGGACAAGTGTACATAGTCAAGAATTAAAACGTGGAATTACTATTCGTGTTGGTTATTCTGATGCTGCTTTTTACAAATGTAAAAAATGTGAAGAACCTTTAGGATATTCTACAACCCCCAAATGTAATAATTGTGGAGATGAAAGTGAATTATCTAGAGTTGTAAGTTTTGTAGATAGTCCCGGACACGAAAGTTTGATGGCAAATATGCTTTCTGGATCTGCATTAATGGATGGTGGATTATTACTAGTTGCAGCAAATGAAAAAGTTCCTAAACCCCAAACGCAAGAACATCTTTTAGCTCTTCAAACTCTTCAAATTCAACAAATAGTTGTAGTTCAAAATAAAGTAGATTTACTTTCTTATGATGAAGTATTAGCCAATTACAAAGATATTACAAAATTTGTTAAGGGAACTAATGCAGCAAAGTCTCCTATTATTCCAATTTCTGCTCAATCTGGATTAAATATAGATGCGTTAATTGGCTCTATAGAATCCACCATTAAGACACCTGAACGAGATGAAAAAGCTGATACTGTGATGCATGTTTTACGTTCTTTTGATGTAAACAAACCTGGTATAAAATTAAAAGATATCAAGGGTGGTGTAATTGGTGGCAGTTTAACTCAGGGAATTTTTAACATTGGCGATGAAATTGAAATTAAACCTGGTATAATGAATGAAAAAAATAAATCCTATGAACCAATTCACACTGAAATTACTTCATTAGGAACTGCTGCAGGAATAGTTGAATCTGTAAAACCTGGAGGATTAGTTGCAATTGGTACAAAGTTGGATCCATCTATGACTAGAAGTGATTCATTTATTGGTTCAGTAATTGGAAAGCCTGGAACACTTCCTGATAACTCTACTTTGCTAAAACTTGATGTTAATTTGTTCGACTCTGCTGTAGGTTCTACTGTAGACTCTGCTGAAGATCTCCAAGTTAAACCAATTCAAATGGGTGAATTACTTCGATTAAACATTGGAACTGCCCCAGTATTAGGTAAGGTTACTAAGGTAAAATCATCTAATATTGAAATTGAGCTTAGAAGACCTGCATGTATCTTTGAAAATGGACGTGTAGCAATAAGTAGAAGAATTGCTGAAAGATGGCGATTAATTGGTGCAGGTATAGTTGGTTGAAGTAATCTGTGATACTAATTTTTTAATTCATTTAGCAACTAAACGAATCAAAAATATTGATAATTTAGATATGGAAATAGGTTCAATTTCTTTTATTGTTCCTGAAGTTGTTAAAAATGAATTAGTAAAATTACAACAAGTTCCAGAAAAGACTCAAGAAATAACTACAACATTAAATTTTATAAAAAATTTTAAAATTATTCCTATTACTGGAAATTATGCAGATCAAGAACTAATCAATCATGTTAAAAACACTCAAAGTATTATTGCAACAATGGATAGAAAACTTAAAAATAAAATTAAACAGTTAGGAAGTTCTATTTTGTCTATACATAATGATAAGATCATTCTTGAGAGTTAGTAAACTTTATTTTAAAAATAATTTATTCTAATGATATGTCTGATTTTTTTATAAGTAGTTCAGATTTTAACGAAGGAGAAGAAATTCCAAAGAAATTTGGCTATAAATTTGAAAATGTTCATCCTACAATTGAATTTGATAATATTCCTCAAAACACAAAATCCCTATCTATTATAATGGATGATCCAGATGCAATGGCTGCAGTAGGAAGAGTTTGGGTTCACTGGCTATTATCCAATCTTTCACCACAAACTGTCGCAATTTTGACTGGAGAAACACCCATGAAAACATTAGAAGAAGGAGAAGATGATGATGAAATAGATTATCTAAAAGGAAAAACTGATTTTGATGAGATTGGTTATGGTGGACCTGCACCACCTAATGGACGTCATACATACATCTTCAAAGGATATGCTCTTGATACTATACTTGATCTCAAAGAAGGTTATTCTAAAGAAGAATTAGAGGATGCAATGGAAGGTCATATTATTGCAGAATCAAAATTAACAGGAACTTTTATCTGAGATTAATCATAAAAGTCTACTAGATTTATAATATTTTTAGAAATTATGTTATTTGATTCAATTTCTTTAGAATCTATATTGACATTCCAATCAAAAATTATTTCTCCCTTATGTCCTTTAAAATTTAATATCACTTGATACTCTTCTAAATTGATTTCCGCCACATCCAATTTTACTCTAGTATTTCTATTGTCAAAAATTTTCTCATCAGGATACTCGTCTTTTATTTTATCTTCAATTCCATTTTTTACATTAAATCCTGATTCATTGGGACCATTATACTGCATTAAAATATCTACAACAATTTCTTCTTCTTCTGAAATATTCACTAAAAAATCATCAAGACCTTTTTCTGTTAATATTCCATGTGCACTTATGATAATTAATGTAATTCCTGCAAGATATAGTGGTGCTCTTTTTTTAAGAAAAGCTTTAAGATTATTCTTTTTTGGTTTTTCTTCTTTCTTGCTATTTTCTTTACCCATTTTTATCCCTGTAAATAATTAGTATTTTTCAGTTATTATTAACTAATATCTAAATTTTAGATTTTTTCTATGTACGAATTTCAGAATATTTTTATATATTTTTAAATAATATTTTTCTCATTTTTTCTATATTTTTCAATAAAATGTC
>JAOMJV010000039.1 GCA_028351415.1 Candidatus Nitrosopumilus sp.
AAGTGTTCCAATAATTATTTTTTGATCCTTTCTACTTGCTCTATAAACTACGGCAACAGGAGTAGTTTTTTTATATCCTCCTTCAATTGCTTCTTTTGTAATTTTAGTTAAGAGATGAACACTAAGATAAAAAATTAAAGTTGCTTGATGTTTTGCAAGTTCAGAAATTTGTTCTCTTTTAGGAACTTTTGTTCTTGATTCTGCTCTTGTGATTATCATTGTCTGAGTTACTCCAGGTAATGTTAATTGGGTTCCAAGTGCTGCAGCTGAGGCTAGAAAAGATGTAACACCAGGCACAACTGTAGACTCGATTCCTTTTTTTTCTAAATTATCAATTTGTTCCCTAATTGCACCATAAATTGCAGGATCCCCATCATGTAATCGAACAACAAGTTTGTCTTTTTTTGCATTTTTATATAATAAATCAAAAATTTCTTCTCTAACTAATTTTGCAGCATCATGAATTTTTCCTTTTTTACATAATTTCAATATTGGATCAGGAATTAATGAACCAGAATAAACTACAACGTCAGCTTTTTGAATTAGTTTTTTAGCTTTAACTGTAATTAATTCAGGATCTCCAGGACCACATCCAACAAAAAATACGTTAGACACGTTTTACCACCAAAATTGAAAAGTATTTTGTAGTTAAGGACTCATTATTTACTTCGCCTAAAGTCATTGTTCTTACAATTTCATTTTCTGTTCCCAAGTCTTGTCCGATTGCAAAAAGAGAGTTATCAGGAAAACCAGATTCTTTTAGAACTTCAATTACTTTATCAAAATATCTGCCATCTTTAAGAAATATCATTGATTCAGAATGCTTTGCGATTTCTTTTACGCTGGATAAATCGTAACAAGAAGGAATAATTGCAACTTTTTCTGCGCCCTCTGCAACACTAATACCAACTTTTGATGCAAATGAAAATATTGAAACAATTCCTGGAACTACACTGATATCCATATCAGGATGTTTTTCTTTTAAATCTCTGTGCATGTAAATCCAAGTACTGTAGAGATAAGGATCGCCTACTGTAAGATATACAACATTTTTTCCTTTCAAAACAGTTTCAGCCATTATTTTAGCATTTTTTTTCCAAGATGCTTCTAGAATATCTTTATCCTTAGTCATTGGAAAAATTAATTTTATAATTTCTTGGTTTAATGATTTATCAATTATAGGTGAAACAACAGATAGAGCTATACTAGGTCTATCTTCTTTGGAGGCCGGACACATGATAATATCGGCATTTTGAATTGCTTTTACTGCTTTAACCGTAAGAAGCTCTACATCTCCAGGACCTACTCCAATTCCAATTAATCCAGGCATATTTTGAGGTCTTTTTACCCAATTAAAAGTCTAGATTAGGCCTTAGTAGCAGATATGATAGTAACTGGATTTCGTGCCAACATCATAGTGCCAGTAGTAGTTTTTCTACTCTTAGAGATAGTTACCTGAGTAATATCAACAGAATTAAAATTCAATTTGTCAAGAATTTGTAATACAGAATAAAGTGTTTCAATGAGTATAGTTCCAATTACAATTCTGCCTCCAGTTTTTAATTTATTTTCAGAAAGCTTAACTATTTCTGCAGTATCACCACCTGTTCCTCCAATAAAAATAACATCAGCTTCTTCAAGATCTAATATTTTTTCTTTAGCGTTACCAAAAATTACAGAAACATTTGAAATGTTAAATTTCTTTAAATTCTTTTTAGTTAATTCAACAGCATTTTCATCATAATCAATTGCTAAAACTTTACCACTTGATTCAATTTGAAATGCTGCTTCAATAGAAATTGATCCACTACCACAACCAATATCATAAACGGTTTGACCAACATTTAATCTTGCCTTGCTAAGTTGTATTGTTCTTACTTCTTCTTTAGTAATTGGAACTTTTTCTGCTCGTTCAAAATATTCGTCTGGAATTCCCGGTGTTTTATAATTCCACATAGTTTATCTTCCTAATCTATAATTAAGTTATAAATTAATTCCTGTGGCAGCATCACCAAGGTGGGTTAGGGTATAGCTAGCTATCCATGTAAACAAATACAAAAATACATAGCTACCAATTCCTTGAGTAACAATTTTCTTTCTATCAGAAGGTGGCAACTGCATATTCATTCCTTTAGCAACTATAATTGATGCCAAGAATACTATTATCATAAATCCAATTGATGCCCATCTTCTTTCTTCACCTTCAATATCTTCAAGAAGAAAGGTTGTTGCTACACCTGCAATGATTGCTAAAGCAATACGCATCCAAAATAACGTAGATAATTTTTTATCTTTTGCCATTTTAACTACATCACTAACTGGGGGATCTTTAGAAGGTTCTTTAGAATTATTTGTTATTTCTTTAGATTTTTCTGTTTTAGGAATATCAATCGTATCTTTAATTTTAGATTGTGAGTCATCAGATCCAGGCGTAGGTTCAGATTGTTTTTTTTTAAATTTGGCCAAAGTAAATTTCTAGCCTGTCTCAAGCAAACCATGTTTAATAGCTTTGGTCAAAATTTGAGACTAGATAAGAAGGGTATAATTTTAGAGATAAAATACAACAATTATGGCATTAGCTGGAATTGAATTAAGATACCTAGTAGATCAAATTTCTGAACAGGTTCAAGATTACTATATCAGTAATATTTATGGCATCAACAAGGACAGTATTCTCTTCAAACTTCACCATACCGAAAAAAGTGATCTGTTTATGATGATATCAACATCAGGTGTTTGGTTAACTAAAGTAAAGATTGATCAAATGGAACCAAACAGATTACTTAAAAGATTAAGAAGTGATCTGTTAAGATTGAAATTAAGAAAAATTGAACAGATAGGTGCAGAAAGAATTGCATATTTTGTTTTTGAAGGATTTGGAAAAGAATTCATTCTAGTAGGGGAATTTTTTGGAGATGGAAATATTTTGCTTTGTAACAAAGATATGAAAATTTTAGCACTACAGCATTCAATAGAAGTTAGACATAGAAAACTTAGTGTTGGGTTAGACTATGCAGAACCACCAGAAAATAATTTAGATATTTTTAACATAACAGAATCAAATTTTGATGAATTAAGAACCACAGATTTACTTTCTGGAAAATGGTTTGGAAGAACTTTAGGTTTACCAAAAAAATATGTTGAATCTGTATTTGAAATTGCAAATGTTGATTCTAAAAAAATTGGGAATTTGTTGACATCAGAAGAAATAACCAAAATTTATGAAACAACAAAAAAAATAGTTTCAGATGTGGTATCGGGAAATCACGATCCAGTAATAGTTGAAAATGAAAAAATTGAAGTTCTTCCAGTAAAATTAGGTAAGTTAGAGGGTAACATTACAAGTGTCAGTAGTTTTATTGATGGATTAGACACAGTTTTTACAAAAAAAATAGTTGAAAAAGGTAAGTCAATTCAATCTAGTGGATCTGATAAAAAAATTAAAGATTTAGAAACTCAAATTACTGAACAAGAAAAAGCAA
>JAOMJV010000004.1 GCA_028351415.1 Candidatus Nitrosopumilus sp.
TTTCACCCTGAACTCCAGATGTACCAGTTGGACCTTTCGATCCTGGAACTCCAACAGGACCAGTTAGTCCTTTGTCACCAATAGTACCTTGTGGACCTTTGTCACCAGAGGGTCCAGGTGGGCCACGAATTCCAGAAAGTCCTTTGTCACCAGATAAACCAGTTGGACCTTTTTCACCAGAGGGTCCAAGAGTTCCTTTTAATCCAGAAAGTCCTTTGTCACCAATAGTACCAGTTGGACCTTTGTCACCTTTGTCACCTGTTGGACCAGCAGTGCCTTTGTCACCTTTGTCACCTTTGTCACCTGTAATTCCTTTGTCGCCAGAAAGTCCTTTGTCACCTGTAATTCCTTTGTCACCTTGTGATCCTTTGTCACCTGTAGCACCTTTGTCACCAATAGTACCAGTTGGACCAATTGGTCCCTTACCACCAAGTGGTCCTTGTTGTCCAGGCGGACCAGGTGGACCTTTGTCACCAGACGGACCTTGTGGACCAGCAGTGCCTTTGTCACCAGATGGACCTCGTTCACCAGATGCACCAGTTGTTCCTTTAGAATTAAAATTAGAAGTAGTTTTAGAAGTAGATTTAGATTTTACATTATTGTTAGATGTTTGATTTTTTTCTTTTTTAATAGAAGGTTTAGTAGTAGATGGTTCAGAAGATTTTCTTAACCTGACATCAAAAATAGAGTATAGTGAAGAGAATAAGTCATTTACAACAACCCAAACAACATCTACATCATCGATAGATTTAGGAAGAGGGTTTTTAGAGTCGCCTACTACTTCAGAAAAAATACCATCCTTGACCCTAAGATGAAAATTTCCTGTCCATAAAGGAGAAAAGGTTTTTCCACGAATTTCCTCATCAGATGGTTTAACATCAATTAGAGAGATTTGAGCTTCATAAACACCAGATTGCTTAAATGGTGACTGTCCCTGTATTTCAATTCGTGGCTGAGATGACACAGTGGTTGGTTAATGTTTGAAGTATTTCAGGATTTGGATCGCTAAATCTAACCAAAATGCCAAATTACGAAGAATAATCTCAATTAAAATGGTATTTATCTAGATGAAGATAAAAAATTGACAAGATGTTTGGTAAAAAAAATAAAAAAGTAGAAGCAAAATTAGATAAAAAAGGATCAGACAGCCCAGTTACCAAAGAAACCAGTTTAGTGGATCCAAGTTATAATATTAAAAAATTATTTAAAAAAGGCATCAATTTAATGGCAGATGAAAAATTAGACGACGCCATAGAAGTGTTTGAGCAAGCATTACGAATTGAACCAGACAACATTGAAATTTTAATGAAATTAGGATATGCAAGATTTCATCTAGAGGATCACAATGATGCACTAAAAGTATATGATAAAATTTTAGAAATAGATGTAACAAATCCAGAAGCATGGAATCTTAAAGGATTAGTTCATTACGAACAGAGAAAATATTCACAAGCATTAGATGCAGTCAACAAAGCAATAGATTCAGATAAGACATACGGAATGGCATGGTACAACAAGGCATGTTTCTTATCATTGTTAAATCAAGTACCAGAATCACTGCAAGCACTAAAACATGCCATAGAAATTGATGTTAAAAATGCTAGAAAATCAATTAGAGATAAAGACTTTGTTAACGTAAGGATTGAAGAAGGATTCAAAAGAATTGAAGAAGTTGTTGTTCTAGAATCAGTCAAACAGGGATACCATACAATAGGAGCAATTGTTTGGACAACATTCTTAGATAAAATTGATGCAGAAAAAGCTTTAAGAAAATTACTAGAGAAAGGATTAATTGTACAAAATGAAAAACGTGATGGCCTAAGTAAAATACCAATTTATGATCTTTCAGATAACTTTGCAGAAAAAGTGGGTAAAGAAAAAATAGGATTATTTGGAATTAAAAGAAAGAAACTTCCAAAGCCAGTTAAAAATTTGAAAATAATGAGTCAAGCAATTCAATCGGCAAAAGAAGCAATTGAAGAAGCAGACATAGAGAAAGCAGTAGAGGCTTTTGATCAATTCATTGATCCAGCAAAATCAGGAGAGCAAATGATAGAGAATTTCTTTGAAGCTCACAGGGAAATAAGATTATGGAAAATAAGATTAAGTGATAGAGGAGCAGATTACATGATTGATAACAAAGACAAGATGATAGAGGTTTTAGAAAATGTTGAAGTTACGATTACTAAAAAACTTAGAGATGAAATAGCCTAGATCATTCTACACGTAAATTCCAGCAACTAGTTTTATTTTTGAGCACAGATATTTCTAAATTATTCAGCAGATAAATCCCAATAATTTGCATCTGCTTGTTTGTCAGTAGGTTTTTCTAAATTTTTCCATTCCTTAAATGATCTAACGTATAATTTTGCATTAGGTATTCCCGTAGATTTAAGGGCATAGTATGCCAATCCAGATAAAGTACCCACACTGCCGCAATAAGTAATTATTTCAGAATCACCAGAAATACCCCTGTTATCAAATAATCTTTTCATGTCTTCTTTTGGGCGAAGGATCCCATCATTACTTGACAGTGTACGATAAGGAAGATTAACAGCACCAGGAATATGCTGTTCAAGATAATTCAATCGCTCTCTATTATCAATTAAAATTACATCGTCTCGCAATTTTGCAGATTCTAAATAATCAGAAGTCGCCAAAATATTAGATTGTAAATTCATAGAGTGTTCTTTGTTAGATATTTCAGGAGTTAGTGAGTCAATTTCTAATCCTAATGATTTCCAATTACCAAAAGTTGTTTCAAGTAAAGTTACATCAGAGTGTCCAATCCATTCTAACGTCCAAGCTACACGAGATGCCAATGCACCAAAAGTATCATCGTAAACAACAACAGGAGTTTCATCGTCTATGCCCAAAGAATTTACAAGTTTCAAAACACGTTCAGGGCTATCATCAGATAAGAGAGTAGCTAAAGGTAAATTTACAGAATTTGGAATATGATCTTGTTTGTAATCACCTTCACGTCTAACATCAATGACTCTAACACTCTTGTCTCGAATTTCAGAACGTAGTGAATCAATATCAGTAGTAACTTTAACAGCTTCAGTCAAGCTGCACATTCACCCTTACCAGTTTTTGTATGATAACTAGTATCGCTGCCATAATCAAGATAGAAATCAGGATCATCCTCTTTGGTCGGAGGAACAACAATAGGTTCCAATACTTTTTTGATATCTCCAACAGATTTAATGTTAGAATCCTCACTATCATTTACAATTCGATGAATCCAAGATTTCAATGTGTCACCAGATTGTTTATTTTCTTTAAACATTTCAATTATTTTTAAAATAACAGGAATGACTCGTTTAGCTGGTACCCTAAGACATGTTTGACCCAACGTAGTGTCAGCGTCAAAACGACCACCAAGAGACATTTGATAATTTGGATACATGTCTTTTCCCAAACGACCACCACCTCCAAAGAAACCAATTGTTGCAATACCATGTTGTGCACAGGAGTTTGGGCATCCACTAATCTTAATTGAAGAATCAGTGAGATCTTCATCCTCATCAAGTTTTAATTCAAGAAATTTTCTTTGGATTTCTTTTGCAAGTCTGTGAGAATTAGTTAATGCCAAATTACAAGAAGTGGTTCCAGAACAACCAACAGGCGTAGTCATAGTTAAGCCGCCAGATTTGGCCAAGCCAGTTTCAAGAAGTTTAGAATATAATTTGACCAAATCGTCTTCATGGACATATCGTAATGCCACATTTTGAACAAATCCAGATCTAGCCTTACCCTCAGAAGAGAATTCGCGAATAAGAGTAGCCATAGAATTTAATTGGTTTGAAGTAATATCACCAGCTTCTAAAGTAATAAACACAGAATAGTATTCAGACTGTTTTTGTTTCATGGTATTTGTTTTAAGCCATCTAGCATATCCATCAGGAACTGAACTTCCACTTTCGTCACTGATTTTCAGTGGACGTGTGATTTTATCAGGAGTTGTATCAACTTTTAATTTAGTAACTACAGATTGAGTAGCTCTAACAATTGCCCTTTCTTTTAATACAAGGTTTTGGAATTTTTCCCAACCCATATCATTAACAAGATAACGCATTCTGTTTCTTGCTAGATTTTTTCTATCACCCAATCTATCAAATATTCTCATGACAGCAATTGAAGTGTAAAGTAAATCTTCTTCAGGAGTAAAATCTTCTAACTGATGTCCAATAAAAGATCTATTTCCCAAACCACCACCAAGGAAAATTTTGAAACCTTTTTGTTCAGAACCATTGATTTGTTGAATTTCTGGAATTAATCCAACATCAACCATTCTCACCATCCCATGTTTCTCACAACAAGTAAAATTAAATTTAAATTTACGTGGAAGACTTTGTGCCATAGGATTTCGTAAAAAGAATTTTGCAGTTGCAAGAGCATAAGGTGTAGAATCAAATTTCTCATCAGAGCAAACACCAGATAATGGACTGCACATTACATTTCGTACAGAATTTCCACATGCCTCTCTTGAAGTTAAGCCAACTTCAGCAAGAGACCTAAAGATTTCCGAAACATCCTCAAGAACTACCCAGTGTAATTGAATATTTTCTCGTGTGGAAAAATGTGCACTACCTATAGAATATTGTTCACTAAGTCTAGATAGTGTTTCAAATTGTTTAGGATAGATTTCACCAGCAGGTAATTTAACACGAACCATAGCATAGTCACTAGTCATTCTAGTACCGTATGCGCCATGTTGAAGTCTAAAGCGTCTGAAACTATCCTCATCATATTTTCCTTGACGATATAGTTTTACAGTATTGGCAAAATTATCAGCCTCATCAACTCTAGCCCAATTAATTTTAGGTTTAGCAGAATCAGATGAAGATGGCGTTAATTTAGAAATGCTCAATATAATAAAATTGAAGTTAGTTTGGTTATAAATTTTTTATATCAAGGCATTTTTGGATAAAAAAATCAAAATATAAACAAAATTTTCCCATTTATTTACGCATGATAATTAAAAATAATTATTAGAACCTGATTTTAAAATGTGCGAAAGTATTAATGGATAATAAAAATATCTACATCATGCAAGAGCCAACATTAGCGGAACAATCTACAAAAATATTCACGGATGTTCGTGAAGTTGTAATTACACGTGCTATTGCAAACGAATTTCATGAAGTTTTAGATGATAGAGCGGAATCAGACGTAATAATTATCGGTGCAGGTCCTGCAGGATTAACAGCCAGTAGGGAGCTTTCAAACATGGGTTACAAAGTTTTAGTTATTGAACAAAATAATTACCTAGGCGGCGGATATTGGTTAGGAGGATACATGATGAATCCAGTTACAGTTAGAGAACCTGCACAAAAGTTTTGGGACGAATTAGGAATTCCATACAAAAAAGTTGCAGATGGATTATACTTGACACCAGGACCACATGCAGTATCAAAATTAATTGGAGCAGCATGTGATTCAGGGGTAAAATTTCTACAACTTACAAAGTTTGATGATTTAGTCTTAAAGAACGGAAGAGTTGCAGGAATCGTAGTCAATTGGATGCCAGTTTCAGCATTACCACGTAACATCACATGTGTTGATCCAATAGCATTAGAAGCAAAAATAGTAGTTGACGCATCAGGTCATGATTCAGTAGCAGTGAAAAGATTAGTGGATAGAGGATTAGCAGAATGGAAAGGAATGGAACCAATGCACGTCAATGACGGAGAAGAACACGTAGTCAATAAAACAGGTGAAATTTATCCAGGATTGGTTGCAGCAGGAATGTCAGTTACTGAAACTTATGGGTTAGCAAGAATGGGACCAACGTTTGGTTCAATGCTATACTCAGGAAAGAAAGCAGCACAAATAGTAGCTGAGAAACTAAAAGAGTTAGAGAGATAAGTAATTAATTAAATAACTAGACCATAGTGAAAATTTCAAAAATAATACTATACAATGAACCTTCAGTTCCAAAAATAGATATTAACAATATAGAAAAATTTATTGAAAATACATTTCAAATTAAAACGGAAATAAGAAATAACATTTTTGAAAATTTAAATGAAAAAATGTGCAAAAATATCGCTAGTAGTAGAATCTTTAACTTAAAAAAAATATTTCAAAAACATATTCCATCGATCGAAGAAATTTTAATTGAATCAGAGAATAAAGACATGTCAAATAGAGAAGAAATGATACTCTACGATGGAATTGAATTAAATAAAATAATTGCAGAATTAATTCCAAGTGAGGAAAAAAATCAAGATACTTTAAACATAATTTTTACAAATAAACTCACATGTACATTTGATGAAAATGATTTCAGATATCATGCAAGAGCATGGGTTGGATCAAATCCAATAATAATTTCAACTACAGGCATAATTGAAGCTCCTGCCAAACCCAAACAATACTATCTAGATCTAATGACCAATTTTTCAAAAGAAGAAATTGAAGAAATTAAGAAAAAATACAAAGGTCAATTTTTAGAATATGGGGATTCCAGAATGCCAGAGATAGTTGAAGGATATGCATTACAAGCAATATTTTACTTTGAAACAGGAGATGCTTTTTGTGACAATAGTCAATGTAGGTTATTTAATGCCCATTGGCAAAAAGATCTTTTCATTTCACAAATAGATAATAAAAAAATGTGTAAAAAACATGAAGAGTACATGATAAAAATTAGAAACAAAAAATGTCAGAATGATATCTTAGAATAATATATTGACTTAAATTATTGAAATAAAGACGTTATACACTATGATGTCAGCAGATTCAGGAGCAGCAGTATTACAAACTAATAATGACGGCCCAAAAATACCAGATGCAAAGAAAACTAAATTTGATGTGATCATTGTTGGTGCAGGACCATCAGGATATACTGCAGGAATTTATTGTTCAAGAGCAGGTTATGATACTTTAATTTTATCAGGATTACTACCGGGAGGACAGCTAGTCAACACTACAGAAGTTGAAAACTATCCAGGATTTGAGAATGGGATAATGGGTCCAGATTTAATGATAGAGATGAGAAAGCAATCTCAAAGAATGGGAACCACTATTGTTGATGATGTAGTAGTGGACACAGATTTTAGACGTGCACCTTACAAAGTATTAACAAGTTCTGAAGAATATGAAGCAGGAGCAGTGATTATTGCAACAGGTGCAAATCCAAGAAAAATGGGAATTGAAGGAGAAGAGGAATTTTCAGGTAAAGGAGTATCATATTGTGCAACATGTGATGGGCCATTCTTTAGAAACATGGAACTTGTTGTGGTAGGCGGTGGAGACTCAGCAATTGAGGAGGCAACATTTCTAACAAAATTTGCAACCAAAATCCACGTAGTGCATAGAAGAGGAGAATTGCGTGCAAGTAAAGTAATGCAAGAAAGAGCCATGAATAATGAAAAAATACAATTTCATTGGAATTCAGAAGTCATTCAGATTAAAGGTGATCAGAAAATGCAGCAAGCAGTATTAAAAAATCTAAAAACAAATGAAGAAAAAACAATAGACGTAGGAGGATTGTTTGTTGCAATTGGACACATACCAAATACACAATTATTCAAAGGTCAAATAGATTTAGATGATGAAGGATACATCATATTAAAAAATAAAACACATACAAACATGGAAGGAATTTTTGCAGCAGGAGATGTACACGATAGAAGTTACAGACAAGCAATTACAGCTGCTGGCTTTGGATGTATGGCTGCAATAGATGTGGATAAATTTTTAACAGAAAATGCAGACAAGTAAAAAAGTACAATGTAAGAAATGTTTGAATAAGTTTTATCAAAAAGAAATATACACAATTCAACAATTTCAATATAAAAAAGAACCCAAATACAAATGGACGTTAGTTTTTTTTAAAAAATTAAAAATAGATGAATGGGACTCATTTTGTGAAGAATGCATTATGAGTTATTCAAAAAAATTAGATGATGTTTGGAATAAGCAAAAAGGTCAAGTTCTTTAGTACGAATCAAGAATAATTAATTAATGAGTGATGATTCTAAAAAATTTAAAAATATTATTGATAAAAAAAGTAAAAGACTAGCAGAACTAGGTTCAATTCTAGCAAAAAATCAATTTACATACAAAATTCAAGAAAAAACAACAAAAGAGTATTGGGAGGAAAGAGTCCAAGAATTAAAAAAATATGACGAAACAAGTTTAGCATATTATAATGAAATACAAAATATAATGAATTTAGTCAACAAGGACGAAGCACAAACATACCTGCTACATATCAGTAAATTTTGTCAATTATCAGCAGACCTGATAAAAATAATGGAAAAAATTAAAGAAAATCCCTCAATCATAGATTCTAAAGATAAGCAGCAAAGTCTTTGGAGCAAGGAAGTTAAAAAGAAAATACTAGAAATAAGTAAAAATTGTGTAGAACATGAAAAATACATGAACGGTATTTTTAGAAAATTTTATGAAGCAAACATAAAAGAAATATTAGAAAAATAAAATTATTTCATTTTTTTGATTTGAAGTGTAGTTGTACTGCCATCTTTAGTCAAATTTAATAATTCATGACCATTTCGGGTAACCCATCTAGAAATATCTTCTTCAGCATCAGGGTCATCAGCAGAAACACTGATGATTTGTCCAACTTGCATTCGTTCAATTTCAATTTTAGTTCTAAATACAGGTTCAGGACAAAACAATCCTGTTGCATCTAATTTTTTTTCATCAAATTCAGACATTTTTACCTATAGATAAAGAATGATTTGTCATATTAAAATCTAATTAAGAAATAACGAATTAAATTAATATTTTTTACACATACATAATAAAAAATAAAATTAAAATATTATTTAAAAAGATCTTCGTTTTCAGGACGAATTAAATCATGAATTGTATTAGATCCAACTTTAAATGAATAATTACGAACTATAGCTACAGGACATTTTTTTGTTTTACCCATAACAAGTTCTGTAGCAGAAGAAAGTTCATCAGCAACAGCAATGGCCGTAATACGTAAAATGCGTTTAAAAGAATCCAAAGTTCCAGCATAATCCAAAATAGGATTTAAACCAGAAATTCCGATAGCACAGTTAGTTTGTCCCATTCTAAAAGGTCTTCCAAAAGTATCAGAAATAATTACAGCAACATTCTTACCAGTTTTATTCAAAATATTTGTTCTAATTACCTCCGCAGATTTATCAGAATTTAGAGGCAGTAATGTTGCAAATCCATCAAGAACATTACTTTCATCAATTCCAGCATTTGCACAAATAAATCCACTATTAGTTTCTACAATAATTAAACCATTTTTTAGCCTAACAATTCTTTTTGATTCTGATAAAATTAATTCAACGAGCGCAGGATCTTTATTGTATTGAGAACTAATACCTTGAGCTAGTAAAGACGGGGATACAGTAGATAATTCAATCATCCGACCTTCTTGCTTTGAGATAATTTTTTGAGCAATTACAAGGACATCACCATCAAGTATATGACCAGAATTTAAAATGAGTTTGGATAAATCATCATCGGGAGTAATTTCTTTTTCAATTGGAATTGGGATAATTTGCAATTACAATATTTAAGAAGTAGGACTAAAAAATTGTTTAGACAGTAGGAAGTTCTAACTTTAGATGTTTATTAATAATACCCAAAATTTTAGATAAATCTTTTTCCTCTAACGTAGTAGTAGCCAAGTCTTTAACTAAATCCTGTGCTCTATATGCAATACCAAGACCACAAATGTCAAATAATTTAATATCATTTGCGCCATCTACAACACAAACAATATCTTCTTTATTTTCGCCCCATTCAGCAATTTTTATTTTTGCAGATTTTGATTTATCAGAATCAACAAGAATGTTGACACCATCAAGTTTGCCATCCTTAAAAATTAAATCATTGCAATAAACATAATCAAAATCCAATTCTTTTTGTAATTTATCCATCATCAATGTAAAACCACCAGAAACAGCCATAATTTTCCAACCTGCAGCTTTTAAGATTCTACATGCTTCTTTTGCGCCAGGCATTATGGGTAAACTATCAGCAACTTCCTGGCATACTTTTTCATCCAGTCCCTTTAATGCAGCAACTCTAGTTCGAAGTCCCTCTTCCCAATTTATTTTACCTTGAATTCCTTGTTTTGTAATCGCCCAAATTTCATCTTCTTTATTTAATTTTTCTGCAAGAATTGGAAGGTATTCTTCATCATACAAAACCCCCTCAACATCAAAAATTATCAACAAAATATTTCTAAATTAAAAAAAAAATTCTAATTATATTAAAGTAGTGACTATTATGCCCAGAATTTGTAAAATTTTCTCATTCATCGTATTAAAGTTTAAAAAAAATAATTGCGAATAGTTAGGGATAAATCACGGAATAACATGGAATGTTTATGGGTGAACTCGAGAGAAAATACGATGTAAAAATTCAAACTACTGAAGACAAAGTAAAGTTCCCAGATGAACTCAAAACAGAATTGAAAGCACAAGGAATGATGGACGATAAAGGAAAACTAAAACTAAAAGGCGTCAGTCCAAAAATGTTGAAAAGAATGAAACAAGAATATGTAGAATGCCCAGTTATGAAAGAAGATATTCAATTTGTACAATGTTTCATATGTCCAAATTTTCAAAGTAGGGTTATGGGCGAAGTTTTATGCAAAGGCGAACCACTAAAATAACATAATAAATTTTAAAAAAATTCACGAAAGGCTCATTAGTTAAATTAATTCTTAAACAATTAGTTTGGGAAAACAAAACGTAGGAATCACAGTTTCAAAAGAAGAGGATTTCAGTGAATGGTATACACAAGTAGTCTTAAAGGCAAAACTTGCAGATTATGCACCAGTTAAAGGATTAATTGTTCTCAGACCTGACGGATATTCAATCTGGGAGTCATTAAGAACTACATTTGATAAAAAATTTGCACGTAACGGAATTAGAAATGGATTTTTACCAATACTAATTCCAGAGTCATTATTAGGAAAAGAGCAAAAACATTTCGCAGGTTTTAATCCAGAAGTATTTTGGGTGACGCATTCAGGCACCAATGAAATAGGAGATAGATTAGCATTAAGACCAACATCAGAAACATTGGCATATACATTATATTCAAAATGGATTCAAAGTTGGAGAGATTTACCACTAAAAATGAATTTTTGGAATACAGCGTTAAGAGCTGAAATTAAAGCAACAAAACCATTTCTTAGGACATCAGAATTCCTATGGCAAGAAGGACACACAGTACATTCAACAAAAGAAGAAGCTGAAAAAGAAGTAATAAAAATTTTAGATATTTATAAAAATACAGTGGAAGAAGAGCTTGCAATCCCAGTAAGTACAGGGAAGAAAAGTGAAAAAGAAAAATTTGTCGGCGCGATATATACAACAACCATGGAATCAATAATGCCAGATGGAAAAGCATTACAAATGGGCACATCTCATTTCTTGGGACAAAATTTTTCAAAACCGTTTGAAGTTAAATTTGCAGATAAAGACAACGTAGAACATTTTGCATGGCAAACATCATGGGGTGTATCTTGGAGATTAATTGGTGCAATGATCATGATTCATGGGGATGACAAAGGTTTGGTATTACCACCAAAAGTAGCTCCAATGCAAGTAGTAATTGTACCAATTTACAAAAATGATGAAGGTAAAAATAGCGTATTGTCTAAAGTGGAAGAAATTCAAAACAAATTGGAATCAAAGGATATCAGAGTTCATGTTGATGACAGAGAAGGAATGTCACCAGGATACAAATTTAATGATTGGGAATTAAAAGGAGTTCCTTTACGTATAGAAATAGGACCTAAAGATATAGAGAATCAAAATATAGTTGTTGCAAAAAGATACAATCTAGAAAAAATAAGTTTGGGCTTTACTGAAATTGAAAAAATACCAATAATTTTAGATGAAATTCAGACACAGATGTTAAAAAAAGCCAAAGAACAAACAGAAACTATTACACTAAATATTTCAGATTATTCAGAATTTAAATCAAAAATAGAAAAAGGAGGATTCTTCAATTCCCCATGGTGTGGAAAAGTTGAATGCGAAGATAAGATCAAAGAAGAGACAGGTGCAGAAATCAGAGTGATACCATTTGGCAGTGAAAATATCAATCAAAAGTGCATTTACTGTAATGAGCAGAGCGTATCAACCCCTATTTTTGCAAGAGGGTACTAGTAGTAATTTAGCCGCAACATAATAATACAAAAAAAATATTTTTTAAACATGACAGTTAACCTAGAATTACAAGAAAACAGAGCATTGGTAGAACAATTTAGGGAGACTAGAAGTAGAACATTGGAATTAGTAAAAAATTTAAAAAAAGATGATTTTGTGGTTCAAACTGCATCATATATGAGTCCGCCTAAATGGCATATTGGCCACGTAAGTTGGATTTATGAAGCAATAATGAGTAAATTAGATAAAAATTATGAATTTCATTCAAAAGAATTCTCAGAGTATTTGAATTCCTATTATCAACAATTTGGCGTTCCACATGATAAAAAATTAAGAGGGGTTACATCAAGACCAACAGTTGATGAAATTTTTCAATATTTTAATACAATCAATCAAAAAGTAGAAAAATTTATTGGATCCCGACAATTAAGTGAAGATGAAAAAAAATTAATTATCATTGGATTTCATCACGAATGCCAACATCAAGAATTGTTAGTGTATGATTTGCAGCATCTTCTTGCAGAACAATATTTGCCGGTAAGAAAAAATAAAATTGTAAAGCAGGAAGAAAAACAAAAAGAATTTGTGGAGATCAATGGCGGGCTATACACTATGGGGTACAACGGAAAAAAGTATTGTTACGATATTGAATTACCAGAACATAAAACATATCTCAAAAATTTTAAAATGGGAGTTTTTCCAGTAACCAATCAAGAATATTTACAATTTATGAATGACGGAGGGTATCAAACTTACAAACATTGGTTATCAGACGGATGGGAAAAAGTAAAATCAAATAAATGGGACTCGCCAATGTATTGGGAAAAAGTTAACGATGAATGGCATGTAAGAGATTTCTTAGGAATTAGAAAAATTAACCCAAATGAACCAGTGTGTCATGTAAGCTACTATGAGGCAGACGCATATTGTAAATGGGCAGGAAAAAGACTCCCAACAGAAGCAGAATGGGAAAAAGCATCGTGTTGGAATGAAGAGAAACAGGAAAAAACAGTATTTCCATGGGGAAATGAAAGTCCATCAGAAGAAAAATGTAATTTACTAGAATCACATCATTGGGGATGTACAGAAATAGGAACATATCCAAATGGTACTAGTCCAGCAGGATGTCAACAAATGATTGGGGATGTATGGGAATGGACTACTTCAGAATTTATGGGTTATCCAGGATTCAAGTCAGGATTTGATGAGTATAATGATAAATGGTTTACAAATCAAAAAGTTTTGAGAGGAGGGTCATTTGGAACTCCAAAAATGTCAATTAGAGGAAGTTATAGAAATTTCTTCAGATTAGATGAGAGATGGCTATTTTCAGGATTCAGATGTGTGGAAGATATTTAATTTTTTGAAACTAATGTTAATGAAAAATATTTTTTGTCATCTAACCACATGTTTTTAATTTTAAATCCAACATCAACCAATAAGCTCTTAATTTGAGAGGGCTTGTATTTATGAGAATATTCAGTATGAATTAATTCACCTTCATCTAAATTCAAAGATAAATTAGATTTTTTAATTATTACAGATTGAGAGATTAGAGATTTTAAATTCATTTCAATTCGTTGTTCATTTTCATTGTATATAGAATAATGTGAAAAATTATCAATAATAAAATCGGCATCAAGTTCATCATTAATCCTAGACAGTACATTGAGATTGAATTTTGCAGTTACACCCTGAGAATCATCATATGCAGATTCTAAAATTTTTTTATTCTTGACCAAATCCAAACCAATTAAAAAAAGATCACCCTGCTTCATGGTGGAAAATATTTTTTTTAAAAAAATCTTTCCATCATCAGGTGAAAAATTACCAAAACTAGAACCAAGGAAAATGATTAGATTTGTTTTATCATCATAATTTTGAAGAAATTCCAAACCCCCTTCATACGTATCAATTATACCAGTAATGTTCAAAGTGGCATAATCTTTCAATAATTGTTCAGAGCTTTCAGTGAGAATTTCAGATATATCAATAGGAAAATATTCGGTTTTAGGCTGTAATTTAGTAAAAACATCAAGAATTAATCGAGTTTTAACCGATGCACCACTTCCAAGTTCAACTAAACGAACATTTTCGTTAAGATAGGATGGTAAATCATTTTTCAGTTTTTTTAAAATACTAATTTCGGTTCTAGTAGGATAGTATTCAGGAACTGAACAAATGGATTCAAATAAATTCGAACCTTTATTATCATAGAAAAATTTAGGACTGATAAATTTGTAATCTCGATTTAAACTAAAAGCAATTTCTTCCGCAAAAGATTTTTCAATATTACTTGCATGTGGTTTAAAATAACGAAGTTGGGAATCTACAACATATTGTTTATAATCAATTTTTTTATCCTTAAATTTATTCAATTATTAATTCGATAGTCATTCAACATAAATTTCTTATCATAATTTTTACGCATAAAACATATTTCTTGATATAGTTGATAAATAACAGATAACTGTTGATCGAAATATTAAAAATTGAACATTTAAAAAAATATTTTGTAAAAAAGAAAATATTTAGTTCAACAGTTTCTAGCGTAAAAGCAGTAGATGACGTGTCATTTTCAATTAAAAAAGGTGAAGTGTTTGTTTTAGCAGGAGAGTCAGGATCAGGGAAATCAACAATTGCAAAATTAATTTTAAAATCAATTCAAGCAGACTCGGGTAAAATTATTTTTGAAAATCAAGAAATTGATAATCAAAATATAAACATAAAAAAAATTAGAATGAATTGTCAAATGATTCACCAAGATCCATATGACTCGATAAACCCTAGAATGAAAATAGAAGACATAGTACTAGAGCCACTTGAAATTCACAATATTGGAAATAAGAAAGAAAGGGATAGAAGAATGATCGAAGTGTTGGAAGAAGTCAAACTAGAGCCTGCCAAAGAAATTTCCAAAAAATATCCACATATGTTGTCAGGAGGTCAAAGACAAAGGGTGGTATTAGCAAGAGCACTAGCATTAAAACCAAAAATAATACTAGCTGATGAACCAGTTTCAATGCTAGATGTGTCAATTAGAGCTGAAATGCTAGAATTAATGAAGGAATTACAAAAAAAATATAATATTTCATTTATTTACATCACTCATGATTTAGCAACTGCAAAGTATTTTGGTCAAAGAATTGGAATTTTGTACTTAGGAAAAATTGTAGAAACAGGTCCAATTAATGAAGTATTAGAAAATCCAAGACATCCATACACTCAAGCACTAATAGATGCCATCTCAGAACCAAATCCAAATAATTTACACATGAAAAAAGAAATTAGAATTAAAGATCCGCCAGATATAGGCGAGTTTGAAGGGTGTAGATTCAAACCAAGGTGCACATACGCAATTGAAAAATGTAGTAAAGAACCGGATTTAGAAAAAGTTGGCGATAATCATTATTCTGCATGCTATGTTAAATTAGAACAATCGGACTGACGGGTCTAGCAAAATAGTAAGTTTACTGTGAACGAATAAATCAATAATATTGATATCATAGGAATAAAAAGCGCGATTGAAAGATGGCGAAATCTTCCAATCACTAAAAAATCGAAAGAAATTGCAGAATACAATTTCATTTCAAAATTCTAACTATGCTATTTATTTTAGACATATAAATCTCAGAAATTAAATTAAACCTTGAATGGTTGTAGTTTGTGAGTATGATTTTGAAATCTTTCCATGATTAATTTTTCATTTTTTAATACTTCCAAGTCTTTCAACACATTATCAATAAATTTTTGAATACTGTTCACTCTTTTGTTTCCAACAGAATAAGGTAAAAGTTTCAATGTTTGCTGATACTTTACTCGGGTCATGAGCATAAACGGTCTATCTAATAATTCAGTTTGAACATAGTCCAACAATTCTTCTCCTTTTCTTGTCAATATTCCTATTTTTGTTGCAATAGAATAATCTAAACGTTTCATTTCTTTTTTTGCAATTTCTTTATTCAAATCAAAAGTAGCCATCATAACATCAAATTGATTATTGCTTGGTGCCTTGTCGATTCGTCTATACTGAATTACATAGCCATCTGTTTTAGTTTCCAGGTAACCCAAATCCAACAGTTCCTTTATTGCAGGAATTACACCTGATTTGCTACCATGTACGAGCCTACAAAGATCATTGGTTGTAATCCATTCAGCAGTAAAAGCCAATATTCTGTCATCATATGTTCCTGTCAAGCGGTATTCTTTAGAAGACCATTTATTATATTAGTTTACTAACTCGATTTTACAGAAGGCATTCGTTTATCTTTATACGTAACAACGTGTGAAACACCATTTTTTGGAAAGACACCGTAAATTAATTTAGCTTTTTGAATTACAGAATCTTTTAAAGATACCATGATAAATTGACTTTCTTTAGATCTTTCTTCCAAGATTGTGGAAAGTCTTTCGGCATTTGGTGCATCAAGGTGTGCATCAACTTCATCAAACAAATAGAATGGAGAAGGTTTGAGTTTTTGTAATGCAAGTACAAATACAATTGCAGCAAGTGTTTTTTCACCTCCACTAATTGAAGTGGACTCTCTTTTGGGCTTATTTGGAAATTGAATTAGATATGAAATTCCAGAATTAAATATATCGTCTTCATTTTGTAACTCCAACCAAGCATGGCCACCAGTCATTTTATTAAAAATTAACCTAATTTCTTTATCAACTTTATCAAATGCATCAAGGAACGTTTGTCGTTTATCTCGTTCAATGCTTTCTATGAAGGCAACAATTGAATTTCTTTCTTCTTCCAGAGAATTCTTTCTAGTAGACATAGATCTATAGCCATATGAGACTTCAAGGTATGTTTCAGGAGCTTTTGCATTTAATGCGCTAAGGGAAGTTAATTCAGAATTCAAACCTTGAACAATAGTTTCAACATCAAATGTTTCCATGTTTTTATCAAATCCAAATGCAGAAAGAATGTGCTGTAGTTTAACTTCATTTTCGACTAAATCACGTAAATCACGAGTTAGTGAATCAGATTGACGCGCCAAATTATTAATTTTTGTAGTATGGATTTTATCATTTTCAGATAAAACTTTTAATTTATCATCTATTTCTTGAACTTCTCCAATTGAAGAACCAGAAGTTGAAATTAAAACCTGTTCCCGCTCTCTTAATTTTTCCAAAATTTGTCTTTTAGGATCTTTTTGTTTTTCTAAGTCTTGAATTTTTGTTTCAACTTCCAAATATTCAGAATGTAGGGAATCTTCTTCATCACTTAATCTACTGACTTGAGATTTTTCACGATTATCCTGAGTTTGCATTGCAGTTAGCTGTGAAGATTTATCTCGATATTCATTCATGATTGTGGTATAATGTTTTTCAATATCAGATTTTTTACTATTCATTTTTAATAATTCACTTGCAATTCTAGTTTGTTCTCCACTAGCATAATTTTGCTCAACAATTGCAATTCTATCAAGTAATGATTCAACATGAGACTCATTGGTAGAAACTTCAGATTCAATAATATTGTTTCTTGAAGTTAAATCAGAAATTCTTGTTATCAATTGATCTTTCATAATTTTTGCAGAAGTAATTCTAGACTTAAGATTAGAATAGTTTTCAGTTGCAGATGTAAAATTATTTTCAGATAGAGAAAGACGGTCAGAATAAGATTGGATAGAATCATCTAATTTTTTTAAAGAGTGTTTTTTCTTTAACATGTATTTTTTAATCAAACTAATTGATTGGAATAATCCATCAATATCACTGCTCATAGAAATTAATTTTGTAAGCTTAGAAATTTTTGAATTAATATCAATTACAACCGTTCCATTTTTAGCTTCAAAATATTCGCCACTGAGAGTTACAGATTTGTAACCTAATTGGGATAGATTGTAGGCAGATTCACGGGTTTCAGTTAGAACGATATTTCCAAAAAGGAATGTTTTAAGTGCAGAATAGACATCATCTGCAGTCACGAAGTCAGATAATATGCCAATTATTCCAGGCTCCTTAGGCAAGGTAAGTTTGAATTTTGGAATAGCATCAAGTGGTATTATTTTTAATTTTGGGAGTTTTTTAGTTCTTGCAACCTCAGCAATTCCAAGTAACGTTGCAAAATCTTTTACAACTATTGCCTTTATCCAATCAGAGCTAACTGCAAGAACAGAACGCTCATATTTTTTATCCCAAGAAATCATTTCATAAACTAATCCATCAATACCCAACTTATCAGCATCCTCTTTTAATTTTGCAACAGTATAGTCTTCATGCATAAAACCTTTAACAGTTTTAATTTTTGATTCATATTGATTTGCAGCTTTATCAGATTTTTCTAAAATGAATCCTAACTCATCCATATCAGTATTAATTTTTAATTTTCTAGTTTTTAATTTTGTAATTCTAGATTTTAATTCAGAAATACTAGCACGGTGATTATTTGTTAAGGATTCTAATTTAGATTCTATACTAGTTAATTCCACAATATCTTTTTCTAATTGAGTAAACTTTTCAGAGTTTGATTTTATTTTTAATATAGATTCATCCTTTTCGTTTTGCACTTTAGATAGTTTTAGCCTAACATCATTCAATTGACCTGTAAGAACTTTAATTTTACTATCAATTTCAGATTGTTTTGCTGCTGCTTCAGATTGTTCGGTAAGAATTTTATTTCTATCCGAATCAATTATCTCTAAATCAGTGTTGATTTTATTTTTTTGTTCATTTGTAGATTCAATTGAGTCTTTTATTTGTTGAATTTTAATATCGATGTCTTCTCGTGCAGTGGTGATATCACCTAGTTCAATTTTAATTTCAGGAATGCGCGTATTGATTTGTTCAAGTCTTTTCTTTGATGCAGATATTGCACTGTTATCAATCTCATATTGTTCCATTGCAGAACTAATTTCAACATCAAGTGAAGCCTTTGCTTGACTATAATCATTTGCAGATTTCATTAATGTTGATTTTTCAGCATCCAAAATACCGATTTCACCCCTCAAAATAGTTCGTTCACCATCAAGAGATGTCATTTCTTGATTTAATTCATGCAGTGTTGTCTCTTTAGTAGATTTTTTGGCAGATATTACCTTCATTTTATTAGCAGCGGCTATTGCTTTGTATCTATTTAGTTCACGCTCCAAAATATCATGTCGTAATTTTTGATTTCTTTCTTCTTCAAGTTCATCAATTCGTTTTTTAATTTCACCCATTTTAGCAAGTGCGATTTCAAGTCGTCTGTCTGCCTCATCAAGTTGTTTAATTGATTCAGATTTTTTCTCATCAAAATATGAAAGTCCAATTAAATCTTCAATTGTTTTTCTTTTTTCTTCAGATGTAAATTCAGATATTCTAGTTACAGTTCCTTGTTGAACAGCATTAAGTTGTCCTAAACCAGCGTTTGCCATGTCAAGTAAATCAAGAACATGGCTTCGTTGTGTTTTCTTTTTATTTAGATAGTAGGTGTTTTCGCCAGATTCATCTAGTTCTCTAGTTATCTCAACTATATCAGAATCAACAGGGATTTTTCTGTCAGAATTATCAAAGTGTACACTTGATCGTGCCATTTTAGGTCCACGACGAGTCCCTTCGATATCATGAATTAAAGATCTTAGTTTATCAACTCGCATTACTTTGGGTTTATTTTCACCCATTGCAAAAATTATTGCATCTAAAATGTTACTTTTGCCAGATCCGTTTGGACCAGAGATCGATACAAGTCCAGGTTCAAACTGAACTGTAGTATTTGTAAATCCAAATGATTTGAAACCAAAAATCTCTACTTTTTTTACATGTACCAATATAGATCAGTTCCAATTACATAGGATAATCGATGCTTAACAATTTTTGTTGACTCTATTGATTAATTTTTCTTGTTACATTATGAAATTTTTCGTAGTGGAGGTAATTATGAAATAACTTATAAAAAAATATGAAATTAAAATGAGCCTAAATATAATTACTAAGAATATAATTAAAACATGCACGACAAATGTTGGGTTAATTCAAACAAGATCGTTTCAAAACAACAAAAAAGAAATTCAAAATATCTCAAAATTATTAGAAAAAATAGGTAGAGTGGAAACAGAGATCGTTTGTCTACCAGAACAATGGCTTCCAAACAATCAGATAGAAAATTACAATCAAGAATTTTTTGAATTTAAAAAATCATTCAATGACAACAGTTCTAGGCATGCTTTATGAAAAAAATAGGGAAAAATATCAATTAATTCACAGATCATGTGGCCAGAAGTAAAAATAGTGGGAAAACAAGAAAAAACACCCGTATGACTATGAAAAAAAGATAGTTACTTCAGGAACTGAAGCCAAATTTTTCAACATATCATGTTAATTTGGAATAACCATTGCTATGACACATCACTTTTAGGAATAGCAGACGCATTAACCAAAAAGGAGCGGAAATGATATTTTCTCCAAATAGAATTGTAAAAGAAGGAATTGAGTCATGGAGAATGTATGTTCAAGTAAGATCTTTAGAAAATAGAATCACCATCGTCGCACCAAATGTTGAAAATATTAGGGTTGGAGGAAATAGCTTCATTGTCAAACTGACAAAAGAAGTAGTAGAAACTAGAATAACTTAACTAAAGGAAAAATGAGAAGAAGTAGTAAATATTACATTTTCAAATTATCAAGTAATTAGAAAACAAATTGTAGAAGATAAGAATAATTTTTAACAGTTACTCATTTGCAACAAACTTTTCACAGTCAAACTTTGCCTGAACATCAGAAGTTTGCTCGATTGGATGTTTCATCAAATATGCACTAGCAGGTTTAATTGGACCACCAATTTTTCTATCAAGAGCAATTTTTGCCAATCTAATTGCATCTATTACAATACCCGCAGAGTTAGCTTTGTCATCAACTTCTAAACGAACTTCCATATTGTATGGAATGTTTGCCCATTGACGACCTTCAATTCTCATAAACATTAATTTTGTATTACCTAAAAATGGAATAAAATCAGAAGGACCCACATAGATTTGGTCATCATCTAATCTTTCTTTTAATTGACTTTGTACACTTTCAGTTTTAGAAATTTTCTTAGAAACAAGTCTATCTTGTTCTTTCATATTTAGAAAATCAGTATTTCCACCAACGTTAATTTGATATGTTGAATCAATTTTTGTTCCTCTATCACTACATAATTTGGCTAAAGTTCTGTGAACAATAGTTGCACCAACTTGTCCTTTAATATCATCACCAATACAAGGGATATTCTTTTCTTGGAATTTTTTTGCCCATGCTTCATCAGATGCAATAAAGGACGGAATACAATTAACAAATGCAGTATTAGTATCAAGACAGACTTGAGCCCAAAATTCAGTTACTTTGTCAGAACCTACAGGAAGATATGAAACAATAATTTCAACACCAGTATCTTTGATTACTTGTTTTGCTTCAATAGTAAGTTGTTCAATAGTTTTAGTACTAGTCAGAGGATTAATTTTATTTTCAACCCAAATTCCAACACCATCTAGTAAAGGGCTTTCATAGATCATTGCGTCAGTTTTTGGCATGTCATCTTTTGCAATCCAATCAACCATGTTAGGAGATTCATAAATTGCGCTCATCAAACGAGTTCCAACTTTATTTTCAGCAACATCAAAACCACAAACAAAATCAATATCATGAATACCATATCCGGCTAATTTATCGTGAATAATTCCTGTAACTTCCTGAGAAGGGTTTTTGTTGTAATATTCAATACCCTGAATTAGTCCAGAAAAACAATTACCAATACCAACCAATCCAACTTTAATTCTACCAGTCATGTTTAATCTAATAAAATAAGGCGGTTTAAAGTTTTCTTAAATAAATTAAAAAACCTATTATTCAATGTAAAATACAGTAAAACTATGACGTCATCGGAAATAACAATTAAAGAATTCAAAGAATTTAATTTGGAAGGAGGTTATCTAATAGATGGTTTTCCATCAGTAGGATTTAGCAGTGCAATTGCAACAGAATCGATGATAAATACATCACAGTTTGAATTAGGAGGTGTAATTGATTCGAAAATATTTCCACCAATCAGCGTCATAAAAGAAGGTAAACCAAATTATCCATCAAGGATTTTTATCAATGAGAATTTGAAAGTAGGAATATTTTCATCATATCTTAATTTAGATCAATCACTACACAGGCAAGTATCAGAATCAATGCTAGAATGGTCAAAAAAACATAAAATCAAATTAATTGTAAGTAGTATTGCAGTAAAATCAGAAAAAGAAAATTCTCAAATGATGGGAGTTGGAAGTACAGACTCAGCTAGAGAAAAAATTAAAGATGCAGGATTGAAAGTTTTAGATCATGGAACCATACCAGGAATACCAGGAGTATTACTAAATGAAGGAAGCATTACAAATCAGGATGTAATTGTAATAATTTTTAATACGACTGGAGAAGGTCCAGATTTTAAATCAAGTGCAGAACTTTGTCTTGCAATGTCAAAATTAATTCCAGGTGCATCATGCGATATTCCATCGTTACAAAAAGAAGCTCAAAAAGCTGAAGCCCTAATAAAAGAAACCCAAGAAGAATCAACACATCTAAAAGATTCAATGTACAGATAGATTTTTTTTAATGCAGTCACAAGGTAGTTAAAAAAGATGGTTCAGATAATAGAATTTGCAGTACTAGTAATAGTAATTTCAGCATCAGGTGTTATGGCACCAGGGCCATTATTTGCAGCGAACATCACATATGGTTTAAGGGAAGGAGTAAAATCAGGAATTAAAATTGCAATTGGTCATTCAATTGTAGAATTACCATTAGTAATTTTATTAGGAGTTGGAGTATTTTCCTTAGAAATATTTCCTGAATTTAGAACAATCATCTCAATTTTTGGTGCAATTACATTATTTGTGTTTGCAGGTATGCAGATTAAGACAATATTTACAAAAAATAATCTTATTTCAACAAAACCAAAACATGGCCCAATAATTACAGGAATTTTACTAAGTGCCTTAAATCCATTTTTTATCATATGGTGGTTAACAATAGGATTCAAATTAATTTCAGATGCCATGTTAGTATGGGCATTTACAGGAATACTAATTGTGTTTGTATTACATATTTGGATGGATTTTGCATGGCTAGGAATTGTTGCATTTCTGGCATCAAAAAGTGTTAAAATAATTTCAAACAGAAATTATAAAATAATACTATTAGGATTAAGTTTGATACTGATTTACTTTGGAATTACATTCTTAACAGACATATTTTGAACTACAAACTAAAATTTTAAATGTAGTATTAAAAATATTGTTAACCAAATCAATAATTTAAAAAATACTTTACAAAATTTGGGATTAGATGTCATTCATAAATTAATATTTATTCAAAAAAGTTATTTTTTCTACAGTATAAAAAGAAATTTAAAAAATAACAGTAACAATAAAAATTATAAAAATAGTTAAAACAGTATTTGTTAATTATTCTTTTGAAATATCAATTTCCATATTAGAAACTTTACGTTCTTTTCCATCCTGCGATGTAAGCAACTCAGAAGAAATTCTAACATCGCTAATTACAAATCCGACAGCATCCATTCTTTTAGCAATCATTTGTGAAACGTCAACTGCTTGTGTAATTCGCTTGCCTCTAGCTTTTATTGTAATTGTAGGTCTAGTTGAAAGTTGAGTTAATGTTGCAGAAACATAGTCCATTATTGGTTTAGTTCCAATAAAAATAACATTACGTTCTTCAGTAGTTTCAATTTTCGGTGTTGGTTCTGCTACAGGTTCCGGTGTTGGTTCTGCTACAGGTTCCGGTGTTGGTTCTGCTACAGGTTCCGGTTCTGAATTGGTTCTAGAACCAAATTCTGATAAAATATCCTCTGCATCATTTGATTTCTTATTACTGCTCAATTTTAAATTCCTATTATATGCAGATGATTTTATCGTTTATTTAGTTTTTGAGGTGTTTTCCTTCTAAATAGTCTTGAAATAATTTTTCAAGGGCATCATCTGAAGTGCATTTTTTAATTTGTTCAACCAGATCAGGTTGTTCAATTTCATAACAATTCATCATGTCTTGGGAATCTTTGAATACCAGCATAGCTTTATTCTTAAAAATACAGTGATAGAGTTTTTCTTTTTCCATGTTATTAGGATTGAAATTTACGCCATTTTCATCAGCAGATACAGGATAGTCCATACAGATAGTGAATCATCTCAATATTTAGATATTAACTTAGGAGTTTAAATTCAATTTTAAAATTCATGCAAAATACAATAATAATCGAATTGACATAGATCTAATATTGGAAAGAATAGTTTTCCACATAGATTTTGATTATTTTTATGCACAATGTGAAGAAGTAAGAAACCCAGAATTAAAAACAAAACCAGTGTGTGTTTGTGTATTCTCAGACAGAGGCGGAGATAGTGGAGCAATTGCAACTGCAAATTATACTGCAAGAAAATACGGGGTTAAATCAGGCATACCAATATCATTTGCAAAAAAAAGACTTGAGCAAAGAGATGACGCAGTATTTCTGCCAGTGGATTTTGAATATTATTCTGAAATGACTGAAAAGGCAATGAAAATAATGAAAGGAAATGCAGATATTTTTGAATATGTTGGAAGAGACGAGGCATATCTAGATGTTACAAAAAGAGTGGGAGAAGATTTTACAAAGGCAAAACACCTAGCCCAGCAAATCAAAAATGAAATTAAAACAAAAATTAAATTAAGTTGTTCAATAGGGATTTCTTCAAATAAATTAATATCCAAAATAGCTTCAGATTATCAAAAGCCAGATGGTTTAACAGTTGTAGAACCAAATAAAGTTAAAGAATTTTTAGAAGCATTAGAAATTAGAGTCATACCAGGTATTGGAAAAAAAACAGAAGAAAAATTTAGCGAAATGAATATGGAGACAATAAAAGATTTAAAAAAAATAGATGTGTTTACATTGAATAAAGAATTTGGAAGAAAAAATGGAACTTACATGTACAATGCTATCAGAGGAGTGGATAACGAACCAGTAAAAGAAAAAGAAGATAGCACACAATATAGTAAGATGACAACTTTAAAAAAAGATTCAAAAAATTATGAATTTCTATTAGAAAATTTAAAAGAATTATGTAAACAAGTACACGATGTAATTATCAAAAATAATAAAATGTTTAAATCGATTGGAATTTATTTTATACAGTCAGATTTAACAAATAAATCAAAATCAAGAATGTTAAGAAATTCAACTAATAATTTAGAAGAATTAGAAAGAAATTCAAGACAATTACTATTAGAAGCATTAGAAAATCAGACAATTACTATTAGAAGATTAGGAGTAAAAGTTGCAGATCTTTCAGAAATTAAAGGACAAAGTAACATTACAAATTATTTTTAAAAAAATTTAATTTTTAATATTTTTTGATTCTAATTTTTTTAGACGTCTAGATTCTATAACAATTACAACAAGAATGAAAGCAAACAACCAAGGCAAAAACATAATTTCACCTGCAATTTTATGATATTCTTCCCATGCAACAGGATCAGTAGTGACTTTAAGGGCATACCAGGATAAGGAAAAAATACGAATTAGATTAACAACTATAGTTCCAATAATACCTATAACAAAATAAATAATTTTACGGTTTCTTGGAATATTCATTTTTAACATAAATGCTCCAATTACAAGTGAAAAAATAATAATGCTATGAACACCTGCTGATGGCCAGAAAACTTGAAGTGCCATTGAACCATGATCACCACGTAAAAACATAATATTATCACGTGCAATTGCAGTTCCAAGATCAAGGAAGGTGATTATCCAAACATTAGCTTGAACAAAATATGGGACAATGTATTGTAATGGACCAAGTGTGTCATATGGAAAGAATGCATCCAATGAAAGAATTATTGCAGTTCCAGCAAGAAATATTGGTCCAGCGGGAGCAATTCTAATCCAACGCTTTCCAAAGAAAATAGTTAATGCAGCAACAATAAAAATTGCCATTACTACAAAATCCCACATCCAAGTCCAAGAATAAATTAATTGAACATCAAATTGTGTTGCAGATTCAATAATGTATTCTCTTAAACCATATTCTAATGAAAGTAAATAACCAATTGTCAATAATGCAAGAGGAATTACTGAAAGTAATCGTTTTTTAGAAATAACAATTTTCAAACCAATTAATTCAGCAATTACAAAAACAAGTGCAAAAAAGTAACCACCACGACCTTCATTCCAACTCCAAGCAATAGAATCAGGAAATGCGATTATTGCAAAAAGAATAGGACTAGAAATAATAAAAATAGCAACGAAAAGATTCCAATTTTGCATACAAAACAATCCAAAAATGCTAAATAAATATCTGAACGCAATAATAAATTTTCAATAATTTTAAGATAAAATAGGAATAGAAAATCAGTCTTCAGAATCGTCTATTTCATCAGGATCTGAATTTCTTCGGCTTGGACGAATTGGAACAAAAATTATTGTCACAATCAATAGTATATTGACTTGATGATACATTCTAAGGTTACAAAAATTTACCTAAGTGGTAATTTCTAATTCATTAAAACTAAAACTGGACTTTACATTCAGATTTGAGAGATTTGATCGTTGTAAAATAAGTGATTACAAGAATTCCAATAGCAATTATTCGAATTGGGATTTCATAATTAGTTAGAAACGCAGTGGCAGTTGCACCAACAGAGCCAAAAGTAGAGATGACAGCAAACCCAATAGGACCACAACTGCATGCGCCTGCAGCAGAACCCACAATAGTACCAAATATACTTCCACTCATTTTTTGTTTGGAATTTTTAAGATTAATTATTCTAAATAGATTCATAGGAATCACCAATGCAGATAATCCAGAAAGCACTACAATTAAAATAAATCCTAATTCACTTCCAGAAGGAATATGACTCACAAAATAGGGTTCTAAAAAAATAAATTCAGAAATTAGTAATAAAATCGTCAACATAGATGAAAAAATAACTACAGATAAGATTAAAAATTTAAAATTAGAAAAAACAACTTTAAAGATTTCTATCATTTAGATCATGGAATCCAAAATTTTCTGGAATACAGAAAACGGTTGTGCCCCACCAATTTGTGTTTGATTATAATCAGAATCTACTATAAAGAAACCAGGAGTGCCCCGGACACCGTTATCTCGTGCTTGTTGAGAATTATACTGAACACGTTTAGAATATTTTTCAGAATCAAGGCATTCATTGAATAAGTCCATATCAAGATTCAAATTAAATGCAAAAGCTTTCAATCTTTCAGAACTTGCCCACCCATTATCAATTTTAGATTCTTGTGAAGTGTATAGTGAGTTATGATATTCCCAATACATATTTTGATCATCTGCACAATAAGTTGCCTGAGCTGCTTTTGGTGAATCTTTACCTAAAAATGCAAAGTCAACAAAAACTAAATTTACTTTTCCAGTTTCAACATAGTCACGCATGATCATAGGCTTAGTATCATGAAACCAATTGTAGCATTGATGGCATTGATAATCACCAAATTCAACAATAGTGATTGGAGCTAGAGGATCACCCAAAATAGGAGAACCTAGTGCAGTAGAAATACTTCCATGAGTTCTAGTCATATCAACATCAAATGATTCATCAGTTGATGAAGACATAGATGTGATAATTACAGCAATTAGAGAGATTACAAGCATACCTAAGATTACACCTTTTTTATTCATGAAATAAAATAAAAAAATGAGTTAAAAAAATGTATTCAAATTGTAAGAAGGTTTTTTCTAAATCAATTAACAAATTTATGAATTATAATATCAGCAGAGAACATGTTACAAGAAAGTTAGATTAATCAGTATTGTGTAATTATTAAATTTCTCACGTAATTCTAAAATCAAATTACATGTAATGAATTCGCATGTGAACATTAAGTTCAACTTGATATTTAGTAATAAATCCACAATGAGTGCATGAAAACATGTTATCAGGGGATTTCTGAGGATCCCTCTCGATTACTTTCCCAGAAATAGAAGTGATATTAATAAAATCATTATTTGAAATCACAGCAAAATTGGAACCTTCATGGATAGAATCAAAATATTCCTTGATTGCAGATATAACTAATTCAACATCCAAAATAGCATCATCATCAAAAGTCGATAGAGTGAATTGACGATTCTTCAAAGTAGGAATAGCTTCAACTTTATCTGCAACGTAAACTAGTAATTCATTTTGAACAGATAATACTTCCTTGCAATCAATTGTTAGCATAAAATTTCAGAGATTAATGAATATTTTAGTTTATCAATCATTTGAAAATGATTATTATGGATTAAAATTATAAATAAAAAGAGATGGCAAATTCTGAAACATTTGGAGTCGAAAAAGGACACGGAAAACAAATAGTAGGATGGTTAAATGAACAATCAAAGATACAAAATATCAAACTAGAAGCAAGATTATACAATTATGAAGTTTCTACAAAAAACTTTGGACGTTTTGAAATGTTTTCATGGATGGGAGATGTTCAAATTGCAAGAAAAATGATCATTAAAGCAAGTAAGAAATTTAAAATTAAAGTAATTGAAGGAGGATACAAGCCAAAAGAAAAATTATTTAAATTAAAGAAATTTGATTTCGCCAAAGTAAAGAAAGGAGATAAAACGATTGGACAATTAGAATTTTCAGTATCAAGGTTGGGTAATTCTCAATGGGAAATACAAAATGAAGAACGCCATTAATTTTAAAAATAATTTAGGAGTAATTCAATGAAAGTAGGCATCATAGGAATTGGAATTTTAGGAAACGCTGTAGCTTTACGTTTACTAGATTTAGGATACGACGTTACAGTATACAATAGAACTCAAGGAAAAACAAATGAAGTTGAGAAAAAAGGTGCACGTGTTGCATTGTCACCAAAAGGGATGGCAGAAAAAGTAGAAATCATAATAATTATAGTGAAAGATGCAGAAGCTGTAAAAGAAATATCATTTGGAAAAAATGGAATCATAGAAGGCAAAAACAATAAATTAATTGTTGCAGATATGAGTACAATTGATCCAGTTGAATCAAAAAAAATTGCAAAAGAATTTGAACGATATCAAATTAAAAAATTAGAAATTCCAGTTATGGGAGGCCCAAATGTTGCAATTACAGGAAAATTAGTGATGATGGCGTCAGGATCAAAAGATAGTTTCAATCAATGTAAAGAAGTATTTGAAAAAATTGCAAATAAAGTATTATTTCTAGGAGAACAAGGAGTAGCAAATTCAATTAAACTTGCAATGAATTTACAAATCACAATGTTAGCACTGTCATTATCGGAAGGCATTACATTGGTTAAAAAATCAAATGTAGATCCAAAGATCTTTTTGGAAGTGTTGAATTCAACATATTTTAAAACAGGAATGAGTGAAAATAAAGCATTTAAAATGATAGAAGGTAAGTATGATGCAACATTTACGCTAGCAAATTTAAAAAAAGACATTACAACTATGACAAATGCATCTATGAATTTAGGAATAGAACTACCAATGATAACTAAGGCTGAAGAGATTTACGAAAATGCGATGAAAGAAGGATTAGGGGATTTAGACTATACAGGAATTATACAGCATATTAAAAAAATAAACAATATGTTGTAAAAATTATAAAAAATGGTTATTTTTCTTTAAATATCTACGATAAGAAAATCCAACAACTAACATTGTAATTCCCGTAATTACACTCCACATAAAAAAAGAAATAATATTAAATTCAGACATAGATTACAGACAATATTGAAACATCTAAAGTTTAGGATTATGCATACATACAAGATAGATCAGCCATAAAATAATTCTGAAACATCTAAATAGATTTGAGATAGACAAGATTCATGCCTGAATTTAGATGTGAAGATTGTGGAAAACGCCTATTTCATGAAAATGAAACAACATTAGAAGTTGAGAGAAAAATTCATTCGCAATTCTGTAGAAAAATAAAGGGTGAAACACACAGCTATATGCACAGAGATCTAGCACACATGGAAACTTTTGATGTAGAAAGGGAAAATGACACTGCAGGCGAACCAGTGTTAAAAAAATAACAATTACACATATTCCTCAAAATTATATCCTAGATAGTTATCATTGAATGTAATTGCCTGAAGAATATAATTATGATTTAGTGGTGGTAGGAGGAGGACCAGCGGGATCATCAGCAGCATTTGCAGCTGCAAAGAATGGAATAAAGGTAGCATTAATTGAAAAAGAAAATTCAATTGCTGAAACAGTACGAACAAGTGGAGTTACATGGATTGAAAGTATCAAAGAATTTGGAATTCCAGATGATTGTTACAATCCAATTAAGAATTTTTCGTTTGTCTCACCAAATAATGAAGTAACAATCAAGGATTCGATTGCAACAGCAGCAGTATTAGATGTAAGAAAAACATATCGATGGTTGGCGCATGAAGCTGAAGGAGAGGGAGCAGATATTTTTCTAAAAATTAGCATCAACGAAGTTATCAAAAATGAAAACAATGACATCATAGGTGTAAGCGGTACAGGACCAAACGGGAAAATAACATTTAATTCAAAAATAGTTATTGATGCTACAGGATTTACTTCTACAATTTCTAAAGCAATGGGTTTTGTCACACAATGGAAAAGATTTGGAGCAGGAGCAGAGTATGAAGCAACGGTAGAAAATGCGGATCCAGATACATGGTGGTTAATGGTAGGACAAGAATATACGCCTGCAGGATATGCATGGATATTTCCATTAGGAAATAATATTGTAAGAATTGGAGTAGGAGTAGGTAAACCAGAATCAGATGTAGACCCAACTCAAAGACTTAAAGAAATTATTGATAAACAATTAGGGCCAATAAAAAAATTAGGAAAAATAACACCAATAGAATTCCATTATGGTTTAATTCCAAACGATGGTTTATCACGAAAAACTGTTTTTAATAATTTGATCTTAGTGGGAGATTCGGCAGGACAAGCAAACCCATTAGTTTTAGAGGGAATCAGATATGCAATAAAATTTGGCAGAGTTGCAGGTAAAGTTGCATCAGATGCGATAAAAAATAAAAAGACAGACAAAGATGCATTGTACCCATATGAAGAAGAATGGAGAAATGCAATTGAATCAAAAATTAACTCTGCAGGAAAAGTTCAAGACCGATGGATTGGCTTATCAGATAAAGAATGGGATAAAGAACTAGACATAATTAACGAATTAAAAACGGATGAATTTTTAGATTTTATAAAAGCAGATTTTGGATTATCAAACATGCTCAAATTAGCAATGAATCATCCAAAATTAGCAGTCAGACAACTTTTCAATTTAGTTAAAGGTAAATAATTTACCAGTAAAAATTTTTAATAATTTTAAAAAATCATGCCATGGAGACTGGAATAATACAGAATCCAGACATGATTTTAGGCACAGATACGGTCTGATTGGTCGATTTGGGAATACATAACGAATGAAATTGCTCACAAGTCAATGTAGCGCATGTCGTACAAATCATGGATGTTGATTTGAAGCAATGTAAACAATTTGTTGCTTCAATAAGACATCCACCACAATTTCTACAAGATTCGTCAGGCAATTTCTATTCAAGTTAATTTATTTAAAATTACTTATAACAAGCACGAAGAATTTATTCGAATCAATGATCAGTATCAATGATCTGTATCAAGAAGATTATAATTGAATAAAAAAATTGAATTAATCATGGATAATGTAAGTAAAAAATTTGATGATTGGGCAATCAATGGAAAAGCCGAATCAATGGAAAAAGGACACGGCATAAATGTTTTAAAATTTTTGAAAAAAATTTCATTTGACAAACCTTTTTCATTTTTAGATGTAGGTTGTGGAAATGGATGGGTGATAAGATATGTATCAGATATGTCAACATGCAGAAAAGCAATAGGTATCGATAAAAGTAAAAAAATGATCATACAAGCAAATAAGAAAATAAATAACAATAAAGAAAGTTTTGTGTATACAGATGTAGAGTCATGGAAATATACTGGAAAATTTGATTTTATTTTTGCCATGGAATCAATATACTATGCAGATTCAATGGAAAAAGCAATTGAGAAAATTTACAAATTACTAAAGCCAGGAGGTAAATTCTTCTGCGGTACAGATTTTTACACAGAGAATAAAGCCACAACAAAATGGGCAAGTGTAATGAAAATTCAAATGCATTTACATTCAAAAAAAGAATGGAAAGAATTTTTTAAAAATGTGGGTTTCATAACAACAACAAAACAAATCAAAGATTTGAAAAGTAATGAAAAATGGAAAAAAGAATTTGGGACATTATTCATCATAGGCACAAAACCTGCAAAGTAATATTCAAATCACATTACAAAATACCAATAACATGTGAGCTGGAGCACGACACGCTGCTACGGCAGAGGAAACTCCTCCCTCCATACAGGAAATGTGATCTGGAGATAGATAACCAGAGATGGTTGGCAACGATGCAGAAAAGAATCCAATATGGCGCACAGTGATGGTGAAAACCTGAGGTTTCCATAAAAGGAATGAAACAGACGACCCACATGGAGCAAAGCCAAACAGAACCATAGGATCCTGTACCAGGTTCAGGTAGGCTGCAAAGCGAAATATCGTGAAAACAGAAGGAGGGTTACTCCCAGCACACATATTTTTTATATTATTTTTTTTATATTATTTTAAAATTGAATGACAGAATTGATAAAATCTTAACTCATTTCACGAACTTGTTCTTTACAAATATCTGCATTGCATTGACAAGTTGCATCACATAAACATGAACCATGCATCTCACAATCACACTCAGTTCCAATTTCTACAGATGCAGCACAACCGCATGCAGCATCTTCACCAGAAGAAGGCATTGTTTGTTCAGGAGTAGTTTCTTGTGGAACAGTATCTTGTGGTAGGGTTTCTTGCGGGAGGGTTTCTTGCGGGAGGGTTTCTTGCGGAGTATCCTCATAAACACTTCTTGTTTGTGCATAATCAGTGTCATCTTTCAAGTGAGCCTCACCTCTATTGGTTTGATATCCACCAGAAGATGCACTTGTTTGATATCCAACAAGATTTTCAGGGTCAATTCCTTGTTGTCCTTGTGATTGGTTTTTCATGGATCTGCTACTGATAATAAAGAATCCAATACCGCCAACAGCTGCCAATCCAGCCATGCCATAGATAATCATAATTGGAAAACCACCGGTGGATGTTGTCATGTAATCATCAGGAGGAGTTGGAGTGACACCAATAATTTCAACACCATCCAAAATATCTAAAGCACCAAATCCAACTGAAGACAAGTTTGCAGTATCAGTGGATTGAACACTTCTTATAGTATAAGTTTCATCTGCCATTACTTCAGCTTCGTAAATACGTTCAACTTGTCTGCCTTCTCTAATACTACTTTCACCCATAGTCCAACTAGATATAACAAATCCTGCAATTGATTCATCTAATCCGAATTGACTAGCATCTGCATTAATTCCAGTTGGGTCAAACAAGAAATGCCAATTAGTTAATGGTTGTTCTAAAATAAAATCAGCGTTAATTAATTCTCGATTAAGAACAGATTCAGCTTCAGTTCCTACAAATGTATTATAGAGAATAGGTTCTTCAGTTTCAAGAACACCAAGAGGAATGTTAATTTCAATTCCATCAATCGTAATTGGGGATGTGGTTGTCAATCCCCTCCATCCTAAATCAACTAATTTCTTTTGTGAATCTTCTGTAATAATATAATCAGTTATGGTTCCCTCTAAAACTACACGGTAATCAATAGATGTTTGAATACTTCTGCCTTTTAGTTGAAATTCATATGTAACATTCAAGTCAGAAACTCTTGCTTGACTCCCATCAGATTGAATTCCATTGTTTAGATCACGCATCAATTCTTGGACTCCAGGGTTTGTTGAGTCAGCAGTTCCAAATACAGTCCATTGACTTGTACTAAGTTCATCAAACAAAACACCGCCGTTTGGATATTCAATAAAGATAGTTTTGAGGTAACTCATCTTAAATGGAGATTCAAGATTATTTGGATTAATTCTAGTGTCTAATTGTGCACCAAAAGCAGGAGCACTTGTACCAACAACAATAAGACCAGCAAGTAAAATAGTTAGGATAATAGCCTTAGCCACGACTAAAAGCCTCCGAATAACCGTAATAAACTTATGCTAATTTCTAAGATAAATGCTAATTTAACGAAATAAGGATCTTGTAAAAAGTAATATGGAGTAACGGATATAGTATATCTGTTCTAGGGATATGATATGATTACAGTATTAGCAGGAGGTACGGGTTCCGTCAAATTAGTACGGGGTTTAGTTGCACAACATGATAAAGTAAACGTCATTACAAATGTTGGAGATAATTATTGGCTATACGGACTATACGTATGCCCAGATATTGATACAATAATTTACGGTTTAGCAGATCTACTTGATCAAGACAAGGGATGGGGAATTAAAAAAGATACATTCAACTTTTTACGTCAAATGGAAGTGTTTGGTGAAGAGACATGGTTTGGCGTGGGAGATAGAGATGCAGCTACACATTTGATTAGAACAAATATGTTAAAAAATGGAAAAAACCTCAGCGACATTACAAAATGGATGTGTAAAAAATTTGCAGTTACTGCAAACATAATTCCAGTTACAGATAACACAGTAGAGACAAGAATTACTACAAACAAAGGAGAATTGCATTTACAAGAATATTGGGTAAAACATAGAGGAATGGATCCAGTAGAAGGAATTCAGTATATCGGATCAGATAAAGCAAGGCCAAATCCTGAAGCCATAAATGCAATACATGACGCAGACATGGTCATACTAGCACCAGGAAACCCGCTAACATCAATTGGACCAATGTTACAAATTAAAGGAATTAGAAAAGAATTATCAAAAATTAAGAAAAGAGTTGTTGCAGTAAGTCCATTAATCGGAGAGAACTCAATTAGTGGTCCGGCAGCAAAATACATGCAAGCAGCAGGAATAGAATCAAACGCATACGGATTAGCAAAAATGTATTCAGATGTGTGCTCAAACGTAATTGTAGATACAAAAGATAAAGCGCTAGTTAGTAAAATTCAAGACTTGGATATGAAAGCATATGATACAAAAATTACCATGAAGAATAAATTGGCAGAAGACGCATTAGCAAATTTCATTTTAAAACAAGTGCACGTTTAATTTGAAAACAGCAGCAGTTATTCCAGTAAAAACATTCTCAAATGCGAAAACACGTTTACAGTTACCTTCAGAAAAAATAGAAGAATTATGTAAAGTGATGTTAGAAGAAATATTACAAGTTTTATCAATATCGCCTAAAATTGAAAAAATAATCATAGTAACAAAAGAAAAAAAAGCCATAGAAATTGCTAAAAAATTTAATGCAGTAATAATAATTGATGAAAAAGAAGAGAGCGTAAATCAAGCAGTGTCTCTAGCTGAAGAATACCTATTAGAAAATAATTTTGTGGCGTCGATGATATTTCCCCAAGATATACCAGGTATCAAAACACAAGACATTGATTTTATGTTAAATTACAAAACACATCCAAATTTTGCAATAATAGTCCCATCACGTAAATTTGATGGAACAAATGCACTTGTAAGAATGCCAGTAAATTTAATGGAGACACATTATGATGACGACAGTTATAGAAATCACATGGCTACAGCAAAGGAGCACACACGTAATGTTGCAATGGTATTTGTTAAACGAATAATGTTAGACATAGACGATAAAGAAGATTTAGAGTTGTTTTTAAAACAAAATGAAAAACCAGATCTTGTAGAAAAAATTAAAAAAATTCTAAATTAAAGATTTTTTTAAATAAAATTTATTTAAAATCAAAATACAAGTTCCCAGTATTCCAGAAAACAAGAATATCCATTCCAAGGAGGACATTAGAGGGTTAGTAAAAGCAAGTTCTAAAGGAACATAATTAATTTGAGAAATAAAGTGGGCGTATGCAAAAATAAAATAATTTGTAGCCCAATGAATTAACAGAGAAGCAACAATACCATACCTAAGATACACCCAACCCAGAATTATACCGCCTGCAGTTGCCTGAGCAAACTTACCCTCACTCCAAGAATCACTAAACGCAATATGAGAAAATCCGAATAAAACACCGACAAAAATAATCAATAAAATTGCTTTTTTAGAATCAAGTATATTCAATGAAGAAGGAGCCCACAAACATTTTAAAAAATAACGTATTGAAGCTCGAGCAGAGTACAAGGCAAACAATGGAATTCCAATTAAAATTATACGAAAAACAAATTCCTCCAACAGAGGGGCAAGAGATACGTAGAAAAATTGAATCAAACTATTGCCTCCAAGAGGAGGGACAGTAACAATTCCAAAGGATTCCTGAATAAAATTAATTATTGCAGAAATCAGAATCAGTATGGATAGCCATTTTGTCATAGCAAACATATAATTTAATTTGGCATCATATTTGCCCATAGAAATTAGAGCTGAAATAGATTTTAGAAAATGCTGCTTAGGTCCAAGAATTGCAATTACAAAAATAACCAGATAAAACATCCACAAAATAACAAACGCGTCACCTATGGTAACATCAATTGAAGATTGATAAAAATCAGTTTGATTAAAAATATCTAAATGAGTTATAGGGTAATCATAATGAATGTCATCACCAATGTCACTTTCAAATACAACATAAATTCCAACAGGAAAAGAAATTAGAAGCAACCCAAAAATTATAGATAGTAAAGCAGTGAAAGGAATACCAAGTAATTGAATTATTTTATTTTGTTTTTGCAATTTTGTTCTAATGAAGTTCTATGGTATCTTCTGCAAAACCTAAGTGAACAAGAGTCTCCTTGATTGTATCTCTATGATCACCTTGTAAGAAAATATAGCCTTCTTTGGCAGTACCCCCACAAGCATACTTGTTTTTAAGATCTTTTGCAACAGTTTCCAAATTATTTAATTTTGGATCTAACCCTTCAATCATAGTACCTTTTTTCTTAAATCTTCTAGTTTCCAAACGAATTATAATTTTAGTACTATCTTTAGCAAGTTCTCCACATGCGCACAAGTCTTCAGGAAGACCACAAGTATTACAAATTACTGCCATATGTTCGAAATTAATTCAAGGATACGGACTATTAAGCCTTCTTTGAACATAGAAAATCAAAACAATCAGATTTTTTAAATAGAAAAATAAGAAAAAAACAATGTCAGAAGAACTTAGAAAGAAAGCTGCTGAAATGCTACTAAATGGGGCAACGCTGCTAAGCGAACCATGTCCATATTGTAAGGGAGTAAGAGTAATGAAAGATGGGCAGGCATTATGCACAAAATGTGGAAGGGCACCAGAAAAAAGAAAAATAGTAACTGAGAAAAATGAAGTAAAAAGTCAAAACCCACTAAAAAAAACACTAGAGAAAAAATTAGAAGTACTATCAAAAGAGCTAGAGAAAGAAATTGATCACGATAAACAGCAATCCATACTAAAATCAATCAATCTAGTACTGGAAATGATGGAAAAAGTCAAAAAACAATAATAAAGTTTATACGTTAAAATTTATTTTTCTGAATCATAATGGCAGATAAAGCAGCTCCACTTCCAGCATCAAGTGGGGGTCTTATGAGATTCTTTGAAGACGAAACAAAAGGTTTCAAGATAGATCCAAAAATAGTAGTTTCAATTCCAATTGGCTTAATTGCAGTTTCATGGGTAATGGAATTATTTTTAACTCCGTGAAAAAACAATGGAACAAGAATCAGATGACGTTTCAAAAATACACGATAGATTTTCTCTTACTTTAGTAAATCCAGGATCCAAGTATTTTTCACTGGTGGGTTCATTAGTTGTAGGGATAGTGATTGTACTTGCAACGTATTTTGGATATCTTAACTTAGAGTTCAATGAATTTTGGTACAGGATACCAATGGTATTAGGAATAATGGCTGCAATGCAATTACTAGATATAAAATTTGCAAAGAAAAAAGAATATTCAAAATCACTGCATTCATCACTTTTTGGAAACATGCTTTGGGTAGTTACAATTCTAATGGGAATACTAGCAAGCGTAGTATTATCAAAAGACACATCACTGTTTTTCATTACATTTGGAATGATACTTTTTGCAAGTTTTAGAATTGGCCTATACACAACAACATTGGGGGCAAGTCTGAAAAAAGCATGGGCAATTGCATTCATTCAACCACTAGCAATGTTTTTGGTATTGATTCCACAAGAATCATGGATTCCAATGCTGACTAACCCAATTGCGTTAGGGTATGGATTTACATTTTTAATTATTGCAACTGCATGGTCAGCAGTAACAGACAGAGCAGGAAGACCAGGAATGAAAAGTACACATAAAACTATTCAAGCATATCTTGCTTCACAGGGTAACGATGTTAGTGATGCTGAAGAACTGATGGGAGAACATGCAACTGAAACTAAAGTTGCAACATTTCAAATAAAATTATCGTCACAGGATGGAACTAAAGAATTTAGAATGGTATTACCTGAAATACATCCAGGACCATATCACCCAGTAGGAGGCAGCAACATCCCATACCTAATTTACAAAAATTTATCATCATCTGCAATGGTAATGCACAGCATATCAGATCATGCGTTAAATCTACCATCAAGAAATGAGGTAGATAATTATCTAAATAACTTGCAAAATTTTGACATAAAAGAAGAAGGCATGAAATGCACAGAACCGGTTGTGGTTCAAATTAACAAAGCAAGAGTTACAGGGATACTTTTTGGAAATAATCCACTATTGTTACTATCGTTATCACCATACGGAATGGAAGATATCCCTAATTACATAAAAAAAGAAATCGAGCAGTATGGGAATAATAGGAATTATACAAAAATAATGACTGTTGATTGCCACAATGCAATGGGTGAAGAAATTTCAAAAGAAGATGGAGAAGACATGTTAAAAGCTGCTAAATCATGTTTGGATTCATTAATTACAAAAGATAGTTTCCCAATAGAGTTTGGATATGCAAATACAGAAGAGATGGATGTATGGGCAGAAGATATAGGAATGGGAGGATTAGGAATTACATGTCTAAAAATTAACAATAAAAAATATTTTCTAGGATGGGCAGATGCCAACAACATGGAAAATGGAGTTAGAGAGAAAATCATAGATAACTTTTCAAATAACGGAAAAAATTTATTAGAAATCTGTACGTCAGATACACATTATGCAGCAGTTAAAGCAAGAAACAGAAATGGATACTATCAATTAGGATTGATTACAAGTTCAGATAAAATTTCAAAATGGTTTAGTGAAATTGCAGAAAATTCACAATCAAACATCACACCAGCAAAATATGAAATTTTAGAAAATGAAACCAAAGTCAAAGTTATGGGTAAGAGCATCTATGAAGATTATTCAAAAGCTTTAGACAATTCATTAAAAATTACTAAAATTTTTGTAATTGCCAGCCTAGGATTATTCATAACTAGTCTGTTTCTATAGTTTTCATTTGATCAACATTACCATAAAATTCATCAATAAATGAAGAAAATTGAAAAATAGGCACAATTGGAACTCTATCAACAAAGTCAATCTTATCTTGATGCAAAGTAACAATTACAGGTACAGCCGTAGATCCAGGAGTTTTAGCAACATATTGTTTGGTTCTTTCAATTTGTTTTTGAACAGCAGATGACAAAGATGATTGACTATATGTTTTCCAATGCTTGCAATCAATCAATATTGCGATACCTAAACGAATTCCAACAACATCAATTTCCATTCTAGGTTTTGTTAGCATTAAATTTTTAATCACGGCAAAATTTTTTGAAGATAAAATTTCAGCAGTTAAACCTTCAAAATCCCTCCAATCCAATGCGATTGAAATTTCATCTAAAGGTAATCCATTCTGGAGGAAAGAGATGGCAATTTTTAATTTATCTCCAGCTTCAAAATGATAGAAATTATCAGTTAGTGTTCCAATTCCATTGTCAATAAAATTATTTAAAATATTTTCAGAGTCATCCATATTAATTTCAGTAACAGTAGAAAAATCCTTGACAGACACACCGCCTTGAATTATTCCATTTAAACTAGCAATCATTTTTGGATAAATTTTCAATTATGATTTTTGCATAATACCTGAAATATAGGTTTTAGGTAATTAGAATATCAAAAAATTAGGATATAGGTTTTATTAGAAGTATTTGGAAACAACGGTATGAAAAAAATGCTAGTAATCATACTAGCTCTTTCAATCACAATAATAACACATAATGAAGTATTTGCAGAAAAAAATACTTTTGTAGATTCAATAAAATTTATTCAGTATTTAGATGAAAATACAGCATTAGAAGAAGTAAGAAATGGTAATCTTGACATGTATTATTACAGAATTTCATCAGATAGATTAGAAAGTAATCAATCAAGGGAAGGGTTGAAAGTTTTTGATTCCACGGGAGGATCATATAGTCTACTAGTGAATCCAGCAGAATCAGAAAAATTCAATCCATTTTCAAGCAAAGATGCCAGATTTGCCTTGAACTATTTAGTAGATAGAAAAATGATTGTTAATGAATTGATGGGAGGCTATGGATCTCCAATTATATCATATTATGGGCCAACTGATCCAGAATATCTTACAATAATAAAACAATTAGAGTCATTCAATTTTAAATATAATCCAACATTATCTGAAGAGATTATTTCAAAGTCATTGATAGAAAAAGGCGCAGTAAAAATGAATAACAAATGGAAAATGGAAAATAATGAAATTGAAATAATAATTTTTATTCGAAGTGATGATCCAGTTAGAAAATCAATAGGAGAGATATTGTCAGCTGAATTAGAAAATATGGGATTTACAGTAAAAAAAGAGTATGGTGATTTGAATAAAGCATTTGTTGTAGTCTATGGATCAAATCCAGCAGATTCAAAATGGAACATATACACAGAAGGATGGGGACGTTCTGCATTTGTAAAATATGATTCAATAGGATTAAGCCAAATGTATTCACCATGGTTTTCAAATATGCCAGGTTTTAACGATCCAGCATATTGGAATTATGAAAATAAAAAACTAGATAATTTAACTCAAGAAATATACAAAGGAAGTTTTGAAACAGTAGAAAAAAGAACACAATTAATTCAAGAAGCAGTAGTAGAAGGGATTAATGAGTCAGTAAGAATTTTCCTAGCAAGTAAAGTTGATCAATATGTTGTAAATCAAAATGTGGAAGGAGTGATTAATGATTTAGGAGCTGGCGTTCCAAGCAGATTTACTCCAATTAATGCAAAAAATAGTGATAATGAATTGGTAATTGCTGTAAAGCAAATTTATCAAGGAGCATGGAATCCAGTGATGGGTTTAACAGATACATACAGTAGACAAATCTGGGGAATAATTTCAGACCCCATAACATTCAAGCATCCATTTACAGGAGAAACATTTCCAGTTAGAGCACAGTGGGAAGTTGAAACATTAGGATTAAAAGAAAAAATCAAAGTTCCAATTGAGGCTAAAATGTGGGATCCAGTATCACAAAAATGGGACAATGTTCCAATAAACACACTTGCAACAAGTAAAGTTACATTTGATTTTAAATTTAGTAATTGGCATAATGGGCAGTCAATGGATATGAATGATATTTTACATTCATTGTATTTTACAATTGAATGGGGAACACAAAATGATGAGAATGATAAAACATTTGATACAGAGTTTACACCAAGAGCAGCACAGAGTATTGAAACAATTAAAGGAATAAATCAAATTGATAGCGATACAGTTGAAGTCTATGTAGATTATTGGCATTTTGATGAAAATGAGATTGCGGAATGGGCCGCTTTATGGAGTCCAATCCCATGGGAAATAACATCATCTATGGAAAAAGCAGTAACAGATGGAAAGGTATCATTTTCAAGATCAGGAGCTACAGCTAAAAGTGTTAATTGGTTATCATTAATTGTTCCAAAAGATGCAGAAATAATTAAAGAAAATCTGCAAGAATATAAAAATAAAGGATTCATTCCAAATTCATTAAAACAAAATGAAAACACGGGGCAATATTATGAAAATAGATATGATTCATCAATTGAATGGATTGAAAAAAACAATCACGCAGTAATTAGTAATGGTCCATTTTATTTAGAATCGTATTCTCCAGAATCAAGGACAATCATAGTAAAAACATTTGAGGATGAATCATATCCATTTAAAATTGGAAAATGGTCAGAGTTTGAGAACGCACAATTTCCAATTATTAAAAAAATTGAGATGGATAAAATAATTCAATATGGCGAAAAAGAAGATATTTTAATTGAAACAGAGAACACAGATTCAATATTATATTTTTTAACTGATACTAAAGGAAAAATTCAAGCCTCAGAAAAATTAAATGTTAAAGAAAATAAAATTACCATAAAAATAACATCAGAGATAACAAAAAAATTACAACCAGGGGCAAACAGTATCAAAGTATTTGCAATTTCAAATTCAGTTTTAAAACCAGATTTCTATGAATCAAGTTTTCTAGTTAGTAAAAATAACTCGGAATTACCAAGTGCAACGGTAAACACATCAAACATTGAAAATGAAGAAGATCATAACGTGTGGATTATTCCAATTATACTAACCATAACAGTCATAGTAGTTATTGCATACGTAAAAATAAAATATCAAAGTAAACCGTAATCACTAAGAATAGTTTTAATTTGTTCTTCATTTTCGGCCTTTGAATAATCATTTAAAAGATTTTGATTTAATTCATAAAAAGTATGACCCCACTTGAATTTATTTAGTAATTCCAAACTTTGTTCTTTAAAACCAAGAATAAACAATGAACCAGATAGGGCTTCAGCAGTAGTTAATTTATTTAATTTAGAATAATTTACAGGATTTCCAGCAAACAATGGAGGTAATTTTCTTTTAATGCCATTAAATTTTTGAGAAAAAGCATGATCTGCATGATTCCAAGAACAATCAATTCCAATAATAGAATTAATCACAGATTTATCTTTTGGAAGTAAAGTTTTTTCTGAAAACGGATCTAAAACTAATCCCCTTGAACCAATTTTTTTTATATTTTTGGCAAGACCAAACTTAACCATTTTTGCAGCAGTGCATTTTTTTGGATCGTCTTGATAAAACATTAAAACTTGTAATTTCAATTTAATCAAGTATTAATTTATCAGTATTTTGAATTTACTCTAAAGTTTTGTAAGTAATCTTATAGTAAAGTCTTGAAATTTCATCAGTTTTAATCACTTCAACATTCCAAGTGGTGTTAGGAAGAAATTCATCAGAGGAGGTAGGAAGAATGCTAAATTTCTCTAAAAGGACATCAGGTCCACTGTATCTCACATTAAGATTCAATCCATCTACTTGAACGACATCAAATATTTGACCAGGTTTTCTTGTAGATTCACTAACCAAACACTCAACATCAGGTCCAATTATACAAATTCCAGACTCAGACATGACTTGTAAATTAACATCAGACTGACCACCTTTGTCAATAGTAATCATAGAGCCAGATAGAACTCTAGGTTTAACAGATTCATTTTCAATTATTTTTTCTTCAGTATTAATTGAAACTAAAGCATCAGAAATGCGATTCATTTTTTCAATAATTGTCCTCACACTAAAAATATCAGATGGTTTTTCAGAAATAGAAGGGGCAGGATTACCAGTGGAATCGGTTTGAACATCAGAGTCTATTTCAGAAACAATAGAAAAAGATTGATTTGCAATAAGGCCGCCATAATTTGCCTTTACAACATAATCATCCTCAGAGAATACAATAGGAGGTATTCTAGCAGTGATAGAAAAGTTACCAGAATCATCAGGAATAGCAGTTAATTTGAATTCTACAGTTTCCCCAGTATTACTAGAAGTTTCCTTAGTATGACCTGTAAACATTGGAGAAGTTCCATCAGAGGCTGAGAAATTAAAGTATACAACTTGATAGTATATGGTATTACCAGAATCAAAATTGGCAATAGTTCCAGATAAAGTCATAGAGTCATTAAGCAAATATTTAGATTTATCAATATTAAAAACTATAGAATCTGAAACAAGAAGTATAGATTCAGATTCATCAGCAGAATCTTCAACCACGTTAAAAGTGGTAGATTCAACATGATCACCATACTCAATGTCAACAGTGTAAATGCCATAAATTGGATTTACGGTTGTTAGAAAAATACTAGTTTGAAATTGTCCATCAGATGCAAATAAATTTCCACTAGTAACCAAATTACCAATAGAATCAGTAATAGTGAATTGTATACTTTCAAAAGGAATAATTTCAGAAGTACTTCCAGTAATAGTGATTAATTGGCCTGGGAAATAATCAGAATTCTCAGTCATCACAGTTAGTGAGGAGTCACTTTCTTGTGTTTCTTCAATTATTTTAGATTCAACAGAGAAACTAGTGTTTGTAGTTACACCAGCATAATTTACAGATACAAAATAATTGCCCTCTTCAATACCCAATACTTGAACTAATTTCAAAGTAGTTTCATAGTTTAGATTAGAATCAGGGTATAATGAAACTGCTTGTTCATAATTAGGTCCTGAAATATTTATCAAAATGGGTTCAGCTTGAAAAGAAGGTTTTTCAACAAAAACTCTTTCTGAAACAGTTCCTTGAAGTACCGCAGCATCATCAAAATTGTATACAGGTTTATCAGATGAAAGGGTAATCACAATGTCTGAAGAAATACCATCTTCAGTCAATTTGCCATTAGAACTACCAGCTGTAGAAGATGTAAATTTCCATCCAGAAGAACCATCATAGGTTCGCTGCCAAGATTTAAAATCATTTGCAAGATCAAAAACTTCACGAGTTTTATCAATTAGCAATCCGTCACTATTTTTTAGTTCAATTAATTCAGCAGTGTCAGTAAACCAAACTTTTTGATTAACAAATGTTAAAAAATCTCCAGAAGAAATCACAGTCCCTTCAGGAATAGTTAATGTTTTTTTCAATACTGTAGTGGATGCAATTTTCCAGCCACTCAAGTCAACATCGTTATCAGTAGGGTTGTAAAGCTCTACCCACTCAGAAATAGATTGAGAATCATCACCAGGAGGATTAGTATCAACCTCATTAATCACAACATGATCAGTAATTGTTTGAGCATATGCAGGAGCAGAAATTCCGACAATCAGTACCAAAGATAATAAAATAATAACAGAGTATTTCATTTGCATTTCCTATATTTATTGAGAAAAGGACTCATTTTAAAATCAAATGGAGAAAAAGTTGAGCTATTTGTTAAAGTCAGAGAGATTAAAATCATAAAAAATAAAGGAAATTAGTAGATATTAAGAAATACGTAGAACTTGTTACTAAGATTCATCACAATTTGGGCATTTTTTATCAATAATTCTAGAACCACACTCCATACATATGCCCTCACCCACATCTTGCTGGATTAGTTGGTTTTTCTTAGCAACAAAGATCTTGATTCCAAAAAACAATCCAAGTACAATAATTGCCGAATAAGCAATACCCAAAAATGGGCTTATCCCAAGCATTACCAGTATCAACCCAGCAATTAAAATAATATCACGTCGTTCAAATTTCAATAAAAATAAGTTAAATCAAATTCATAAAAACATGCCGAGCTCAGTATTAGTAGTATATTTCATTCAAAATCAATTCTCTAACTCATCCTCATTGCTCGACAATAAGGGTATCAAATAATTTGATAATAAGATAATGGTTAAGTGGGACCGGCGAAATTTGAATTCGCGACCTCTGCGTCCCAAACGCAGAATCATACCAAGCTAGACCACGATCCCAGCGAAATACGAAAACGCCCCAATTTAAGCTTCACAGATAATAATTTTAAAGGCAGATATAGGATGAAAATTATGCCATTGGAAGATTATATCAAAGCAGGAAAAATTGCAGCAGAAATTAGAGAAATGGTAAGGGTCAAAGACTGGATAGGGAAAACAGTGTATGAAATTTGCGAAGAGGTTGAAAATGAAATTATGAAAAGAGGTGCAAAGTGTGCATTTCCAGTAAATGCCAGCATTAATGAAATTGCAGCACACTATACAGCAGAGCCAAATGATCCAATTGTAATCAAAGATACAGATTTAGTAAAAATTGATCTAGGCGCACAAATCAACGGATACATTGCAGATACGGCAGTAACGGTTTGCTATGATCCGCAGTTTGATGGATTAGTTCAAGCAGCAGAAGAGGCATTAGGAAATGCAATGTCCATGATAAAAACAGGTGTAAAAGCAAGCGATATTGGAAGAACAATAGAATCCACAATTAAACAAAAAGGATTCAAACCAATTGCAAATCTTAGTGGGCATTCATTAGAACAATATACAATTCATGCAGGAAGATCAATTCCAAACATTTGGTCAATTGGCGGATTTTCACTTTCAGAGAATACAGCTTATGCATGCGAACCATTTGTTACAACAGAACAAGGAGGAGGGTTTGTAAGAAATGGAACAATAAAAAATATTTTTGCCATAAATTCAAGAAAGAAAACAAAGAACGATGAAGCAGATAAATTATTAGATTTTATTTGGGAAAATTTCAACATGTTGCCATTCGCATTAAGATGGATTACAAAAAAATGGGAAGAAAAAGAAGCTAGGGAATTATTAGATATTTTAATAAAGAAAAAAGCAGTACAAGCATATCCAATACTAATAGAGGTAAATGAACAAAGAGTGGCTCAGGCTGAACACACATTCATCCCAATGGAAAGCGGAGTTACTGTAACAACTAAAGCAATAACACAAAAAAATGAGTGAAGAGATTAGAACGTGCCCAAAATGCGGTAACTTGATGTTTAAAGAGCAAGGTGAAACAGTTTCATGGTTTTGTCCAACATGCAATCTTAAATTTAGAACAAAGTGATTTTTCTTTGATCATATTGATCAAGAACCAGATTCAACGAGGTTTCAGCCTCAAATAAATTAGGAATTTTGGATTTATTTTTTACAATTCCAGATTTAATTGCACCAAGGTATTTGATTTTATATTTAACTTGAATAATTTTTTCTTTTTTGGTTAATTCAGAATTTTTTAAATCAGAAATATTTGCCAAAATATCAGCAAATTTGACAACTTTTGCTTGCCAAGAAGAAGCAGATAGTTGTAATAGATAATTTTTTTCCTGTTGATTTTTAGGTAAACGAGTTTCTTTTGTTAAATCAGATACAATTTGTGCAATTTTTTTACCAAAAGATTTTGAAATATCGTCAAAATCAGATGAAGTGTCCTCTATAGAATCATGTAGCCATCCAGCACATAAAATAGATTCATCCTCAATTCCCATCATTTCAAGATTATTCACTACATCGCGTAAATGATACCAGTAAGGAGTTTTGTTATTTTTACGATATTGTCCTTTGTGTTGTTTTATAGCATATTGTTTAGATAGATTTATTTTATTTTTCATATCCAACATTCAATTAAGAAAATTAACTGTATTTATCCAATTACAAAATAAAAAAATTCATTAAAGTCATTTTTGTAAAATTTCACCAAATATTTTTTCAATGATAGTAATACCGTCACAAAAAGTACATTTTGAAGAAATGGTAAATAAAACATCACCCTCAGAAAAATCTCGCTTGTGGGACTTTTCACATTTGGGACATTTTTCAACAGTATAGGCCAAAACAATTTCTTTCTTTGAAAATATCATTGTGGAACTCCAGCAGTGTTTCCAACACCAATTACTACAATAGATTGGCCTTCAGAAGTGTTTTCTAGAATCATTTCATATACTTGTGAGCGTACATTATCAGCCTGATCAGCGATTTCTTTAGTCATCAAAGTAATCGCCTCTTTTACAGACTGTTTAACAACAATTGAAAAAACAGGAATGTTATTTTGAGTAGTAATGTGCTCGATTTGGAATTTTTCAGTTCCAATTCCACCAATTGCCGCACCAAATCCACGTGCAACGGATGCAGAATCTTCACCCTCCATTTTCAATGCAGCGTCAACCATAATTACGGCATCAATTTTATTATTATCAACAATTTTTTGTAATGCGTCATCAGGTCTACCAACAGTAGAACCAGGGCCTTCGGCTTTAAGCAAAAATAGTTTACGGTTTTCATATTGTACTTTTGAAAGAGATGTTTGGAATGAAATAATTTCTTTTTCAGAATTTAACATCATTTTTCCAACCACCATTGGTCCAATCCCATCACCAAGAGGTTGTCCCAATTTGAATGCAGAAATTGCAGCATTCATTGCAGTTGCATGCTCCATAAGAAATGGAAGAATCATTTGTACAGGCAAAATTAAGGGATAGTTCTTTTGTTTTTTTGCAGTCAAAAACATATGATTAACGATTTTGTAAATCATTTGTAAAGAGGACGCAATTTCAAGTAAAGTTTGGATACGACTTATTTCAATTTCACTAAGTTCAGGGGAAATAGATTTTACATGATTCCGAGTATATTCTTCTCTTGACCTAACAGTATGTCGTACTTTATCCACAATTCCACTAGGATCCATGTCAACAGGCATTATTGTAAAATAATCTAAAAATTGTTCAATTTTTTTTGTAGGATCATTTTTAGAAGAAGTGCTCTTCTGGACATAATCAATTAATTCTTTTTTAGAATTTGTTCTAAAGCCATCTAATTTTTTAATCCCTTTTTTAATTTCACCAGAAGTTACTAAAAGCTGAATGTGTTGTCCATAAAATACAAAAAGAACAATTGGAAGAATCCAAACCAACATCATCAAAGGATTTGTCTCATCACTCATTGAGAACATTTGATCAAAATCAAAATCCGTGAAATTCAATAAAAACAAATATTTTCAAATCTAAATTAAATGATTCGTCAAAAAAGAGGGAAAAATCAAAAAACGGTAGCATATTGTCCTTTTATATAGTAGAACGAAAAAAAACTGGACATGCCACAAACAAAACCAATGATAAGCATAGTTAACGTAGTAGCCTCAGCATCAGTAGATCAAAAAATGGATTTAAACGACATTACAAGAAAATTTCCAGACGTAGAATATCATCCAGATGTATTTCCAGGCCTAGTTTTTAGATTAAAAGTTCCAAAAAGTGCAACCTTGATTTTCAGTTCAGGCAAAATGGTATGTACAGGTTCTAAATCAGAGGAATTGGCAAAAAAAGCAGTAAAGACAGTAGTTCAACAACTTCGAAAAGGAGGAATTAAAGTAAAAAAAGACGCAGTTGTTACGATTCAAAACATCGTGTCTTCAATTAACCTTGGCGGCAAAGTCAACCTGGAACAGGCTGCAAGAACATTGCCAAGAAGCATGTACGAGCCAGAGCAATTCCCAGGTCTGATTCACAGAATGCTTGATCCAAAAACAGTCATTTTGATTTTTGCGTCAGGAAAGCTTGTCTGTGTCGGTGCTAAACTTGAAACGGAAGTATACAGATCTGTAAACAATGTTCATTCGTTGTTAGAAGAAAAAGATCTGATGGTTTACGATTAATTAAAAAAATATCTATAAAAAAATTATTTGATTGGGCTTCCCAACGCAACGTCTTCAGTGACAGTTAACCAATATGGTTTATCATCCACATCTGCAGCTAACAACATGGCATTGGATTCAACACCAGCCATAGTTTTTGGCTCCAAATTTGCAAGAACGATTACAGTTTTTCCAACAATGTCTTCAGGTTGAAAGTATTGTGCACCGCCAATGATTACATCCCTTTGATCATCTCCACCCAGATCAATTCTACCTTTTATGATTCTAGATTTACCCTCAATAGATTCAGTTGCGATAATTTTTGCAACTCTAAGATCTAATTTTGCAAAGTCATCATATGAAACAGTATTCATAACATATCCAAGTTTATCGGTTTAAAATCAATTTGCATTACTGTAATTCTTTTTTTGTGATTCCACTAGTTTCAATATCGTATTTTAAAGCAGCTGGCAATTCCATGTATTTTTTGTTAACCATTTCAATAATTTGATCATCAGGGACACTAACTTTTTTTAACAGTTTCCCACGCTGATGTGCATATGCATTTTTCCAAAAAGTACTAGCGTCAAAAGTTTCAATTTTTGGCATATGTGAAGTAAAAATGGTGTTCTTTTAAATTTTAAGGGACTGTGATGGAAGAATGGTCAAGGCCATTAGAACCGGAGTTAATGTTCTGGATTTTAGGCATTGGCCCACCACAGTCTGAATCAACAGCGGGTGGAATCTAATATATTTGATACAAAAAGGATCTAACTAAAGATGGCAATAATTGTGGTTCAAGTAGAAGTTAATTCCACAGCAGGTAAGGTATGGGAAGTTATTTCAGACATAGACAATGAACCAAGATTTTGGAAAGGTACCAAAGAAGTAAAGACATTATCAAAAGAAGGAAATGTTATCAAAAGAGAAATTACAATAGCATTCAGAGATCAAAAATGCCTTCAAGAAATTCAATTAAAACCTGAAGAAGAAATCAAAGCGACATTCACAAAAGGAATACTAGATGGAACAAAAATCATCACGTTGATTCCTAAAAATAATACGGTAATCTTGGAAACAAAATGGGATATTAAATTATCAGGAAAGATGAACATGTTTACTGCGATAATAAAAAATCATATTAAAAGCGGAACAGAGCAAGCTATGAAAAGCATTAAAGAAGAAATTGAGAAATAAATTATGGAGTTAATTATAGATATAATCATTTATGCAGTTACAGCAATTTTAATTGGAATTTGTGGGGCATGGATATATCTAATTAAATCTATGATTGAAACATTCACATTAACACCGTACTTGGATAAATTTGAAAATACAAATAATTTAACACCTAAAGTTTCAATTATTCTTCCTGCAAGAAATGAAGAAAAGTATTTAGGAAAATGTTTAGATTCGTTAATTGATCAGGATTATCAAAATTATGAAATTATAGTAATCGATGATTCATCAGAAGATTCAACAGGAAAAATAATTGCAGAATATGCAAATAAAAACTCCAAAGTCATACATGTTTCAGCAAATTCAAAACCAGAGGGATGGATGGGAAAGAATTGGGCATGCATGGAAGGGTATAGGAAGTCAACAGGAGAACTGCTACTATTTACAGATGCAGACACAAAGCATTCAAAACAAGTAATTTCATTAGCAGTTTCACATCTACATAGTTTAAAATTAGATGCATTGTCAGCGATTCCAAGATTACTTACATTTGATTTTTTAACTAAAGTATCACTACCAATGATCTCAACATTTTTGCATACAAGATTTTCAGCAATTAATGTAAATAATCCAAAGAAAAAAGCAGCATACTTTTTTGGAAGTTTTTTCATCATTACAAAAAAAACATATGAGCAAGTAGGAATGCATGAAGGAGTTAAGCATGAAATAATTGAAGATGGAGCATTAGGTAAAAAAGTAAAAGAGGCAGGACATAAAATGAGAATTGTTCGAGGTGACCATCTCATAGATGCAGTATGGGCAAGAGATTCAAGTACACTATGGCATGCATTAAAAAGATTAATGATTCCACTTTATTTGCAAAGTGAAAAAATTGCTATTGGAAGTTTTTTTGCAGTGTTATTTTTATTGTTTATCCCATTTCCAGTATTTGCAATTGTAAATTTTATTCCAATAGATTCATTCCCAACAAAAATACTGTATGCTTCAGCAGCAGTTGCGTCGGGGTTAATTTACACAGGAGCTGTAATTGAAGTGAAAATGGGATTGAAATTAAAACTCATTCATGCCCTATGTGCACCGCTAGGAGGATTAGTAGTAAGTTTAGGATTTCTTACAGGTCTGATTCAAGCTAAAGGGACATCATCAGTATCATGGAGAGGAAGAAGTTATTCATTGAAAGACCATACACAAAGTTCTCTTAGCATATAGAAAAACAAGTAATACCTTTACATAGAAATAGCAAAGTAACGATCGTATGGACAAATCAGGCATATTTGTAGGCGCAACGGTAGGCAGTATTGCTGTATTAATCATATTTACATCAGTATTCATCATACCAGCAGAATCAGATGAAACTATAATGCAGATGCAAGATGAAATAAATGAAAACAAAATACAGATGCAAGATGAAATAAATGAAATTAACAACATAATTTTAACAAAATCAAAAACACTATCGTTAATTGAAATTTTTGAAAAATCTGAACCAGGAGTGGTTAGAGTCAACATACAAAGAAATCAAACAGAAAATGAAACTGGGGGCGTAGGTTCAGGATTTGTGTTTGATAAGAAGGGACACATAATTACAAATGCACATGTAGTTAAAGATGCAACAAAAACAATTGTCACATTTTTAGATGGTAGATCATATAATGCAGAAATTATAGGAGTTGATGAATATACAGACATAGGAGTAATCAAAGTTAATGCAGATTTAAAATTATTAAATCCGTTATCACTTGGAGATTCATCTAATCTACAAGTAGGAGAACCAATAACGGCAATTGGAAATCCATTTGGATTATCAGGTTCTATGACATCAGGAATTATTAGTCAAATGGGAAGACTGCTTCCATCAGATTCAGGCTTTCAAATTCCAGATGTAATTCAAACAGACGCAGCTATTAATCCAGGAAATTCAGGCGGACCATTGTTGAATATGAGGGGAGAAATTGTAGGAATTAACACAGCAATACAGTCAACAACAGGTGAGTTTACAGGGGTAGGATTTGCAATACCGTCACAAACAGTTGCAAAAATTGTACCCACTTTGATCAGTGATGGTAAATACAAACATCCTTGGATTGGAATTTCAGGAACAGATATCGATTTAGAAATGGCAAATGTAATGGAATTAGAGAATACGTTAGGGTTCTTAATTATTACAGTGATAGAAGACAGCCCAGCATCAGATGCAGGTCTAATCGGATCAAATAAAATGATAGAAGTGGAAGGTAGAGAATATTCCATCGGAGGAGACATAATTATCTCAGTAGACGGAATAGATGTTAGAAAAATAGACGATATTTTGATACATCTTCAAAGAGGAAAAACAGTGGGAGATGAAATGGTTTTAGAGGTTTTAAGAGATGGTAGAACAACAAACGTTACAATTGTACTTCAAGAAAGACCAAATCAATAAAAAAACGGATACAAGCATAAATACATCCACAAAAAAATTATTTCGATGACTAATCTGATATTAAAATCTGAGATCCTTAACAACGTCTTAGAAAATAAACCCATTGCTCGTCAAGAAATTATAGATATTTATCAAAATTCAATAAAAAACTCAAATGACCTATTTTTAACTGCACAAAATTTAAGAATAAAAAATAAAAGCAATTCAGTTACATTTTCAAAAAAAGCATTTTTCAATATTGTTAATCTTTGTAAGGATACTTGTTCATATTGTACATACAAGGCAGAGCCAGGAGAAGAAAAAATATCGTTAATGTCAAAGCAACAAATTAAAGATTTGTTGGAATTATCAAAAAAATACAAATGTGTTGAGGCACTTTTTGTGACAGGAGAACAGCCAGAACAAAAATATCCAGAAGCACGAGAGTGGCTTAAAGAAAATGGATTCAAGTCAACTTCAGAATATCTAGTGCATTCATCAGAAATGGCGTTAGAATTAGGATTGTTTCCACATACAAATGCCGGAAATTTGAACTTTGAGGAAATGAAAGAGCTCAAAAAAACAAACGTGTCAATGGGAATTATGCTAGAAAATGTTAGTGAAAGATTGACAAAAAAAGGAATGCCGCACCATTTGGCTGCAAGTAAGAAACCACAAACCAGATTAAAGATTTTAGAAAATTCAGGAAAATTAGGAATTCCAATGACCACAGGAATCCTTGTAGGAATTGGTGAAACGATAGAAGAAATCATAGACTCGATATTGGCAATTAAAGAATTACATGAAAAATATAAAAATATTCAAGAAGTGATTTTACAAAATTTTCATCCAAAACCAGATACAATAATGAAAGACACACCGTCAGCAAATGAAGAGTATTTTAAAAAAATTGTAGCATTGACAAGGATCATAATACCGCAAATGAATATACAAATTCCACCAAATCTATCCCCAAGATCATATCAAAGTTTCTTACAACTAGGGATAAATGATTGGGGAGGAATTTCACCACTGACACCAGATTTTGTGAATCCTGAATTTTCTTGGCCAGAAATTAACAAAGTGGAAGAAAATTCAAAAAAAGCAGGATTTGATTTGAAATGCAGGTTTCCAGTATACCCAGAATTCTTTTCTTTTATTAGTAAAAAGTTAAGAGATAAAATAGCAGTGATTGAAAACGAAGAAGGATACGTAAAAGAGGAATATTGGAAATGACAAATAATATAGAATCCCTGTTTAGAAATACAGACCCAATAGTAACAGAAATTTTAAACAAAGCACTATCAGAAAAAGAAATATCTGCTAAAGAAGGAATAGAGCTGTACAAAACAAAAGGAATTGAGTTTCATCTGGTAGGATTAGTGGCAAATGAATTACGAAAAAGAAGAGTAGGGAACACAGTATCTTATGTAGTTAATAGAAATATCAATTTTACAAATGTGTGCATTAAGCAATGTGGGTTTTGTGCATTTAGTAGGGATTTTAGAGAAGAAGAAGGATATTTTCTACCAACAGAAGAAATTGTACGTAGAGCAAAAGAAGCTCATAGCCTAGGTGCAACAGAAGTTTGCATTCAAGCAGGATTACCACCAGACATGAAAGGAGATTTGTATGAAAGTATTTGCAGAGAAATTAAAAAAGAAATTCCAGATATCCATATTCATGGATTTTCACCTGAGGAAATTCTTTACGGGGCAACTAGATCAAATGTTTCAATTATAGAATTTTTAAAAAGAATGAAGGATGCAGGGGTTAATACACTGCCAGGAACATCTGCAGAAATTTTGGATCAAAAATTAAGGGATAAAATATCTCCAGGAAGAATTACAGTAAAAGAATGGGAAGAGGTTATCAAAGGAGCTCACAAGATGGGAATAACTACAACATCAACTATGATGTTTGGTCATCTAGAAACACTTGAAGAAAGAGTAAATCACATTGTAAAATTAAGAGAAATTCAAAAAGAGACAGGAGGGTTTACGGAATTTGTTCCACTAAATTTTGTCCATACAGAAGCACCAATGTACAAACATCAACTACATGAAGGAATACAGCAAGGTGGAAGTGGAAATGATGTTTTACTCACACATGCAATTGCAAGAATTATGTTCAATAATTCAATAGACAATATTCAAATGTCATGGGTAAAGGAAGGTCAAAAAATGTCACAACTGTTACTAATGTGGGGGGCAAATGATTTTGGCGGGACGTTAATGAATGAGAGCATATCGACATCAGCAGGTTCAGAGCACGGGCAATTGATAAGACCAAAAGAAATAAGACGAATGGCACGGGAAATAGGAAGAATTCCAGCTGAAAGAAATACACAGTATAAAATATTAAAAAAGTTTGAAGCAGGAAATGAATCTGAAGAGGGATTAGACAAGATTACAGATTATTCACAATTTGGATCATATGCAGAATTAATTAAAATTAATGAATTCAGATACAAAAATCCAAGAGAAAAATAATTGTCACCCTTAGAGAGGGCACTAACTCATTCAAACAATATAGAAGTAGACGAATGCGAGGTGGTGGTTGTTAAAAAAAATATCACAACAGTTAGAATCACAGATTCAGAAATTGTAGAAATTAAACAAAATTTTGATGAAAATTATGGGATTAGATTAATTCATCAGAAAAAAATAGCGTCAATACAAACAACCAACAAAGAAAAAATTACAGACTCAATAGATGAAGGATTAAAAATAGCACTAAAACTAAAATCAAGAGAATTTTGGAGAGGCTTGCCAGATAAAAAAGAGGTCACGCAGTTAGAAGGAACATTTGATCAAAAACTAAAGGACATTTCAGGCTCAAAAGCAGCAGATATTGCTCAAAATATGATTAATTCATCAGAAAATAAAAAAATAGACACAATCACGGGTTCGTTGAACATAGTTTGCGAAGATTTTGAGTTAGGTAATTCCAAGGGATTAAATTTTAATCATAAATCCACATACATTTCAGGGATCATCAATGCAGAGTCAGAACAGAGCACACTACCAGTATCAGGCATAGGCCATGCATGTGGTAGAACATTATCAAAATTTTCTCCAGAGCAAATAGGAACTGATGCAAAAAAGATGTGCATAGAATCAATCAATCCACAAAAAATTAATTCAGATAAATATTCGATAATTTTTGATCCTTATTCAGTAGGAGAGTTACTATCATTTGTAGTAGCATCCAATTTTAATTTCAAAACAATGTCAGAAAAGAAAAGTTGCTTTTTAAATAATTTTAAAAATAAAATATCTGTAGATGAATTTAATTTAATAGATGATCCACACACGCCAGAAGGGATTGGAACAAAAGCAATAGATGATGAAGGTGTCAAAACTAAAAAAATAAAATTAATTGAAAATGGAATTTTTGAAAATGTTTTTTCAAATAGTTATGATAGTTACAAAGAAGGGGGGAAAGAATCATCAGGTAATGCAATACGAATGGGATCTCCAATGGGAAGAAGCGCAGATCCAATTCCAATTTCTGCACCACACAATCTCACAGTTGCACCAGGCAATACATCTCAAGAAGATATGATCAAAGATACAAAACATGGATTGCTAGTAGGAAGGTTATGGTACACATATGCAGTAAATCCAATAAAAGGAGATTTTTCATGCACTGCAAGAAGTGGAATTAGAATAATAGAAAATGGGAAAATAAAGGGACCTGGAAAATCAGTAAGAATAGTGCATAATCTTACAACATTATTAAAAAACATATCAAGTATTGGAAATGATCAAAGAAGAGTTATTCAGTGGGCATCATTGCCGTCAATCACCCCATCAATTAAAGTTGAAAATATATCAGTGAATTCAATTTAAGGCTAACTTAGGCACGAATTATTTCAAAAAGGTCGTTACCAAATACAACACATAACCAGTAGTCAAAATTATACCCATGGTTCTATTGATTATTTGAGTTTTGAAACCAATTAACAAAGAAAGACCAAAAATAATCATTATGGCGTAATCAACATAAACATCAGTGGTAATCAAAATACCTCCAAGGGATGCACCAACACCCATTATCATTAAAACATTGTAGATATTACTTCCAATAATATTTCCAATTCCAATATCGCTGTGTCCTTTACGAATTGCAATGATAGAAGTAATTAGTTCGGGAAGAGAAGTTCCAATCGCAATCACAGTAAGTCCAATAATTTTTTCAGACAAACCAAATTCAGCTGCAAGAACTACAGCATTATCAACGGTAAGTATAGATCCAACATACAAAACAACAATACCAATTCCAATTAATCCAGCAGATTTTAGGTAGACGTTACTTTTATCAGAACTTGTGCTGTCTTCAGCAGCCCCTCTATGTTTTAATGCATTCCTAAATGTATAAAATCCAAATACACCCAATCCAATAAGAAGTAAAACTCCATCATATTGAGAAATTTCACCATCAATGGAAATCAAAATAAGTAATACAGAAACACCCAGCATTATTGGAATTTCTTTTCGCAGTATAGATTTTTTAATTGCAAGGGGGGTAAGAATTGCAGCAAATCCAACAACCATTCCAATATTAGCAATATTACTTCCAACAATATTTCCTAAAATTATTGCACTATGATCTCCAGCAGCTGCAATACTTGCAGCAAGTTCAGGAGCTGATGTACCATATGCAATAATAGTCATACCAATTACAAGATTACTAATACGAAATTTTTTTGCAATTGTAATACCACCGCTAACTAACCAATTTCCACCAAGACACAGCATAACTAATCCAATTATCAGCAAGGCAGCACTTAGTAAAACATCCATAATCAAATTTTAGAGGATGGCTGTTTAAAGGAGATGATTTACTAAAAATTTACAAGTTTACCAATTCAAATTAAGTTCAGAAAAATACCAGATACGTCAAAATACATCATTATCATCAGATCCAATATTCAAAAAATACAAAATTAGGTGTAAAAAAACAACTTAGAAGGATTGGAAATAAACAAGTCAAAGACTAATAAGGTAACGTACCGTACTATACGGTATGATGAAAGCAAGACTAACATATGTACCACTAGAAGTGGCAGATCAATTTGAAGACTTCATAATAAAACGAGAAGAACAAGTTTTAGATGCAGTAAAAGCAAGAACCAGAGATTTCAGCACGTTATCTTTGTTAAAGTTGTTATACCAACTTAAAGGAAATCCAATGACATTCACAAATCTATATTCAAAATCAAAAATTAGAATGAAAAGATCATTCTTGAATTATTTGCATCTATGTGTAGATTATAATTTCATTGAAAAAGAAGCAGTAGGACCAAATGTAATCTATACAATTACAGACAAAGGAAGATTAATGCTAAACCTATTCATGCAAAAGAATAATTAAATACAATATATCGAGGCAAACTGTGGAAAAAGAATTTCCAGAAGCACAAGTATTCCAAATTAAAAAAATGGAATTAAAAAATCCGATAATATTTGCAGGGTTTGTCGGTGCAGGACTTGTAGGTCCTCTTTCAATCACTCATATGATTACAGAATTAAAAATGGTAGAGATTGCAGTAATGAGATCAAAATACCTTCCACCATCAACGGTTTTCATGAGAGGAAGATTACGTCATCCGTTCAGATTCTATGCAAATCCAGAAGGAACAATTTGCGCAATAATTTGTGAAATAACATTACGAATGGAAGGGCTGTACACATTAGTGTCATCAATATTGGATTGGGCAGAAAAAAATGGATCCAAAGAAATAGTAATTCTGGACGGGGTTGCAAGTGCTGAACATGACGATAAAGCATATTGTGCAGCAGAAGAAGATTTAGTTAGAACAATGGCAGATAAAGATATCAGTTTAATTCCACAGGGATTCATTACAGGAATTCCAGGAGGGATACTAAATGAATGCCTAGTAAGAGAGATTCAAGGGTTGACACTATTAGCAAAAGCAAACAAAACAGAGCCTGATTCAGGCGCAGCTGCAACCCTAATTGAAGCATTAAACAGATTTTACGATATGGAAATTAACACGTCAGAACTTAAAAAAGACAAAGACAGAATCCATTCAGAATTTAACGAATTATCTCAAAAATATGTAAAGCATAGAGAAGAAATATCTGGAATGTATATGTGATCTAAACTATAGGCAAAATCTTTTATTCATAATAAATACGGAACAAACTATGGCTCTAACCTACAAAAAAACAGGTGTAGATATTTCAAAAATTAAACAAAGTCAAAAGGCAATTGGAAAACTAATTGTATCAACACACAAACTTCAGAAAAAAGCAAAAATGACTCATGGGTTTGGACATTATGCAGGGATAGTTGAAATTCCAGGTGGAAAACTTTTAGCTACACATACAGACGGTGTTGGAACTAAAGTAGTAATTGCAAATATGATGAAAAAATACAACACGATAGGAATTGATTGTATTGCAATGAATGTAAATGACATAATCTGTATCGGTGCAACACCAATATCATTTGTAGATTATATTGCTGCAAACAAAAATGATGTATCAATATTTAAAAAAATTGTAGAAGGATTGGTAAAAGGGGCAAAAAAATCAGCAGTGCCAATTGTTGGCGGAGAAACGGCAATCATGCCAGATGTAATTGAAGGTAAAGGGTTTGCATGCGATTTAGCAGGAATGGTTGTGGGATTATTAGATAAAAAAGACATGATTTTAGGAAATAAAATCAAAGCAGGAGATGTGATTATCGGAGTGAACAGTTCAGGAATTCATTCAAACGGATATTCACTTGCAAGAGAAGCTTTGTTAACAAAATATTCAGTTAAAGACAAAGTAAAAGGAATTGGAACTATAGGAGATGCATTACTAACACCTACAGAAATCTATACAAATCCAGTTCTTGAAATTAATCAAAAATGTAAGGTAAATGGATTAGCCCACATCACAGGAGGTTCGTTTACCAAACTATTACGTCTCAAAAACATAGGCTATGAAATAGACTCACTTCCAAAAACACCTCCAATTATGGGACTAATAGAAGAACAAGGAGTGAAACCGGAAGAAATGTACAAA
>JAOMJV010000040.1 GCA_028351415.1 Candidatus Nitrosopumilus sp.
CATTTCTTGGCGTTACATCTGAAAAAAGAGTCATCTTTTATGATTCTGTATCTGGAATGCTTGCAGCAAGGGGTGTTTGGATGTTGATGTATTTTTCACATCAAAACGTCTCTATGTTAGATGGTGGAATTACAAAATGGAAAAAAGAAAATCTTTTACTGGAAATAAAAGCAAATAATTTCAAACCATCAAATTTTTCAGGAAAAATCAATCCCACTATCATTTCAGGATTTGAACATATTAGGGACAATTTAGATAATTTAAAAATTATTGATTCTCGCTCTACTGGGGAATATGACGGTACTATAGTTAGAGCTGCTCAAACTGGTCATATTCCAAATGCCATCAATATTGATTGGAATCAAAATCTTCGCGAAGATGGTACTTTCAAAAGTGACGATGAATTATCTAAAATGTATGATATTCCAAAAGATTCTGAAATTGTCACTTATTGTCAAGGGGCATATCGGGCTGCTAATTCTTTTTTGGTTTTAAAAAAACTTGGATTCAAAAATGTTAAAGTCTATTTAGGATCTTGGGGTGAATGGGGAAATAACACTGTACTTCCTATAGAGTGAATTTAAGTATCCTTTTGTAATTATCTCAAAATATGGACAACGCCATTAAAGATGATATTAAAAAAAAATATTCCAAGATAGTAGTATCAGGCAATACTGATTGTTGCTGTATGCCTGGAGAATGTGATTCTGGAGATTCTCCAATAGATGCAACAAAATTAATTGGATATGATCAAAAGGAACTTGAATCAATTCCTCAAGAAGCAATTTTGGGTGTTGGCTGTGGAGCACCAATTAATCATACTAATCTAAAAGAAGGTGAAACTGTAGTTGATTTGGGATCTGGGGCAGGCATTGATATTTTCTTAGCTGCAAGAAAAGTTCTGAATTCTGGAAAAGCAATAGGAATTGACATGACTGATGAAATGTTACAAAAATCTCGAGACAATGCAAAAAAAGGAAATTATCCAAATGTTGAATTTAAGAAAGGAGATATTGAAGAAAATATCCCATTAGATAATAATTCCGTTGATGCCGTAATTAGTAACTGTGTCATCAATTTGACAACAAACAAAACAAATGCATTCAAAGAAGTATTTCGAATTCTAAAAAATGACGGACGTATGGTCATATCTGATCTAATCACAGATCAAGAATTATCTGCAGATCAGGTAAATTCAGAAAAATGGTGTGAATGCATTGACGGTGCATTAACAAAAGAAAATTATCTTTCATGTATTACGGATGCCGGATTTAAGAAAATTGATGTTTTAGAAGAAAGGGCTTACATGGATGGCGAGAAAATTAATGGTAGAAAGATTACAAGTTTAATAATTAAAGCAGTAAAATAATTTTCTAATCTTATTTATTCTTCCAAACAAATTGATTGTAAATTAGCTCTGGTCTAACTTGTCTAAATGGCTGTGAACCGCCATCATACCATTTTGTAAAGAATTCATACAAGTGCAATCTGAGTGATTGGATGTATACGATTAATCCTTCGATCATCATAATTCCCAAGTTTCCTCCAATTATCATTGCCATTGCTGCGCCTGATTCAAATCCGCCTAGAGAACCAAATGCATTGTTAACTGTCATTAATAATGCAGCATGTACAAGTAGCATAATTCCAAGTCTGGCATAACTAATTGTGTGAGCTAATGCTTCTACTGTTTTACCTAGGAACACTTCCATTACAACATTTGCCGCAGAACCTCCGTCTTCAGGATGTCTCTTTGCATGTAGAATTCCTCCTATCATCATCATTGTCATTGATACAATTACGATAACTACTGAAATTCTTGTGATTATCCAAACTTGAGCCCAATCCCCTAAGAAAATTGTAACCCATGGAACTGCCTCTGTATGTATTTTGGAATACATGTTCATAACATCATAGTTTGCACCAATTGCGCACATCATTATTACTACAATTCCGCCGTATAGTGTGATATTTGGAATTGCTTCCATGTACATTACAAATTTGTGACCCTCTTTTGCTAATCTCTTAACACGAAGAACCATTGCCCAGACAAGATGCACAATTCCGATGAATAATGATACCTTGAGAATATTGATTACTTGTTCAAATGTTAATTCAGCAACACTGAGAATTCCTACTAACCAGCTTACCGAGTGTAAGGCTCCTCCCTCTTCTAACAAACCTTCCAAAGGTCCCATATGATCCAAGTGGAATCCAAATGCTTCACCCGCTCCAACACCCGCAATAGCTGCAGAAGCTCCTGAGATTGCAATTAGCATTCCCCATCTTGAAAGTGTACCTTGTCCTTTGAATTTGAATAATAATCCCATTCCCATTAATAGTAAACCGTGACCTAAATCTGCAAACATAAGTCCGTAGAAAATTGGCCACATCAGAGCGATCATAGGGGTTGGGTCTGCCTCTCCTTTTCCTGGAATTCCTTGACTCTCTGTAATTACTTCAAATGTTCTAACAAATCTTGGGTTATCAAATAGAATTGGAATTTGTTCTTTTAATTTAGGATCTACAACATCTTCAGAAACTGACATCCATTGTTTAGTTGCATTTTTAAATTTCTCTTCCATTTTACTTGGAATAAATCCTTGAATGACTGCAAAATTCTTTGTTCCACCTGGTTTTCTTAATGTTTCAAGTACGTCTTTGGCCACTTGGGCTTCTTCATGAATTGCTAAAATATCGCGTCTAATTTTTTTTGTAAGTTTTGCAATCTGTTTTGTATTTGCTGATTGTTTTGCTGTTAGTTCTTTGATTTTAGTTTCAGCAAGTGAATATGCTTGTGCCGGAATTTGGGGCATGCCTTCAGGAATAGAAAACGGATTGGCATTGAAACCTCTTAGTATTTTCAGTGTTTTCTCAGAATCTTCAACGCTTGCAATTACTAGAATTGCTATTTTTTCTTTATTTGCAAGATCATATTTGTAAAATGTAATGTTTTCTAAGGTTTTGCTAATTTCTTCATAATCTTTAGAATCGACAACAAATAGATTAGTGTAAAAATATTTCATTAATCCAAATCCTGAAAGATCAATGTTTAGCTTTTTTGCAACTTCAAGTGTTTCTTTAAGTGATGTGTATTCTTCTAGTGAACGCTTTGTAGTTGATTGTTCTTCTAAAAGATTGATAGGTTCATCAATTATTGATGGTGCTCTTTTTTTAAGTTCATTTACCATGTCCTCGATTTCATCAATTTCATAATCTTTCTTGTTGATTTTTTTCCCTGTGAACATAATTTCAAGAATTCCTACCAATGGTGGAACCCCTAGACCTTTCACTACGTCATCAATGGATTGGTATGTTTTTTGAGCCTCTAATAGTAAATCATCAATTTCTGGTGTGACTATGTCATTTTCAGTATCAATTTTATGAAACCA
>JAOMJV010000041.1 GCA_028351415.1 Candidatus Nitrosopumilus sp.
TCATCATATGGGCGTGATTCAGGCAGGAATAATTCTAGACCGAGTAGAGGAAAAAGTGATAAATTTTTGAGAAAACAAGAAAGTTTCTACTCTGGAGGTTCTGCTAAATTCAATGAATCATTACAGAAAAAACTATATGAAATTTTAGGCGGAAAAAAATGTTCTAGCTGTGGTTCTGATGATGAAAGATCTTTAGGTATTTGTGACGCAAATAATAATCAGATATCTGCTGATACTGGACGTGGTAGTTCTGCAGGTTCATGGGGAAAATATATTTCTGCACCTGATGCCGCTAAGAAGGAACTTAAAGTATTTTGTTCAAATTGTAATGACTCTGTTAAACCTGCTCCTAAACCTAGAGACGATCGTCCAAAATCCAAAAGAAGTAAATATTTTTCTAGATAATTTTTTTATTCTTTGACAATCTCAATAACTGATTTAATCTTTTTTGTTGACACTAAATTATGCTCTTTATCTAATACTGATTGTATGAAATCTGCAAATTTTTCAACACTCTCCTCGTCTTTAAGTAAAATGCTGTGAGCTGATTTATCTTTCAACGAGATAACCATTTCATTTTTTATGACATTTAAAATCCCAGTAATGTATGTCTCTTTATCATCTTTTATGAAAATAAAACTCATTAATTTTTGAGCCTCATATTCATCATCACACGTTATGCTGATTTTCATTTGTTTTTTAAAAGAAATTGTTCTATTTGCTGTTTTGCTTTTTCTCGTTTTTCTTGATGTGTTTTAAGAAATTCGTTTATTTTTTCAATTAAGATTGCTTTTAGTTCTCCTGAAAGTAATTTTCCTGATTTATAATCTTCATAAATTTTCTTCAATTTAGCATCATCAGGCTCAAAAAATATTCTTAGATATTGATATGATACATCAATGTCTGGATTACCTCCCAGCTTTCTATGCTGTTCAATATCTGGCTGTCCGCCTGAAAATGCATATTTGTTAATTTTCTTTTTTACAATATCTGGCGTATCTGTTGTGTAAATTGTTCCTTTTTCTTCTGATGCTGACATTTTTCCTCCAGGACCTGTTAATGCCGGAACCATGATGTTGTGAATTAATGCGGGTTTTTGTTTTCCAATTTTTTGTGCAATGTCTCTTGTTAATCTAAAGTGTGGATCTTGATCTACTCCTAAAGGTATCAAAACTGGTTTATCTTCTATAAAGCATGGAGCTGATTGTAATGATGTATAGAAAATCATTCCAATATTTGTTTCATTGGTGAATCCAAATGTTGCTTTTGTATTTGAAAAATTGATTTTTTTTGCAACTTGAGCTGCAATTGGATACAATGTTTGAATATTTTTTGTGTTGATTATAATTTTTGTTTTTTCTGGATTAAAACCCAATGCTATGAAGTCTAGGGCATTTTCATATGCATACTTACTAGTTTCTTCTAAAGTTAAATCTGTTTTTGAATAAAATTTTTCATCATCTGTTAATTGAAAATATAAATTCACATCAAATTTTTCTTGCAACCATTTTGCAAACATCCATGGTACCAAATGGCCTATGTGTGTATGTCCTGACGGACCTCTTCCAGTATATAGAAAAAATTCAATCCCTTTTTCATAATCTTCTAAAATTCTATTCATTTCTCTATGTGAAAAGAAAATTCCTCTTCTAAGCATAAAATGATCTTCGTTTGTTAAATTCTTGATTTTCTCACGTAATTCTGGTGATATTTTTTCAGTTCCAAATTTTTCAATTAATTTGTCATAATCAATGTCTCCCTCAACATGCCATGGCGTTACAATAAATTCATCAGCTGACATTCAACATGACTTAGGTTAAGGTTTAAAAAGTCTTTTTCGATATTTGATCTATTGTCGCAAGTTTTTCATGATATTGAAAAAAAAATTATCAATTCGCTAAAGAAAAATCCAATTCAAACCCCTGAAACACTTGAAAAATCTACTCAACTCTTACCCGATCAAATTAGACGTGGAATTGAATGGCTAAAATTAAAAAATTTGGCTATAGTCGACGAATCAAAATCGAGTACTTTGAGTTTAGGCAAAAATGGTATTGATTCTTTTGAAAAAGGATTACCTGAACGAAGATTGTTAAATTTACTTACAAATGGACCTAGAAAATTATCTGATCTACAAAAAGAATTAGGATTTGTTTTTGGTCCTGCTATGGGATTATCTAGAAAAAATAATTGGATTGAAACTTCTTCTGACAAGATTACTCTTAAAACAATTCCTTCTATACTCCCTGGTGAAAAAACTCTTCGACAAATTGGAAGTGGAACCTTATCTAACGATCAAATTGATAAAATTGATTTAACTGAACTTTTGAAACGACCTGATTTTATAATTGAGAATGTTGTGACATCTAAAAAAATTAGTTTAACTGACTCTGCAAAATCTGTAGATGTTTCAAACACTTCTGGAGCAATAGATGTTGAATCTGACGTACCTGAGCTCTTTGTTGCAAGAACACATCCATTAAAAGATACCATTGATGAAATACGTGAAATTTTTGTCACGCTGGGTTTTTCAGAAATATTTGGAAATATGACTCAGTCTAGTTTTTGGAATTTTGATGCTTTATTCACTCCTCAGGATCATCCTGCAAGAGAATTACAGGATACTTTTTTCTTAGATGATGTTTCTGCTAAAAAAATTGGAACTGCAGAACAAATTAGAAAAGTTTCCGACTCTCACAAAAAAAATTGGAGATACCATTGGGATATCAATGAAGCCCGTAAAATGGTTTTAAGAACTCATACCACTTGTGTGACAATCAAGCATTTAGCCGAAAATAAGCCTGATGAAGCACGAATTTTTTCATTGGGGCGTGTATTTAGAAATGAAAAAGTTAGCTACAAGCATCTTGTTGAATTTAATCAAATAGAAGGTATTGTTGTTGGAAAAGATGCTAATTTGAGAAATTTAATGGGAATTCAAAGGGAATTCTACAAGCGAATTGGAATTACTAAAATCAAATTTTGGCCAACTTTTTTCCCATACACTGAGCCATCCCTTCAAACTATGGTCTACAACGAAAAATTAGGAAAATGGATTGAATTATTTGGAATGGGAATTTTTAGACCTGAAGTTACTAAGCCTTTAGGAATTACTAAACCTGTTTTAGCTTGGGGTGGTGGTATTGAAAG
>JAOMJV010000042.1 GCA_028351415.1 Candidatus Nitrosopumilus sp.
GCAGGATCTAAAAGATTTGAAGGGATTACAAAATGATTGTAATTTTGGAAAAAGTTTAGGATATGCTGGAAAAAGTGTTATACATCCAGATCAAATTCCTACTGTTCACACATCATTTTATCCTAACAAAACTGAAATTTCATGGGCAGAAAAAGTTTGTAAGGTATATGTAGAATCCAAAAAGAAAGGCAAGGGTGCTACAACAGTTGATGGAAAAATGATAGATGAAGTACATTACAAACAGGCAAAAGCACTACTTGATATTGTAAAATAATAATATGATTGACCTTCTTGATCCAACAAATGTAATTACTAGAATGTTTGAGAGTGAAAATTATGATCAGCTTTACAATTACTGTAAAGATTTACTCAAAAAGGATCCAACCGATATGCTTGCCTTACAAAATATTTGTTTATCTCTGATATATCTGAAAAATTATGAAGAAACGCTTGTTTACTGTAATAAAGTTCTTGAAATTAAACCATCTGATACATATGCACTAAAAAATAAAATTTTTGCTCTTGAAAATTTGAAGAAATATGATGACGTTTTAAAACTATGTGAAAAACTTCTATCAATTGATCCTAAAGATACCTGGGCCCTAAACACTATGGGAATATCTCTTAATGAATTAGATCGTCATAAAGATGCAATTCAATATTATGATACCACACTTGTAATTGATCCCAATGATGTAACTGCATTAATGAATAAGGCCATTTCACTTAGCCATTTTGGAAATTATCAAGATGCAATTAATTACTATGATTTAGCTCAACGAATAGATTCCAGCCTAAGAGAGATACCGCCAGCTAAATCAAAATTATTTGAAAAATTAAACATGCCTGACGAAGCATTTTTAGCTGCACAAGGAGTATTGAATAAGGATATGGATAAAATCAAATCTGATGCTAAAGAAAACAAATGTTCTGTTTTCCACCAATTTTGTGATGATGAATTTAAAAATTCTAATTCAAAATAATTTTATTTACTAATATCTAAATCCATTTATAGAAAGACACTATACTTTCTTTTGATGTTTACAGGTATTGTTGAAGGAATTGGAACAGTAAATAAAATTTCAAAAATTACTAAGAATCGAAGCGCAATTGAAATGACCATTGATTTGGGTAAACAAGTTAAGGGATTAAAAATAGGACAAAGTGTTGCACTTAATGGTGTATGTCTTACTGCAACAAAGATATCTAAATCTAAATGTATTTTTGAAATGATTGAAGAGACTACAAAAAAAACTGATCTTGGTAATCTAAAAGTTGGTGGTGTTGTAAATATTGAACGAAGTTTAAAGGCAGGTGATAGATTAGAAGGTCATTTTGTTTTAGGACATGTAGATGGAGTGGCAATAATAAAAAAAATTCTAAAAAAACCTAAAGAGGTTCAAGTTTATTTTGATGTTCCTAAAAATTTAGCAAAATATGTTGTAAGGAAAGGATCAATTGCCATTGATGGAATTAGTTTAACTGTTGTTGACATAAAAAAAACATTAGCATATGTTTCATTAATTCCTCATACTATTGAAATTACAAATTTTCATACTAAGAAAATAGGAGATAAGGTTAATATTGAAACTGATATTCTTGGTAAGTATATTTTAAAACAAGGCTAATTATCTACTACTTTAGTGGTAATTACCCGTTTTTTAGTAAACTATATACCTAGATTGAAATATTTTTTTTACATGTCACTTGAAACTGGGCTTGAATCTCTTAAACGTGGAGAATTTGTATTATTATTTGATTCAGCTAATCGTGAAAATGAAATTGACATGGTTGTAGCTGCAGAATTTATCACTCCTGAACATGTTGCACGCATGCGTCAAAACGCTGGTGGACTACTCTGTATAGCACTAGAAAATAATTTTGCAAAATCTCTTGAATTGCAATATATGCATGAAATTCTTGCTAGTTCTTCTATTTCAAATAAAGAAATGATCATGGGTTTAGCTCCCTATGGTGACTATCCAACATTTTCATTATCTGTAAATCATTATCAAACATATACTGGAATTACCGATAAAGATAGAGCATTAACAATTATGGAAATGGCTAACATTTTCAAAGTTGAAAACAAACAGAAAAAATTTGTATCTTCATTTAAAACTCCTGGACATGTGCCTTTATTGATTGCATCCAAAGGATTATTGGCATCACGTCAAGGGCATACTGAAATGTCTGTTTACTTAACTCAAATTGCAGGTTTAACTCCTGTAACTGCTATTTGTGAAATGATGGATGCTGAAACATATTCTGCATTATCTGTAGACAAGGCAGAAAAATTTGGAAAGCAAAATGGAATTCCGTTAATTGATGGAAAAGAACTTTTAGAATATGCTGAGGTTAATTAATTATGAATATAGCTATTGTAGTTTCAGAATTTAATGAGGAAATAACATCTAGGATGTTAGATGTTGCAAAAGAGAAAGCCAATTTATTACAATTAAAAATTTCTCATGTTTGCATGGTTCCTGGAGCCTATGATATGCCAATAATTGTGGATAAATTACTACAAAATGAAAATATTGACGGGGTTGCTACATTGGGTGCTATAATTAAGGGACAAACAAAACATGATGAAATAATATCCCATGCTACTGCTCAATCCCTTACTAGATTATCGCTAAAATATCAAAAACCTGTTTCTTTGGGAATATCTGGCCCTGGAATGGAAGAAAGACATGCTTATGCTAGAATAAGACCTGTTGCAGAACGTGCTATTGAAGCTCTTGTTAAAATATCTACAGAATTGGAAAAAATTTAAAAATGATTCAACTTAGTATTTTAAAAATTACTGAATATGGGCCATGGACCTTGACATTGGGTAGTGATAGAGAGCATGAATTACAAATGCTTCAGGCGTCACTTTACAAACAAGTACAAAAATTATTTTCTGAAAAAAATTGTTTGGTATTTTTAAACAGATCTGATGAATTTTTTGTAGTTTCTAATGGTCTTACTTTAGATGATCATATAGAAATTCAAAAAACACTTGAAGAATTATTTGAAGTACACTTAACTATTTCAATTGGTTTTGGCGAATCTCCTTTTGAAGCTAATCTAAAAGCATATGATGGAAGAAAAAATAATATAATTTTAAACAAAGAACATAAAATTTTTGGATTTATCGATGAC
>JAOMJV010000043.1 GCA_028351415.1 Candidatus Nitrosopumilus sp.
ACTTCAAGTATTCTTTGGTTGGGAAGGTGTAGGACTTGCATCTTATGCATTGATCAGCTTTTGGTATCGTGATAAAAAGAAAGATCATGTTGGTGTTGAAGGACGTACAGTTCTTGGAATGTTAGATTACTATTCACCAACACATGCTGGTATGAAGGCATTCATCATGACCAAAGTTGGAGATGTAATGATGATTGCTGGTATGCTTTTGATATTCTTGTTTGCAGGTACTTTTGGATTTAAAGAATTAGTAGAAGATACGGCATGGGCAACTACAATGTCTGCTCAAGGACTTTTGGTTCCTGCGTTCCTTCTTCTCTTTGGAGGTGCTATGGGAAAATCTGCACAATTCCCACTAAACGAATGGTTGTTAGAAGCTATGACTGGCCCTACAGCTGTATCTGCATTAATCCATGCAGCAACTATGGTAAAGGCAGGTGTATTCTTAGTTGCAAGAATTGGTCCAATTGTATTTGCATTAGGTGCAGCCGGAATTATGGCTGATCAATTCTTTGAAATTATTGCTTGGGTTGGTGGAATTACTGCATTATTACTTGCAACACAAGGAATGGTTAATCCCGAAATTAAGAAAGTTCTTGCTTATTCAACTGGTTCTCAAATTGGTTATATGATGATGGCATTGGGTGTTGCAGGATTGTCTCATCAATATGTTGATGGTTATACTGCAGGATTTTTCCATTTAATTTCTCACGCAATGTTTAAAGCTTCATTATTTATGGCAGCAGGATTCTTGCTACACTCTATTGGTTCTCGATTTATGACCGATATGGGTGGTCTACGAAAACAGATGAAGAAAACATATGCATTCATGTGGGCCGCAGGTCTTGGTTTAATGGGAGCTCCCTTTATCACAACAGGCTTTTGGAGTAAGGACGCAATCTTTGCATCCGTATATGAATCTGGAAGTGAATGGGCATTACCGCTATACATAATTGCAGTAGTTACTGCAGTCATTACTGCATTTTACACTACTCGAATGATTGGAATGGTATTCTTTGGAAAGAAGAGTAAACATATTGAAAAGATGGAAGAAGAAGGACATCATATTCATGATGCACCATCATCTATGTGGATTCCATATGGAATTCTTGCAGTACTTACAATTGGTATTGGTCTAATTGGATTATCTGCTGAAGAAGGACTACATCATATGTTTAATGACTATCTTGAACACTCCTTTGGTATTCACAGTGCACATGTTGCAGCAGAAGCATCAATCTTACCTGGATTCTTACAAGGACTTAACCCAGTTGCACTTGGTTCTTCCTTAGTAGCATTTGCTACAGGTATTGGTCTTGGTTACATATTTTATATTGGCAGATGGGTCGATCCTGTGAAATTCGTAAACTCTAACATTGTATTTTATGCAATTCATAAATTTCTCTTAAACAGATGGTATCTCAATGCAATTGTCTATTGGTGCTTTGTTACAACACCTTTATGGTTGGCAAGATGGATTTCTAGATACTTTGAGAAGAAAGTTATTGATTACGGTATGAACGATGGAGTCCAAAAAGCTGTTAGTTGGAGTGCTAAGGTAATTCAGGGAACCCAAACAGGTGTATCCCAATCATATCTATTCGTATTTGGAGCAGGATTATTATTCGTAGTCTTGATATTGTTGATATAGGAGATTTGATGACATGTTAGAAATTACTTCAACTCCTTTGGTACTGATTGCAATATTAGGTACCGTTGGCGTACTTCTTCCAATCATAAGTATTGCAAGAAAAGAACGAGGTTCTAATTCATTTTATGCTATAATTGCATTTTCTGCATTAATTCTCTCTATGGGATATGTTGGATATCAATTCATTGAGGATAATATCTCTGCATCCGCTTTATTTTCTGAAGATGTTTTAGTTGATGATGCATTTGGTGGATTCTTTGCAATAGCAATGTTAATTGTTGCTTTGTTCACAACTGTTGGCTCTTTTAATTATATGAGAAAACATAATTCTCCTGCTGTTTACTATTCTCTAATTTTACTTGCAACCATAGGTATGGTGCTAGTTGCATATTCTACTGATCTTGTAATGCTATTTGTTGCATGGGAGCTTATGAGTATTCCAACATACATTTTAGTTGGATTTATGAAAAAGAGTCCAAGTTCAAATGAAGCAGCTTTAAAATATTTCTTGTTTGGTGCATTGTCCTCTGCAATTATTGTTTATGGTATTTCACTTTCATACGGATTAACTGGTTCTACAAACATTGGAGAAGTCATTCAAGGTTACTCCGTACTTGATCCTTCTTTACTTCCACTTGCGTTACTTTCAGTTGGGTTGTTTGTTGCAGGATTTGGATTTAAGATGGGACTTGTTCCATTTCATCAATGGCTTCCAGATACCTATGAAGGTGCACCTACACCAATTACTGCTCTTCTTGCAGCTGCAACCAAAAAAGCTGGATTTGCTGCAACGATTAGAATTGTAGTTTTAGGAATGGTAGTTTTACATGTTGATTGGACTTTTGCACTTGCTATCATTGCAGTAATGACAATGACCATTGGTAATATTGCAGCAATTATGCAAAAGAACATTTCTAGAATGTTGGCTTACTCTAGTATTGCACATGCAGGTTATATCCTAATTGGACTTGCAGTTGCACCACATACTTCTCTTGGTTTACAAGGTTCTATGTACCAAATTATGAATCATGCTGTAATGAAAGGTGCTGCATTTATTGCAATTGCAGGAATTGCTACAACCCTTGCAGTAACTCATATCGATAAATTACAGGGACTTGGAAGACGAATGCCTATCACTGCTTTAGGT
>JAOMJV010000044.1 GCA_028351415.1 Candidatus Nitrosopumilus sp.
TTGCAGTCTCTGTAGGCTTGGCTTTGCATTGGTCTCAAAATGGTTCTATTGACTATCTTGATCTAATTTTGACTTTTGCTGGAGTGATGGCACTTCATGCTAGTGTTGATCTACTGAATGATTATTGGGACTTTAAACGAGGTATTGACACAAAAACAACTCGAACAAAAATGAGTGGCGGTACTGGTGTTTTACCTGAGGGATTGCTCAAACCTTCTTCTGTTTACCGTGCTGGTGTTGCATTTTTAATAATTGGCTCTCTGATTGGAAGTTATTTTGTTATGACGCATGGAATTTTAATTGCAATAATTTTGGGATTTGCCATACTATCTATTTATTTTTATTCCACTAAAATTGTTGATTCTGGTTTAGGTGAATTCTTTGTAGCTGTAAAAGGTTCGATGATTGTAATTGGCACATTTTTTATTCAATCTGGAGATGTAAATATTGAATCCATTCTTGCAGGGATTGTAATTGGGACATTATCTTCGTTGGTTTTATTTATTGCATCTTTCCCTGATCACGATGCTGATAAATCCAAAGGAAGAAAAACTTTGGTAATTGTGGTTGGAAAGAAAAAGGCAATAAAGATATTCTGGATTTTTCCACTAATCTCATACGTTGTAATTATAATTGGTGTCTCTGTAAGTTTGTTTCCTGTTTTGTCTTTAATCACTTTACTTAGCTTTCCATTAATAATAAAATCAGGATTGGGTTTACAAAAAAACTATGATGCTATTGATGAATTAGTCCCATACATGTCTTCCACTTTAAAATTTAGTAGAATTACGGGTGTTCTTTTTGCTTTGAGTTTCTTATTCTCTCTTCAAACAGACATAAATTTACCGCTGTTCTAGGCTTAACATGATTTCAGGATCTGCAACCGCTGACGGCACTCAAAAATTTCTTCAAAATTCAGGCATAAATTCACTTAATTTTAATAAATTTGAAAACCTCCTCCTTTCTAATGTTGGAATTGGAACCTACCTTGGTGATCCTGATAATAAAACTGATGAATTAGTAACAAGTGCAGTAAAACAATCTATCTTATCTGGTGTTAATGTCATTGACACTGCAATTAACTATCGTTCACAAAAAGCTGAACGGTCTGTTGGCAAGGCAATATCTGAATTAATCGATGAAAAAAAAATCACTCGTGATCAAATATTCATTAGCAGTAAAAATGGCTATGTGACAAATGATGGTGATATACAAGAGGATTTAATGCAGTATGTCATACGTGAACTTGGAAAACCTGGAATTATCAAGGAAGGTGACATTAATTCTGGTTACCATTGTATGACTCCTGCGTATTTGTCTGATCAATTAGATAGAAGTTTAAAAAATCTGAATTTAGAATGCATTGATTTAATGTATCTTCATAATGGTATTGAAGCACAGATTAAAGATATTTCAAAAGAAGAATTTTTAGAAAAATTAAAATCTGTTTTTGAATTATATGAACAAAAACGTGCTGAAGGAAAAATTAAATTTTATGGTATGGCGACTTGGGAGTGTTTTAGAGTCACAAAAGATAACCCTCAATATCTTTCACTTGAAGATGTTGTCGAGATGGCAAAAAAAATTGGCGGTGATAATCATGGATTTAAATTCATACAACTACCGTTTAACATGAATTTTGATCAAGCTTTACTTTCAAAAAATCAAACTGTTCAAAACAAACCTGTATCTATCTTAGAATCTGCTGTTACGTTGGGAATTGGTGTGTTTACTAGCGTTCCATTTATGCAAGGAAGATTGCTATCTCCTGGAACGATGCCTGAATTTAATGACTTAAAACCTTCATTACGTGCTTTACAGTTTATTCGCTCATCCCCTGGAGTTCTTGCTCCATTAGTAGGTCAAAAAACATCTGAACATGTTTTAGAGAATCTTGAAATTATGAATATTTTACCAATTGCCTCTGATGACTTTTTATCTTTGGTCAAAAAATTGACATCCTAATTTTAATTCGGAATATTTTATACATAGTCATTTTATTGAACTTTTTTTCATACATGGACTACGCTCTCTGAGGTTTATGGTTACATCTTAATTTACAATTCAATACTATTTGCTGACACTAAAATTAGATTTTCTGGTATAATCAATTAACGACGTATCTTTGTTGCTGTTTCTTAATGTATAAATAGAATTTAAGGATAAAATTTTTTGTGCCAGTTGATCCTGTTTGTGGACTTGAATTTGATGCAGAATTAGGAATAATTCATGATCATAAGGGTAAAACATTTTATTTTTGTTGTAATGGCTGTCGTAAAATTTTCATTAAAAAACCTGGTAAGTATAAAAATAATTCTTAGATTGGAAAAGCTCCGCACATTCTACAGAATTTTGAATTTTTAACCTCATGTTTACAATACGGGCATGTTTCTTGAGAATTATTATCTACTGGTGAGCCATATGTTTTCTTAAAAATTTCATAGTAATACATTGATTCCCTGCTTCTAATTACCACGCCATCTTCTTTTTCAACTGTTAGTTTTCTTTCAACATATGATTCTTCACTAATTATGGA
>JAOMJV010000045.1 GCA_028351415.1 Candidatus Nitrosopumilus sp.
ATAAAGCATACTCACATCCACCAACTACTTTACAGCAAGTTAAACATGCAGTTGATGATGGTTTAATTGTTGTAGCAGGAGGTTTACATCCTGGTCAAAGTACTAATGGAACAGCTGCATTAATTGCTGAAAAAATTCAAGCTGAACAATTTCTTAATGCTACGGATGTTGACGGAGTTTATGATATGGATCCAAATAAATTTAAAAATGCAAAAAAATTCAAAAGTATTGAACTTAAAAATTTAAAAAATATTTTAGTTCATGAAGATTCTGTAGCAGGCGGATATGATTTAATGGATATTGTTGCTCTAAAAATTATAGAACGTTCTAAAATTAAAACTAGAATTTTAAAGGCTGATCCAAAAATTATTGAAAAAGCAATTAAAGGTGTTAAGGTCGGAACTGAAATAGTTCTACCTTCTAAAAATAGTTAAGCTTCGTTTTGAATTGTCGGTCTTGTTTGAGACCAAATTTGTATTTCCTTTTCTGGATACTCCGACATTCCTGAATCTTTAAGTTTGTTAAATATTGTAATTGCCTCTTCTTTTTCAACTGATTTTGATTGGGCTTTAGTATACCCGTCTTTATCCACAATTACGGCTACATGTCCCTCTTCAGAAGTAATTACAGCCGTAAATTCTTCTTCACCAACTGGAAAGAATTTACCATCAATTTTTTTAGTTGTTAAGGTTAACATTCCAAATCCAGCTACATTGAACATTTTCATTTGTGATTTACTTGCCCTTTGCTTTCCTTGTTGAACTGCTTGAAAATATTGCACATTTTTCCACCTCTGGAATGGTATAATAACTATCTAATATTTGGTATATTGTGATTAAGTAATTTTGAATCCTAAAGTTTTTGTCTTTATTGCAGTTTTAGCATTAGTTGGAATATTGGGTGGAATTATTGTTGTTGGTCCCACACTAGTTGTAGGAGGGATTGGAAATGATACTACTAATCAAAATGTAGAAACTTTACCTCCAATTACAATTGAGTTGGTAGATATTGAAGTATTAAAAATTTCAGAGCGTTCAGCAACAATTCAAGTTGAATTTGAAATATTTAATCCAAATCCACGAGCTGTAATTGTTCAAACTATGGACTATCAATTATTTGAAACTACTTTTTCTAATTATGAACAGCTTGATGGCGGTACAATTGGAAGCAGACCTGAAGGAATGGTAGAATTTGGTTCAAACTACTATACCCTCTTGGGGAACAATTCAATTGTACTAAAAGATAAGATTACTATACCAAATACTCAAAACGGTGATGAACTATGGAATGCTCTTAAAACCAATACAGCATCATATAGAATTTCTGGTACTGTCTATTACAATCTAAGTTCCATGACAAGTGGTCAAGAAAATACTCTTGACTATGAATTTTTTAAATAGATTTCTAATAGTATCATAAAAAATTAATATTGTGATACTTTGTTTTTAAAAGAATATTCTAGACATATGTTATAAAAGCTCGTAAGATTATTTTTTATTAAATGGCAGAAGCAGGAATGGCCGCATTTGGCGCAACAGCAGGAGTAGCAATCGCATTAGCAATAGTGTGTTTCGCTCTTCGTGGTAAAGGACACCCTGAACCACTAGAATAACCCATCAAAGGAATTTTCCTTTGTAATATTTTTCGTTTATTTGTTAACCCTTGTTACCGAATTTACCCATTCCTAACATTTCACCAATGTCTACATGTTTCGAATTTTTCTTTTTCATAAAACATTTTTCATAATACTGACATTCAGAACATTCTGCTGATGGTTCTAAAATTGGCGCTTTTTGTTCTTTTAGGAGATTATTCAGTACTCTGACTCTTCTGATTACCTCTTCAAACATTTTTTTATTTCGTGTTAACGAAAATGTTGTTTCTTTCCTGTCCCCAGTAATGTAAACGACAATTCCTTCTGTTTTGTCATATATCCACAAACATGCATTAAGATATAGGACATCATTAGCAAGCGGATTTTCTAATTCACTTTGTGCTGCTGGTCTAAATAACATAATGGCATCATCTACTATCATGTCTGTTTGCCCTTGTAGTTTAATATCGTCAATCTCAAATGATTTTGGCTCACTTCCATATTCTAATTTTCTTAACAATCCTGAAAGAAGCTCATTGAATCCTCTTCTTTCAATCTCCACGGGATCAATTCTATCAAAATATGAGCGTCTTAGGCACTGAACTACCTCTTGTAAATGAATAGTTTGAATATTTTTTGGATCTATATCTAATTGTAATTCTTTTCCTATTGAAGATAATGCCGTTTGAATTGTTGTTCTGAAATCTCTATCACCCATCATGGTAAATTACCTCGTAGTTTGACCTCTTATACGTATGTCCATAATTCCTTTGTAAAAACAAAGTATCATAATTTTAATTTTTTATGATATAATCTAAATTCAACGACTACTGAATAGAAGAATATTGTTGATTTTTT
>JAOMJV010000046.1 GCA_028351415.1 Candidatus Nitrosopumilus sp.
CTAGTTTCATTTCAAGCTACAAATAAATTTTTGATTATGGCGCACAGTCAAGAACAATTAAAGACATTAGGAAGAATTGTCGCAAGTAACAATAAAATGAATTTACCAGAGGTATTGGCAGAATATGAAAAGCACCTTAGTTTAGCTCTAGAGTTTAGTCCCTCAGTTAAAACACATAGCAATGTGCTAATGCATATTTTTGGATTTTTTTCTGGTGAATTTTCAGATTTAGAAAAAAAGAAGTTTTTTGAATTACAGCAGAGTTATAAAAAAGGAAAAATTACAATTGGCGCAACTCTTGCAGAGATACATCCAATAACATATAGATTTAACAAAATATACCTGGCCAGTCAATCATATTTTCTTTTGTATGCAAATCTAGATGAAGAAAGCATCTTTACAATGTTAGATAAAAAAACTGAGAAATAATTTGATGTTAAAATATAGCATAGCGGTTAAAATATTTTAAGGAATTATTCCCTGTTCTATCCATGTTCAGTTATGAGATAAATTACGCATGATGGAATGAATTTCAGTTAAAGTTCAAAACTACTTTGTTCTTCCATTCTAGCAAAAGTTTCTTCTTGATGTATTGTTTCATGTGTACAAGTATTATTATTTCCTATCAACCCCTTTGCAACATTACAGTTATGACAAAGTATTTGAAATCCATCAGGACAGTTATTTTTTATAATCCAATCTATCAAGCGTTTACCTTTCAATTTTGACGAATAGTCTAATTTGATTAATTCAGGTTCAGAATCAATTTGGCTTTTACCTGCCACATGATCAATAGCTAAAAAGTCAACATGGGAACTTTCTCCACAACAATTGCAACATGGAATGTTACTATTTGAAATTTGTTTTGAATAATGTGATAAAATTTTCAATCGATTTGCAACGTAAATTACATGTTTGTCTGTCTTGTATTCCAGATTTTGATAAAGTGTTTTTTCCTGTAACTTGCGTTCAGGGGTTTGTAGGTATTCATTTTGCTTTGACTTACTTTCTTTATCAGTTTGAACCAATGTGAATCTGTTAATTTTTCTAATAGATTAATGTAATTTATTTAAAAATTAGATAAAAAATAAACATTTGAACAGATTTTAAAAATTAACCTTTAATTTTACAATATTATAGATAATTTGATAGAAAACCAAATAATTCCAAAACATTGCATGTTAGAAATTTTTAATGTATGTAATGCTTAGTTACCTGTCGGTCTTTGTTTTAGCACTCTACCACGGTAACCATTGAAATTATGATGGACACTCTTTGTCAATGTGGTATTGGTTTATCTATCAAGTAAAAAATTAGAGCGTTGAATTTTAAACAAAGACTTGATAAATTACACACGCAGTAGGATGGTATGTTGCATGAGTTGGGATTTTCCACAGATTCTTCGATAGGAATAGTTTTTCTTGTATTACTAGGAATTATTGGTCTATCATTATGGTTTAAGAAACGTAAACAAAATATATCAAAAATAAAATCAGATGGACCAAAGATAGAACCTAACAGAGAATGGACATCTTTTGAATTTGTCCAACATCTCATAAAATATCCAGATACATCTGATGAAGACTTTGTTATGATGTATGAAAATTTACTGGGCGAGGATACATTAGAAAAAGACATGCAGAATTATTGGAAAATGCAACTGGCAGAAGATAAAATTAGCGAAGAGCAATTTAAAAGAATTAAAAAAGCGTTCAATCAAAGATTTAAAAAAATAAGAAAAGCAGTACAAGCAAAAGAAAAGAGCGAGGATATCGCAAAATGGGCTGTAACAAACACAGATGATGATAGAGATAAGGATAAAGAAAATTAAAATCTACAGCATTATTTGATCAGGATATTGAACAAATCAAATGTCAGTTAGAAATTTAGGAAATTTTTAAAACATCCCAATATGCCTTAGGAACAATTCCGCGTGTTTGATTTACTAAATTATTGATTGTAGAATCAATCACGTACGTTCTGGCCCAATCATCATCAGATCTTATAGACCTTCCAAAACCTTGCAATATTTTCATCATGGTTTCTGAGCTATACCATGAAGGGAATTTGTTCATTTTTGCCCTTACTCTTGTATCGCCCAATGATTTGTATGGCGCTTTAGCTATAATTTGAAAACGGGAATCATCGTCTTTAAGGTCAACTCCTTCCCACAAGGATGAAGATAAAAGAACGCTTGAAGAGGTTGCTCGATGCTGTGCAATCTTCTCATCTTGAGTGGTTCCATCAGAATTACTAGAATGGCAGATTCGAATTCTTTTTTTATTCTCAGGCGACAACTGGCTCAAAATATCAAAACATCTTTTTTTTGATGAAGTCAAAATCAATCCCCTCTCATGTTTGTGCTTTGTAAGTATTTCATCAATTTTTCTTATAGCGTTTTG
>JAOMJV010000047.1 GCA_028351415.1 Candidatus Nitrosopumilus sp.
GACAAATTTTTTGTATCCTAATTCTAATGATTTTGCAATTCCTAGACCCAGTGTTGTATCTGGGCTCAGTTTTTTTCCTTTTCTTACCACTACTAAGCGATCTCCGTCTAGATCAAACGCAAATCCAATTTCTTTGTTATTTGATGTACTGATTAATTCTGTTAACTCATCTGATGTGGGATCTGGTCCTCTTGAACAATCTGAAAGTTCTTGATTTATGACTTCTACATCACATCCAATATTTTTTAATAAATTTAATACAAAATCTTTTGCAGCTCCTCCTCCGTTATCTATTATAATTTTAGGGGTATTTTCTATACCTCCTATGATTTTTCTTGCATCTTCTATGTATGTTGATTTTATTTTTTTAATTTTACCTATTTTTGACTTCAAAATTTCTTGATGATTTATTATTTGAGGAAGTTCTTTTTCATTAATCCCTCTTCCATCCAAAATGAATTTCATTCCATTCCATTCTATTGGATTATGTGATGACGAAACTACAATTCCTGCACCGTATTTTCTTGATTCCCTAAATATTACTGGAGTTGGCACCATCCCTAAATCAAAAACATCTATTCCATTTTTCATTAGGATTGCACTGATTGTTTCCTGCACCATTATTCCTGACGGTCTTGTATCCCTTCCAATTACACATTTTTTTGATTTAATTAATGATGAAAAATTGTTAGAAAATTCTATTACTTCTTTTAGATTAAGATCTTTTCCAAACACTCCTCTGATTCCCGAGATTGTCTTTTTCAATTACACAAATTCTGTAAGGCTTTTTATTAACTCTGATGGATTTATTTAATCGTGCCTTGGTAGCTCAGCCCGGTAGAGCACCTGATTCGTAATCAGTAGGTCGCGGGTTCAGATCCCGTTCAAGGCTTTTATTTTATATTTTTAAAATTATTTAGAAATTTCTTGTGGTTTTATTCGACAACGGTTTCAATATCTGTTTCTAACTCTTTACCCAAACCTATCCACCATTGTTTTGTTTGTTCTGTCATGATCCTTTTACTTTTTTATTGTCCTTAATAGATCTGTTGGTTGATCAATAATTGATCATTTCATAATTTTTTTTTCAATTATTTTTATTCTAGTCCTGCTTGTTTTCTTTTTCTTTTTCTATACATGATTATAATTAAAGTTCCACCTGCACATCCCCAAAAGAGTGGAGTTAATCCGCTTTCTATGCCGAATGTCTCTAATGCTCCAACAAATCCTAAAATCATAACTGATACAAGTACTAATCCTATTATTTCTAACATTTTTGCCATTGTTTTCTATTTTCTTCTCTAGAATCAAAAAGATATATGGTTTTGTAAAATAGGTAATGTGTGGACAAGTATCTTACAGTTCTTTTAATTTTCATGGTTGTTGGAATGCCTATTGCTTTTATTTCACCAACGACTGGAGAAATGCGTGAACCTCCTATCTATGTGTTATTTTATGGTTCTATAGGCGGCATAATTGTAATTATGTTCTATGGTGGTTACAAAGATAAAAAGGAAAGGCAAAAAATTAATGCAAAACGAAAAAGATCTAAAAAATAAAATTTAAAGTTCTAATCCAAATGATTCTGCAATGCTTGAAAAATTAACATATGATTCCAAGTATTGTCTTCCTTTAGAAGTAATGACAAAAGTATTTCTTCCGTCATATTCAATTTTGTTTATCAGACCTGCCCCTGTTAAATTACTTAAAAATTTAGATAATCTTGAATGTGATAAGTTTGCCTTTGTTAGAAGTGATGTAGTTTTGATACCTTCTTGACCTGATAATTGGGTAACAGTCAATAGATCTGCGACAATTTGCATACTTGTTCTATAAACTACCATGTGGTGTGTAGCTTCAAACTCAGATATAAGGGTATTAGCATAAATCCAGATCAAATAAATAAGATTCAACTATATTTTGGTACAGTGTCTTCTCAATCCCCAATTCCATGGTTTGATGACTTTGTAGGTGTTGCGTATCGATATTATGATCTTAGAATGAATGTTGTTCCGTTAATTGCTGATCAAAAACAATCTGCCTCTCTTTGGCATGACACTATTCATTGGTGGTTGGACTCGTCAATTAAAATTAGATTTGTAGAGATGGATGATGATTACTGGTTCATAATGGGTGCTGATTCACAAAAACCTGATAGTAATTTAGCTTTTTTTAAAATATTGCCAAAATCTGAACACTATGAGAGATTTAAAAAAGGTCATGGTGGTGAAGCATATCTTAGATTGGGTGTATATGCAAAAAAATCTCTTGACGATGTAAAAAAAGGTGCTTTGTGCACTTGCGGTCATGAATCTCAAGATCATGATGAAGGTGATGGTGATGTTTGTTTATTCCATGATTGCAGCTGTAAGGAATTTTCCAG
>JAOMJV010000049.1 GCA_028351415.1 Candidatus Nitrosopumilus sp.
TTTAGTAAATACTCTGAAACTCCAAGTTTTGCAGCAAAATATGCTCCTGCAATTCGTGGCGGATGATCTATGCCTCTTGCATCTTCGCTATCTGATCCAAATCCTAGAATTCCATTTGAATACCACCCCTCAATCATTTCAAAAATCCATCTATGTGGGAATAAGATCACTGAAAATACATTTCCTAAATGTTCATATGAAAAAACTTTGCATGTGTCAATTATGTTGTTTTCTAAAATTTTTTTAACTATTGATTTTGAAATTATGTCATCTGTTGCAGTAATGCTCCATTTTGTTGGAACTAATTTTCTGTTCTTACCTAACATCCCAATACTGAAACATTTTTGAATTTTAGAAATTTCAATTCCTGAATTATATAATTTTAAAACTGCATCCTGTGCTTTCATATCCTTATCATAAAATATTTTTTCAATTGGTTTGGTGGATGTGCTTCCAGAAAACTTTGCGGATTTTATTTCACCTGTAGGGCCAAAAGGTGCACTTTCACCATCCATGGAAATATTTGATGATGTATTTTTCCTGAAAACTAAATCCAAATCTGTAGGTTTTTCTGACATGGTGATTTCTTGTAGATCCTCGATGTACCTACCTTCTGTTTGCTCGATTCCTGTTTTTTGAATTCCTCTTACTAAGTTTAGGCGAAAATTTATAATTTCTTCAAGTGATCTGCCTTTCCATTTTTCAGGACTATCCAACAAACTGGTATCGCCATGAATTGGTGGAACCATTGGACCGACAAACACTTTTGGATAATTATACGATCCTACAAATACTGATGGTGGGCTAGTACCGCTAATGGTATCTGATGAAAATAAATTCCCATATTCTGATAAAGTTTTGTGCCATTTTGATAATATTGATCGTCGTATCTCTTGAGAATCTGATGACATTGTTATTTGTGCCTAAAATGAGCCTATTAACTTGACTAATTTTTAAAATGGATAGTTACTGTATGTGTAATCTTTAAACTTTGTAACGTCTATCTTTAGACATGGCTGTAGATAGAATTGTTTCATTTCTGCCTAGTGCTACTGAATTACTTTATGAATTTGGCGTGGAAGATAAGTTGTTTGGAGTTACTCATGAATGCAAATACCCTGATTCTGCAAAATTAAAACCTCAAGTAATTTCATCTGTAATAAATTCTGATGAATTATCAAGTAATGAAATCAATACTGTTACCTGCACTTTATTGCGTGACGGAAAAGATATTTTTACTTTAAATGAAAAAAATCTTAAAAATGCAAATCCTGATTTAATTATTTCCCAAGAAACTTGTGAGGTTTGTGCAGCTTATACTGCACAAGTTAAAAACGCGCTTGATATTCTTCCAAAAAAACCTGAATTATATTCTATGGATCCTCATAACTTGGACGAAATAATACAATCCGTTATAACATTGGGAAAATTTTTGGACAAAAATCAAAAAGCTTTAGAAATTGTAAATTCATTAAAAAAAAGAATTCAAAATATACAAAATTCAAAAAATAAAACATCGCTCAAAGTCCTTGCAATAGAATGGATTGAACCCTTTTTTACTGCAGGTCACTGGATTCCTCAAATGATTGAATCTGCAGGAGGGATTAATTTAATCAGTAAATCTGGCGAACATTCTCGACGTATGACTATGGATGAAGTTGTAGGCTCTGATCCCGATGTAGTTATTTTTATGCCCTGTGGATTTGATACTTTACGTACTGTATCTGAATATGATACAATTTTGAGGAATAATCCTGATTGGAATTCTCTAAATGCTGTAAAAAATAAACAAATTTTTGCAGTTGATGCAAATTCTTTTTTTAGCAAACCTAGTATTCGAACCGTTGAAGGATTGGAAATTTTGGCTAAAATCATACAACCTGAGAAATTTGGTGATTTAGTTGTGTCTGAGGGTTCTTTTTCTCGTATTTCTTAAAAATTCCTTATCTATGACAAAATACTACCATTTAGTATGGTTCGAGCAAAACTAACTGAAAAAGAAAAAGAAAAGGCAAAAAAAGAACAAACGGTAAGGGCAGAACAATCTCGCGCTGCTAGAAGAAGCGGAAAAAGTACAAAAGTTGAGGGTAAGGTTGCTAAATCTACTTCAAAAACAAAGGAATCTAGGTCATCTAAGAAAATTGCAACCATAAAAAAGAGAACTAGAAGT
>JAOMJV010000048.1 GCA_028351415.1 Candidatus Nitrosopumilus sp.
TCAGGGCAACCGTCAGCATCTTCAAAGTTATTGTAAGTTTCAGATACATTAGGACATAAATCAACTGCGTTAGAAATTCCATCCTGATCATAATCTGATATAACTGGATCATCAGGGCAACCGTCAGCATCTAAAAATCTATTATAATTTTCAGGGACATTTGGGCAATTATCCAAATTATCTACAATTCCATCTTTATCAGAATCTGCAGTGTATGTTTTTGCATAAACTAAATCAGGGCAACCGTCTTCGTCTTCAAAGCTGTTGTAAGTCTCTTGAGCATACTTACAACTATCAAATGCATCTAAAACTCCATCATAGTCAGAATCAGTTTGAGATATAAAATCAGGGCAACCGTCTTCGTCTTCAAAGTTGTTGTAAGTTTCAGGCAATGTCAAGCAATTATCTAGATTATCCATAATTCCATCTTTATCAGAATCATAAATTGTACTTTTAGTAATTACTTCATCAGGGCAACCGTCTTCGTCTTCAAAGTTGTTGTAAGTTTCAGAAACTAATGGGCAATTATCAACACTGTCTAAAATATTATCATTATCGAAATCATAATCTATAGAAAATTCAGGGCAACCGTCTTCGTCTTGATAACCATTGTAAGTCTCAGGCAATGTCAAGCAATTATCAATTTTATCAAGAATACCATCTGAATCGTAATCATACATCATATTATGTTCAAACAAATCAGTCAAAGGTTCATCAGGGCAACCGTCAGCATCTTGATAGTTATTGTAAGTTTCTGGAGAATACATACAAAAATCAACAGTGTCTCTAATACCGTCAAAATCAGAATCAAGAGATTCTACATAAGGAGAAATATCAGGGCAACCGTCTTCGTCTTCAAAGTTGTTGAAACGTTCACGTTCATTAATACAATTATCATCAATATCTAAAATTCCATCATAGTCAGAATCAAAATTTACTACTTCATCAGGGCAACCGTCATAATCTTCAAACCCATTCCAAGTTTCAATAGTATCCGGACATAAATCTAAAAAGTCTTGAACGCCATCAAAGTCAGAATCAATTGCAAATGTATCAGGGCAACCGTCTTCGTCTTCAAAGTTGTTGTAAGTTTCAGAAACTAAAGGACAGCGATCTTGTAAATCAGGAATAGAGTCGTTATCTTGATCAAAAATTAATTCTGTTGAAATATCATCAGGGCAACCGTCTTCGTCTTGATAACCATTGTAATTTTCAGGACTTGTGATACATTGATCTATGTCATCAGCAATATGGTCAAAATCAGAATCAGGAGGATTCACAGTTTTAGACGGACAGCCATCGATATCCCCAAAATAATCTTCTTGGAGACGAGGACAATTATCAATATCATCTAAAATTCCATCATTATCAATATCAGATGTGGCTAAAATAGGAGAAATAGAAATACTTAGTGTAGAACCAAGTAAAAACAAAAACATGATCACATATTTGACTTTCAATTTATGACTTATTTCAGTAATTCCAGTTATTAAATTACACTTTAATTTTGAACAATTAAAGCAGGTTTTTTAGAATAAATGGGAATCTAGATGAATTTAAGTAAAGTAAACGAAAATTACAATGTATGAGTTGTTCTGGAGAAATTGTTGATAATGATGATGATAATTTAATCCAAATTAGACCAACTATAGTGGCTCAACTAAAAAAAGCAAAGTACGGAGTGGCAGATCACTCAACAGTAGAATTATGTCATTGGACCAAAAAATCATTCAAACACGAAGGTAGCTGCTATAAGCATAAATTTTATGGGATTTCAACTCATCAATGTATGGAGTTTTCTCCAGCAGGAATGTATTGTGAAAATCGTTGCGTATACTGTTGGAGACCGATGGAATTTTACGATTCAATGAAAATGGAACCTGAAAAAGTTGCAGAACCTGAACAAATTATAACAAAATTGATGGCAGAAAGAAAAAAATTAATCGATGGATTTTACGGGGATTCAAGAAATGATAAACAACGATTGGATGAATCATTACTACCAAGTCATTATGCAATTTCACTTTCAGGTGAACCTACAATGTATCCAAAACTACCAGAATTAATTAAATATTTAAAAACACTTGAAGCGACAAAATCAATTTTCCTTGTAACAAACGGACAAGAACCAGACATGATTCAAAAATTACAAGATGAAGATGCATTACCAACACAACTGTATCTGTCAACTAATGCTGCAGATTATGAATCATTTTTAAAAATAAACAAACCAAAATATGATGATTCATGGGAAAGATGGAATAGAACATTGGAC
>JAOMJV010000005.1 GCA_028351415.1 Candidatus Nitrosopumilus sp.
TCAAATAAGTAATTCCAAATTAATTGACAAAGTAATTATTGCAACTACTAATGAATCTGAGGATGATGTAATTGTTGAATTTGCTAAAAAAAGGAATTTAGATTATTTTCGTGGAAATACCAACGATGTTTTAGACCGATATTATCAGTGTGCAAAAAAATTTAATTTACAAACTATTGTTAGAGTTACATCGGATTGCCCATTAACTGATCCTGTAATAATTGATCATATAATTAAATTATTTTTTTCTAATGAATGTGATTACTCAACAAATAAACTACCTATAAATTCTCCAAAATGTCCTCAAGGAGTTGAAGTTGAAGTATTTTCATATCAAACTTTAGAAAAAATTTGGAATGATGCTCAACTTGCATCTGAAAGAGAACATGTAACCCCACATATCTATAATAATCCTAAAAAATTTAGAATTATTTCTAATAGTCATTATGCTGAAATTTGTAATTTACGATATACTATTGATAAAAATAATGATCTAAAATTAGTAAGAACACTGATCAAAAAAATTCAAAATCGTCCAATTTTAACTTCTGACATTATATTGATTTTTAAAAATGAACCTACTTTATTCAATATTAATGCACATTACATACGTAATGAAGGATATTTCAAATCTACTTCTAAAAATTAATTTTACCCTCTATCCATTTTTTCAATAAATTTTTTTGCTAATTCTTCAAATTGTAAGTGATTTTCTTCTAAAAATTCATTCATATCTGAATTTAATATTTTAGTATTAAACAAATACCCATCATAAAAGAATTTTTTATACATTAGTAAATTTAGTCCAGATTGATCGTGTTCAAAAGAATTTGATTCTATTTTAAAAATAAATTTTTTTACATCATCCATTGAAACATCTGTTTTTAGTGCAGTTTGAATAATTTGTGGTAATTGTTCTATAGTAGTAATTTTAAACACTGAAGGTAATTCTGAATAAATAGTATCTGCAAAAACTATTGATGGTTTTTTATTGATTGCTGCTTCCAAACCAGAAGTTCCTGTAATTGTTGCCACAATAGAACATTTTTTGATCATTTCTTCATTTTCTATATGTGGATGAACAAATTCTACATTTGGTAAATTTTTAATTTCTTTGTAAAATGAGATAGGTCTCCACCCTCTAACTCTTTGTAATGGATGTTCTTTTACAATTAATTTATAGTTGACAGGTAATGATTTTGCAATATTGATAATTACATCTTTTTGAATTGAAAAAAATGGAGCAGGAATAAGAATTGTTCGTTCTGGATCTAATTGAAGAGGAAAATATACAAATTTCCAATTTTGAGGAATTTTTTTTATTAAATTTTTTTCTATGAATGAAAATCTTTTTTTTGCATTTATGACGAAAGAAATTTCATTAAAAACAGTATTCCATATAGAATGTCCATAAAACATATAATATTTTATATGATTTGAATTTAAAGTTAATTTTAAATATTTTAAACCAGCTATAAACCAATTAATTTTTGAATTTTGAAATTTTTTCTTAAACTCTTTTTGTTTTATAGAATACTGTGAAACATATTTTTTTACATCTTCAAATGACTCAATTTTATTAATTTGTTTTTTAGATAGTGATTCATTTTTATCAAATTGTTTTTGATTTAAATCTAAAGTATCATATTCTTGAGAAATATTTGCTCTAATTCCAAGTCTTGTAAATCCTAATGTTAGTACATTAATTTTTTTTGATTTACATATTTTTTGTAAAATTTGTGTATGGCTTCTATCTGTAAATCTCATAACTAAATATTCTGGATTAATCTCATCAATAATTTTTTCAAAATACTTACATTCTAATTCTAGAATTTTTAAAATTTCTAATTTTGAAAATTTATAATATTTGTTATATTGATTAAATGTAATATCGCTAAAAATTATTTGCCATAAATTAATGTCATATTTTTTTTCAAAATTTTTAAGATATTCTAAATTTGGTTTAAAATTTAAATTAGTAAAACAATCTCTAAAATACCACGTTTTTTTAAATGATACAAATTCTTGATTCTCAAAAAATTCTCTTCCATTCCCAATTTCAATAATTGCAAATTTTTCATAGTCCTTTTGCGTTTCAATACTTTTTGCTACACAAAAATCAATTAAACCTTCATCAATCCAAAAAAGAATCTTCTCTTCCATTTTCTAGTTTTTAATCAATTTGTTGTTATGAGTGTTTTAGATTTATTTTAATAGCATTTTAATTTTTTACAATAATATATAAGTAAAATCATTTTTTTTTCAATATGAATACAATTTTAGTTACAGGCGGTGCTGGATATGTTGGTTCAGTATTAATTCCAAGTTTGATTGATAAAGATTATAACGTAAAATGTTTAGACCGATTTTTTTTTGGTAAAGACTTTTTCTCAAAAAATAACTTCCCAAACAATTTAGAATTAATTCAAGATGATATTCGCTGGTTTGATCCAAAAATTCTTGATGATGTAGATGTTGTTTTAGATTTAGCTGCATTATCAAATGATCCTGTAGGTGATTTAGCACCTGAAAAAACTTTTGAAATTAATCATAAAGGAAGAACAAGAGTGGCAAAATTGAGTAAAGAACATGGAGTAAAGCAATATGTTTTAGCTTCAAGTGCTAGTATTTATGGTCAACAAAAAGATATTGCAACTGAAAATTCTACTGTACATCCTTTAACCTCTTATTCAAAAGCTAACAATAAAGCTGAAATAGATAATTTACCATTAAATGATGATAGTTTTACAGTTACTGCATTAAGATTTTCTAGTATTTATGGTATATCTCCTAGAATGAGATTTGATACTGCAGTAAATTGTATGGTTTTAGATTTATTTAAAAATAAAAAAATTAATGTAAATGGAAAAGAAAATAGACGACCATTTATTTTTACCAAGGATGTTGTAAAAGCATACATTACAATCATCAATGCATCCAAAGAAAAAATTGGAGGTCAAATTTTTAATGTTGGATCCAATGAACAAAATGTAACAATGGACGAATTAGCAAATAAAATAGTTGATTCAATAAATGAACCATGTGAAATTTCCATAAATGATACAAATGATCATAGATCTTATTTTGCTTCTTTTAAAAAAATTGAAGATATACTTGGATTTACTACTGATTATAGTATAAAAGATGGAGCAGTAGAAATTTACAATGCATTAAAAACTAATCAAGTTTCTGATGATATTAAAACTAAAACTGTTGAATGGTATAAGTATCTATTAAAAAATCCTGAATCTGCAAAAGATTTAATGATAAATAACACATTACTGTAAAATGAAAGTAATTCTTTTAGCTGCAGGAATTGGAACTCGATTACTTCCAATTACTGAATCATTACCAAAATCTATGATAGAGATTGCAGGAAAACCTATTTTGGAATATATTTTAGATGATCTAATTATTTCTGGATTTGATGATTTTTGTATTGTTGTAGGACATCATGCCAATCAAATTAAAAATTATTTTAAAAATTGGAATAAATCTGGAATTAAAATTACTTTTGTTACACAAAATAGTCTATCTGGTACTGCTGATGCAGTTAATTGTGCTAAAAATTTTGTTCATAATGAAAAATTTTTAGTGTATCTTTCAGATACATTAATTCCTAATTTACCAAATATTTTGAAAATGATAAAAAATAATGATGGTGATGTTTCATTAATCTCTTCTCAAAATTATAGTAATCCTAGTAACAGTATAGGTAATATTGTAACTAGTGATAATATTGTTACACATATTTCAGAAAAATCTAATATTTCTAATTCTGTTTTAGCATGGGCTGGAATTGCATCCTTCAATGATAATTCTATATTTAAAATAATTAAAAAATTGAATTTATCTAAAACTGGTGAATATGATATTACTGAAGCATTGAATTTGATGTTAAAAAATGAAAAAACAATTCAGAATTTTACATGTGATAAATTCATAGATTGTGGAACTTTAGATGGACTTTTGAATGGGTTGTCTTTTATTATTTCAAAAATTTCAAATGATTCAAAAATCCAAAATTTATCCTATGTTTCTAATGATTGTATTTTAGGAACAAATGTTACTATTGAACAAAATGTTTCAATTGGTAAAAATTGTAGTATTGGAAATAACGTAAGTTTATCTGATTGCATAATTTTGAGTAATACTTCTATTGGTAATGACAAAAAAATAAAACATAAAGTAATTGGAGGTGCTAAAATTCTAAATGACTGCTCCTGATAGACAAAATCTACTTCGTTTTGAACTATATCTAATTAAAAAAACATACCAATTATTTGGATTTAAAAAAATGTTAATGTTCATTATTGGTTTACCAACTGTATTATTTACAAAAAGAAATAGATCCGCATATAATTTTCTTGGAAAATGTATAATGACAATTAATAATAGAAAAATTACATGGAAACATACTGATATTGGATTTATTGATGAATTAATTCTAGATAAAATTTACATGCCTAATGATTCATTCCAAATAAAAGATGATTATGTTGTAGTTGATGCGGGTGCAAATGTTGGTGTATTTTCTCTTTTTGCGGCTTCATATGCAACTAATGGTAAAATAATTTCTATTGAAGCTGACAAGTATGATTATAAAAGATTACAAGAGAATATTTCTGAAAATAATTTTAAAAATATTTTTTCAATTAATAAAGCATTAACTGATGAATCTGGTTATGTTTATCTTTCTGATTCGGTTGTTCGAGAACCTTCAAATAAAAATTTTCATAAGGATAACTATATTTTTGAGGGTAAAGTTGAATCCATTTCTCCCGATGATTTAATAAAACAATTTAAATTGAATCGAATTGATTTCTTAAAGTTAGATATTGAAGGGTCTGAATTCAAAATTTTTTCTAATCCGAATTGGCTAAAAATTGTTAGAATTATTTCTATGGAATTACATGCTGAATCAAATGATCCAAAAACATTAGAAATAAAAAAAACATTAGAAATTTTTAATTTTTCTGTGAATTTAATTAAAGATGGAAAAATCACTTATTGTTTTGCAATAAAACATGAATAATTATGAAAAATAAAATAACTAAATACACCTAAACATTAGTTTTTTTATGGTTGATTCAGAAATAAGATCTCACAAGCTAGAAGTACATCAAACTAAAGATATTTTGGATAAACATGTTAATGGATTCATGATTCCTGTTTGGAGAGATTGGGACAAAACAATTTCAGTCAAGCCTGAAATGGTGTATATGACAAGTGTTAATCCTGGAGAACGTAAAGGTCCTCACCTTCACAAAATCCGACACAGCTATTATGTTTGTATTAAAGGTAAAGTTGTATTTATTGCTAAAGATAATTCTGGTAATTATTTAGAAATTGAATCAAGTGAAAATAATCCTATACTAGTTGAAATTCCTAAAAATTATTCATCTGCACACATTAACCTATCAAAAGAACCAAGTATTATTATGGCATTAGTAAACCCATCATGGAAACCTGATAATCGTGATGAACATAATGTAACTTATGATGATTATGATTGGACAAAATGGGACAAATAGATTTAATGAAAAAAAAACTTTTAATTATTGGCGGTGCAAGCTTAATTGGTTCTACCATAATTAATGAATTCAAAAATGATTATGATATTCATTTAACTTACAATAAAACTCCAGTGAATTCTAATTTTTCTCAAACTAAATTAAATTTATTAGATGAACGCAATCAAATTTCTTCAGTAATAAGTAATCTTAATCCTGATGTTGTAGTAAATACTGTAGCTTATCCAAATGTTGATTTTTGTGAAACACATCATGATGAAGCAAATTTGTTACATGTTTCAATTACTGATGATCTGGTTTCAGTATGTAGTGATATTTCATCTCCTTTAGTTTATTTTTCTACTGACGCAGTATTTGATGGAACCAAATCTATAAAATATACTGAAGATGATATTACATCTCCATTAAGCTACTATGGAAAAACTAAACGTGATGCTGAAAAAATAATTTTAAACATAAATGAAAATATTGTTTTGAGAACTACTGTTGTTTATGATTGGCATATTAGATCCAGATTTACCAATTGGGTTTTAAAAAATTTAAAACAAGGAAGTAAAATTACTGCTTTTACTGATCAATCAAACACTGCTACCCTTGCAGGTGATATTTCTCATTCTCTTTTCTGTCTTTTAGACCAACATCATTCTGGTTTATTTCATTGTGCTGGTAAAACATGCCTTTCTAGGTATGATTTTGCTATAAAATTAGCTGATTATTTTGGATATGATAAAAAATTGATAATTCCTACAATTTCTAAAAATACACAGTCTGCATCAAGACCAGAAAATGGTTGTCTTGATTCATCAAAACTAGAAGAATTAATTAATTTTAAATTATCTAATATTGATCAAGGAATAACATCCATGATAAATTCATCAAAAACTATTCCAGATATTTTTCTATAATTTTTTTAATAGAATCTGATTTCTTAACTAATACTCCCGTACATCCTGCATGATTTGCTGCTTCGATATCTGTATCTGAATCCCCAAACATAATACTTTTTTTTAAATCAATTTGAAATTCTTTTGCTGCCTTTAATATCATTCCTGCTTTAGGTTTTCTACATTCACAATTTTCATCTGGTCTGTGTGGACAAAAATAAATTCTGTCTATTTTTGCATTTTGTTTTTTAGCTTCTTTGATAAGATGATTATGAATTTCACTTAATTTATTTTCTGTAATAATTTTTCTATTGATTGCAGATTGATTTGTAATTACTATGACTAGATACCCTTTTGAATTAATAATTTTTATTGTATCAAAAATTTCATTAATTAAAATAAATTCTTCAATTGTTTTCACATAATCTTTTCTTTCTACATTGATTATTCCATCTCGATCTAAAAAAATAGCTTTATTCATTTTAATATTCAAACATTGGTTTGCCATTTGATCTAATCAAAGTAGTTAGTAGATGACAAATTAACAAATGACCTGTTTCGATTGTCAACATATCATTATCATCAATATTCAAATTATATTTTGAAATTTTAGCTAATTTACCCCCACTTCCACCAGTAAAGCTAATTGTAGTTGAATCTACTTTATTTGCAAATTCAAATGCTTTGATCACATTTTTTGAATTACCACTACCGCTGAATCCAATTACGATATCCCCTTTTTTTAGTGAATTTTTTAATTGACCTAAGAAAATATTTTCATAACCTTCGTCATTTGCCCATGCTAAAATCACTGGTATATTGTCTGTAAGTGAATAAGCACTAAACCTATTTTCATTTTCTACTATGCTAGTTTTTAACAAATCTGCTGTAAAATGGGATGCTGTTGATGCACTCCCACCATTACCCATTAAGAAAATATTCTTTTTTAAATTTCTTGCATTAAGTAAATTATTGTATATTTGATTTATCTTGTCAGTTGATTCATTCAAAGATTCAATGAAATTTATTTGCTTATCTAAATAATTTTGAATTTTAGATTTATCCATAATTTATCAAATTTTACTATCTATAAATTACTTACATCAAATGTTTGAGCCCCATGATTAGTATACTCAAATTCTACATTACGTAATCCTAATTTTGATATTTTATCAAGAATTTTTTTATGTTTATTTTTTGGTGCAAAAACATAGATGTGACCTCCTCCGCCTGCACCTGTAACTTTAAATGATTCAGCACCATAATTTTTTAATTTTTTTGTGATATTTTCTATTCGATCATTTGTAACTCCTTTAGTAAATTTCTTTTTTGTTTCCCATCCTTCATTTAATATGTCAGAAAAATTTGATAAATCATTTTGGCGAAGTGCATCATATAACATTAAAGTTAATTCTTTTGCATGATGTAATGCATCAATAGTATTTTTTTTTGATTGATTTATTGCACTAATTTGTCTATTCAGAATTTTTTCTGAATGTTTTCTATCTCCTAAATATAATAACATTGAATTTTCAAGTAATTCATTATTTGTTGATTTTGTTAATTTAATTTTTTTAACCGTTACTTTTTCTTTTGTAAATTTATAGAGATTTAATCCTCCATAAACTGATGCAAATTCATCTTGTTTCCCTACACCCCATTTTAAAATATCATGACCTATATGGTATGCTTTTTCAGCTATTTCATTTGATGTAAGTTTATTTTTTTGTAATGTTGATACAACTTTTACGATATTACTTGTTAGTGATGATGATGCCCCTAATCCTGAATTAGGAGGAACATCGGTACTAAGATAAATATCTACACCTTTTTTAAATTTTAATTCTTTTAAACTTTGAATTACAATTTCATGTCCTTGTATTGAATTAGTTTTTCTATATTCCGTTGGTGGTAAATATGATGCAAAATCCGGTGAAAATCCTTGTAATTTTTTATCTTGTCTTAGTTTTGCCATTACATATGTAAATTTGTTAATTGTTGATGATATTGAATATCCAGTATATTTTGAATGATATTCTTCTAAATCTGTTCCCCCTCCAGAAAAACTAATTCTTAGTGGTGCCCTTCCAATAATCATAACAATATTGATTTTTTAGAATATAATAATCATTTATTTTAATTATTTTAGAAGTTTTTATCATTATTTTTAATCACATAAGTTGATATCTTCTAAAATGTAATATTTGATATGGGAAATATTTCAGATACAAAATTTGAAAATTTTGTAAGTATTGTAATTATGAATTATAATGGACTAGATTATATCTTAAATTGTTTAGACTCTGTATTTAAAACAAAGGGCTGTAGATTTGAAGTTATTTTAATAGATAATAATTCTAATGACAATAGTCACAGAATTTGTAAAGAAAATTTTTCGGAAATTCGCCTTTTTGAAAATAAAGAAAATTTAGCAATGGCAGCTCGAAATATTGGAATTAATAACGCTAAAGGCGAATTTATTGTATTTTTGGACTCTGATGCTACAGTTGATCCAAATTGGTTACAACATTTAGTATTAAGATATCAAAATAATGGTGAAGGATTGTATCAAGGCAAAATTTTAGAACAAAATAAATCTAATTTTATTGGTAGTTCTGGAAATTTTATGAATATTTTTGGATTAGGATTTGCTCGTGGTAATGGTAAAAAAGATGTAGGTCAATTTGAAAAATTTCAACAAATTAGTTTTCCTGTAGGTGCATGTTTGTTTTCTTCTCTTGAAACTATTAAAAAAATTGGATATTTTGATGAATCAAATTTACTATACTTAACTTACGATGATGTTGATTATGGATGGAAAGCATTATCATTAGGAATTCATTCATTTTATGAACCAAGATCTATTATTTATCATCCTGAAGGAACAAGTTCAAAGCTTAATTCCTATAAAATTCATTTAATTGAAAGAAACAGATGGATTTGTCTATTATCATATTACACCCCTAAAACCATTTTAAAATTACTTCCTGTATTTTTTCTACTTGAGTTTGGAATATTCTTTTTTTTACTTGTGAAAGGGAATGGAATAGCAAAAATAAAATCACTTTTTTCAATAATTACAATGTACAATTCAATTAAAAATAGAAGAATTTTATTAAATAAAAACAAAAAACTTTCTGATCATGAAATGATAGAATCTTTTGTAGATACTATAGAAATTCCTAGAAATCTAAACTCAGGCTCAGTTTTTAATAATATCATAATAAAACTTAGTAAAATTGCACGCAATTTGATTTAATTTTAAATTTAATTTTGATTTTTTGCGTATAACATTGGCCAACTTGTATCTGATTGTCCTAACAAGTACTCTGTTTTAACTTGAAAATTATTTTCTAGCAAAAATTTTTCAATATCTTTTATGTCAAAATTATCTATTTTATGAACTTCCATAGAGATCCTTTTTATTTTATTTAGAATATTTATTGGTAATTTTAAAATTATTTCATATTCCGCTCCTTCACAATCTAATTTTAAGAGATCAATTGATTTTATATTATATTTTTTTATTATTTCTGTAATTGATGTTACTTGAACATTTTCTTTAATTAAATTTTTATCATTACTAAACATGGAATTTCCAATTTCATTATCCCTATCTACATAAAGTATAGAATTTCCGGTCTCATTTCTAACACCAATATTTTCTATATTGACATTTTGTATGTTATTGATTTTTAGATTATTTTTTAATACCTTGAAAGATTCTTTTGATGGTTCAAAGGATATTACTTTGCCTTTTTTGGCTTTTTTTGCAGCATAAATTGTAAAATAACCTATATGCGCACCTATGTCAATCACAGTATCATTTTCTTTTATCATAAATCCTTCTACACGATCATAGCTATCCAGAAAAAAATTCTCTAAAAAAACTACTGTGTCGCTTCTATTTCTAATTATACATTTAATTCCATTTCTAAATTCTGCTACACATTCATTATTTTTTAAATTAAAATAATGAAAAATTGGGCATGTCCAATTTTTTAGTTTAAATATAATTTTAATTAATATCATAAATTTTGTTAATATGAGCAACATTTGATATTCATATTAATTTAATTGACTATTTATTTCTCATTATACTTTTACATTTTAACTATTTTACATAGATTTTAGTTTAAACTAGATCTTGCTGTACAATCCACTTAAATTATTACTATATTGATTGTCTCCTATGGTACTATCTGGCAAAGAAAAAATTTTTTTTATTTTGTTATGTCTTTTGTCATTTACAGTTTTTGTTCTTACTAGTGATGGACATCGTTTTACATTTGATGAAGATGTTACTCAACAACAAAGTATGTGGATTGCAACAATGACTCCACACCCTATGTTTGTACTTGGTGAGTCACGAGAACTATTTCAATTCCCTGAATACTTTCCAAATAATGATAGACCAATATGTAAAATTGGAATATTATGTTCACAGGTTCCAATTGGCGCCTCATTAACCCAAGTTCCGTTTCTTATATTAAATCAAAATTTTAATTTTATCACTCAAAATACTGTTGAATTTACAACTGATGATTTTAATGATGCACATTATGTTTATTGGAGAAATTCTTTAGACTCTGATTTTACTTTTCTAGAATTATTTTATGGCCCTGTTTTTATGTCTCTCTCAGTAGGGGTATTTTTTTTAGTATCTAGAACATACTCATTTTCTACAAAAACATCTACTATGCTTTCATTATTATTTGGATTTACTACATCTATTTGGGCATATTCTCAAACATCATTAAATATTGTACCGGCCACTTTCTTTATTTTATTAGGATTCTACTTTTTTAGAAAATTTCTTTTAACTACATCATATTACGGACTTCTTTTTTCAGGAATTGTATTAGGATTTGGATTTTTAGTAAGAAATGATACTGTTCTTTTCATAATCCCAATGTTTGGATTTTTAATTTTTAATTGGTTAAAGAATTCAAATAAAATTAGAAATGCACTATCTATTATGTTGTTATTTGCATTACCGTTAACTATATCCTATATCATACGACATCAACTAAGAGTTTTAGTATCTTCCGATTCTTCTCTCGGATATAATGCCACTGCTCAATTTGCAAAAAACCAACCCGTATTACTTAATGCCTTTGGTATGTTATTTTCACCTGGTGTGGGGTTACTAATTTTTTGTCCAATTTTACTTACTATCTTTTTTTCCTATTATGATTTTTTTAAAAAAAATAAACCTGAATGTATTTTATTTATTTCGTTCATTTTGATATGGTTATTTGTACATGGAACTACTGACTCGTGGCATGGTTTGAATGGTTGGTCAGAAAGATATTTGACTATGTTAATTCCATTCTTACTACTTCCATTAGGATTTAGTATTGAAAAACGAGCTAGTAAAAAATTCTATTCTATCTTAATTGGTTTAGCATCATTAGGAGTAATTTTCAATCTTGCCTATCTTCTAACTGATGTAAGTTGGTTTATTTGGGGAATTATGGGTTCTGGTAAGGGTTTGTATGAGTTAGGACACATAACACAACATATTTGGGTTCATCCGTTGGTGTTGTGGACATTTGATTATAGTCAATTAACACATGCAATTAGATATGCACTTATTGATTTACATCCTGATATTTTCTTATTAAAAATATGGGGATTAGCATTTTATAGTATTTTCTCAATTATTTCTATTAGTTTGATGACTCTTTATTTGATTTATTTGAATAAAAATTCTGTCAAAAGTTTAAACAAATTATCTTAATTGTTATTTTGTAAATATAATTAAGAGATATTATAACCAACAAATTTAATTATTTAATATCATGAAAAATATACTATCTATTGATTTAGAGGATTATTTTTGTGATCTTCCATTTTCTTCATGGTCAAATTATACTAGTCGCGTAGTACCAACTACAGAAATCATATTGGAACTTTTAACGAAATACAAAGTTAGCGCTACATTTTTTACATTAGGTTCCATTGCTGAACAATTTCCTGAACTTATTGAAAAAATTGTTTCACTTGGACATGAAATTGCTAGTCATGGTTATTCTCATCTAGATCTTAGAAAAATTAACAAAGATATTTTAGAAAATGAAATAAAAAAATCTATTATTTTACTAGAAAAAATTAGTGGTGAAAAAATTAATGGTTTTCGAGCTCCATTTTTTTCTATTTCACGGAATAATTTGGATAGTTTTGATATAATTCAAAAATACTTCAAATATGATTCTAGCATTTTTCCTGCAAAAACTCCTTTGTATGGTATTCCTAGTGCACCTAGATTTCCTTATAGATTTTCATCAAATCATCCATTAGAAAAAAATCCAAATGGTAAATTGTTGGAACTACCTCCTGCAACTCTAAAAATACCTCTTTATGGAAATCTCCCTATTGCTGGTGGTTTTTATCTACGATTTTTACCTTTATCACTAATTAAATATGGAATCAACAAATTAAATAAAATTGAAGAATCTGCAATGTTCTACATTCATCCAAAAGATTTAGATGTTAACATGCCTAAAATTGATTCATACAGCTGGCACTACTATTATAATTTAAAAAATGGCAAGAAAAAATTTGAATCTCTTCTAAAAAATTTTAAATTTTCCTCGGTTCGAGACACATATTTGTTTTAATCAAAACATTTGATCTAAACGTATTAAAAAGAACATACACAAAAAAATTCTAATGTACAATGAATATTCTGGATTTTTTAAAAATCAAAGAGATAAATATTTTAAAAACATTTTATCCAATCATTTTCAAAATACCTCATTAGTAGTTGATATTGGCTGTGGTCAAGGTGATTTTTTGACCCAAGCTAAAGAATTGGGGATTAATGCTGAGGGTGTTGACGATAAAGATTTTTGGATTAATCATTGTACAAAAAATAATCTTAATGTAAAAAAAGGCTCAATTTTTGAATTACCTTATGAAAAGAATTCTCTTGATGGTATATTTTTACAATCTGTTTTAGAACACGTTGATCCTGTTAAAGCTATGACTGAAATTTCCCGTGTGGTTAAGAGTGATGGAATAGTTGCAATCTCTTGCCCTACCCCTGAAAAACATTTTTGGGATGATCCAACACATGTTCGTCCCCACACAATTAAATCATTAAGTACACTCTTTGAAATGTTTGGCTATGATGTAATTCATAAAAATTATGTTTTTGCAGAGTTGATAGGAATTACTGTTACTTGGAATGGTTTGTTTAAATGGCTAAATTTGATTCCCGGTAGTATAGGTAGTAACGTTATTGTAATTGGTAAAAAGAAAGAAATTTCTTCTATTTCTTGAATTACCAAATTATGGTTGTTGTTGCAACAGAATAACTCTTTTCATGAGAAATTGATATTTCAATTTTTTTACATTTAATTTTTTTACAAGTTAATATTGGTTCTCCTAAATCACCATGATTTGTATGAATTTCTATCATGGGGATTAATTTTCGTGAAGCTTTTTGAAATGATTCTTTGACAGCAAATTTTCCTGCAAAATGTGGATATGGATCTTTAAATTTTAAACAATATTCAATTTCTTTAGAATTAAAATTTTTTTTATAAAAATAATTTTCATCATCATATGGAATATCTCTAAACCGTTTAACTTCTACGATATCTATTCCTGTTGTTATGGAAACCAATCATCTTATTTTTTTTACTTTCATAATAAAATTTATGTATACAATCAAAAGATGCTTTTTATGGATACATCTCAAGTTGATGAGCAATTAAAAGCAATTTTTCTTGATGTTTTTCAAGCAGAGCTCTCTGAAATTACATTTGATTGGGAAAAACAACAAAATGACTATGAAAATTGGGATTCTTTTGGTCATTTACGAATTGTTTCTGAAATTGAAGAAAAATTTGGAATAAAATTGGATATTGATGATGTTATTTACATTACTAGCGCTTCGGGATTCCTTAAAATAATAAAAGATAAGATCAACTGATAAATGAAATCAATACATGAAATTCTTAATAATTCTGCAAAAGCCTTTCCTGACAAACCTGCAATAATATTTGAAAATAAACGATATTCTTATGATGAACTTTTTAACAAATCTCAATCTTTATCTAATTTTATTCAAGAAAAAACTACACCTGGAGATGTTGTATCAATTTTATATGAAAATTCTCCTTTTTTTATCATTTCTTATTTTTCTATTTTAAAATCTGGATGTATAGCTCACATTATTCCACCTGCAATATCTGACTTTAATTTAAAAGAACAAATCAAAGAAAGTAATCCTCAAATAATTTTAACTAATCATAATTTTGAACAAAAATTAAAGCGAACTCAACTCATTGAAAAAGCATTTTTTGTCGAAAGTGATTCTGATGTATTTAAATCCAATCATGATAATCTTTTTGAAGAAAAATTTTATGAAGTATGCTCAATAATCTTTACCTCTGGAACTACATCGAAACCTAAAGGTGTAAAATTAACACATAAAAATATTCTAACTGCTACATCAAATATTGTAAAAATGATTGATATACAAACAAATGATGTTGAAATAAATTCATTATCATTATCCCATTCATTTGGTTTAGGTTGTTTACATGCTATTTTCTTACAAAGTGCTACAGTCTTAATTTTTAAAAATACAATTAATCTCAAAGAAATTTTAAAATGTGGAAAAGAAGAAAATGCAACTGGTTTTGTTGGAGTTCCTGCAACTTTTTACCAAATAATAAATTCATTTACTGAATCACTTTCATCAATACAATCAATTCGTTATTTTTTAACAAACACAGCTCCAATGAAAAAAGAATCTATTTTAAAAATAATTAATTTTTTTCCCAAATCAAATTTTTATACATATTATGGACTTACTGAAGCCTCACGTTCAACATTTTTATTATTTAATGATAATCTTGAAAAATTAGAATCTGTTGGTAAAACTCCATCTGGGGTAGAAATAAAAATTTTGGATGATGCTGGAAAAATTCTTGTTAATGATCAACTAGGAGAAATTTATATCAAAGGTGATCATGTAGTAGAAAATTATTGGAATAATGTAAAAGCAGACAAATCCATAGTAAATGGATGGCTTAAAACTGGTGATCTTGGATATTTTGATTCAGATGGGTTTCTTTTCTTAAAAAGTAGAAAAGATGATTTGATTAATGTCGCCGGAGAAAAATTTGTTCCTGAAGAAGTTGAATTAGTAATAAAAGAAATTTCAGAAATTTCAGAAGCTGCAGTAATTGGTATTCCCAATGAACTTTTTGGTCAATTACCAATTGCATTTGTAGAAAAAAATAATGAAATTACGTCTAGTTTTATTCTTAATTACTGCATTCAAAAATTAGAGAGATATAAAATTCCAACTAAAATCATATTTTTAGATGAAATTCCAAAAACTGATTCTGGAAAAATTAAAAGAAATATTTTAAAATCTAAATTTTCTTAAGATACGTCTACAATTTTTAATACCCTGAATAATAACAAGAAATAGAATGAGTGAAAATATTGATAAATTAATAAAAATTGACCCTTATTCATTAATTCCTGAAGAAAAAAATTCTCTTTTTATAAAATGTATTTCTGAATCCATTAAATTTCATTATGAAAATTGTATTGAATACAAAAATTATTGTAAAAAAAAGAATTTTCATCCTGACAATATTATAGATCTATCTAGTATTCCATATTTACCTGTAGATATTTTTAAAAAAATAACTTTACTATCTGTTCCAAAATCTGAAATTATTAAAATACTAAAATCAAGTGCAACTACAAGTAATCTTCCAAGTGTAATTCATTTAGATAAAAAAACTGCAAATAGACAAATGATTTCATTAAATTCAATTATTCGTAATTTTTTAGGAGATGAAAAAATGAATTTTATTATTTTAGATAATAAAAAAAGTCTAGAAAGTACTGATGGCAATTTATCTTCTCGAGGTTCTGCAATTAGAGGTATGTTAATCTTTGCAAAAAAATTTACATGTATTTTAGATGAAAATTTAAAAATAGATTCAAAAATTCTTTCTAAATTAGAAAACAATATAGATTCAAAAACATGTATTTTTGGTTTTACATGGGTTATTCATAAAATTTTAACCGAAAATAAAAATAACAAAATTGTTAAAAACTTCTTATCCCATCTTTCCCAATCTTCTATCTTACATATTGGAGGCTGGAAAAAACTAACTGATTTATCAATAGATAAAAAACAATTTAATTCTGAGTGTTCTAATTTTTTTAATACTGATAAGGACAAAGTAGTTGATCTATATGGAATGACTGAACAATTAGGTATTGTATATCCTGACTGTGAATACGGATACAAACATGTTCCGGTTTTTTCAGAAATTTTAATTCGTAATACTCATTCACTTGAGGTTCAAAATGACGGAGAAACTGGATTTATTCAAGTAATTAGCCCTATTCCAAACAGCTACCCTGGAATTTCTTTACTTACTGATGATCTTGGTGAAATTTTAGGTAGGGATAATTGTCCTTGTGGACGGAAAGGAACTTATTTTATTTTTAAGAAAAGATCTGAGATGGCAGATCCAAAAGGATGTGGGGATACTATTGAAATTTAAGCATATTTTTTCAGATGGTATATCACATGAAAATCTAGAAGATGATTTAGAATCATTAATTGTTAATCTAAAATCCAAAAAGGAATGGCTGCATTCTCAAAAAATCGATGATCTCATAGAATTTTTTGATTCTTTGGGGACATCTTGGAAAAATTCTAACGAATATTTTGGAAATAATTTAAAACATCTTTCTGAATTTTTGTCTAGAGATAACTTGGAAAAAGAATTAAAACTTTCACTTAGAGGAAATTTTTCAGTTCTTGACGAATTTATTCCTCTATTTGATATTCCTGATTCTCTATATCATGCACAACCTAGAGGCATCTCTGTTCATTGGATAGCAGGTAATGTGGATATTCTGGGAATTTTTTCAGTGGTTCAATCTTTATTGACAAAAAATCTTTGTCTTATCAAGGCACCTCATGATTATTCACTTTTAAAAAAATTACTTTTAAGTTTCAAAGATGTTTCTACTGAAAAAATATCTGGTCAGGATTTATTGAATTGTATTACATTAGTTTATGTTGAACGTGATGACTTGGTCAACCAAGAGATTTTATCTAAAAATGCTGATATTAGAATAGCTTGGGGAGGAGATGAAGCAGTATCTACAATACTTTCACTAAAAAAGAATTTCTTTACTGAGGATATTATTTATGGACCAAAATATTCTTATGCAATTTTAGATTCAGAATTTTTAGAAAATAATCTAAAGAATGCTGCTCAAAGATTGGCATTTGATGTTAGTATATTTGATCAAAATGCCTGTAATTCTCCACATACAATTTTTGTAGAAAATAATGATTCAGATAATCCCAACCTTGTAAAGGATTTTGCTAAAGAACTTTCAAATTCAATGGAAACTGTAAATCGTTTAATGCTTCCTAAATCCGAAATATCTGAAAAAAAATCTATGGACATTTTGTCTCTTAGAGCTGAATATGATTTTAAAGGTGAAGTTTTTGCACCAAAAAATACTGACTGGACTGTAATTTATTCAGAAGATGAAGGTTTAGCAAATCCTTGCTTTTCTAGAGTTGTTTTTATAAAACCTATTAAGAATGCCGAAGACATAGGAAAATTTCATAATAGAAAAATTCAATCTATTGGGCTAGGGATTTCAGATCTTGAGAAACGAAAAAAATTAATTGATTTAGTGACTATGCTTGGTGGAGACAGATGTCCTTCAATAGGAAGTATGAGTAAATTTCAATCCCCTTGGGATGGTATTTTTGGAATGGATAGAATGGTAAGATGGATTTCTATGACTAGGTAGTATGTGATAATAATTTAAAATAGTTTTAATTACATTTTTTTAAATTATCTAAAAAATCCTCGTTTCTTTTTTAATTCTCCTTTGTTGATTCTTTTTTCTAAATCATGTATTAGATCATCTTTATCTTTTATCGTTTTTTTTAAAAATTCATCTTTATCTCGAATAACTTGTTCAAGATGTTCATCTTTATCTCGAATAACTTGTTCAAGATGTTCATCTTTATCTTTAATTGTTCCCTGTAATCTTGCAATATCGTCCTTATTTTGTACTAAAATATCTCTTAGTCTACCTGTAACTCCACTATAAGTAAATGTAGATAACCATTTTCTTAATGTAGAATCAACTGAATTTTTTAAAATAATTTTAAAAATAAATGTGTGTGTTTCAGATTCTGGTTGAGATAATACAGATTCTACTAATTCAATTGGAAAGCCATAATCTTTTGCATCAATTTTTTGAGGAAAATTTTTTTGTTTTATTCTCAGTAATTTAGATACTGAAAAATCAATCTCACTTAAAATATTTAGAAAATTTGAAAATACCAAAAAATTTATGCCTGAATTATCATCGAATTCACATAAATTTAGATTCCCATTTAAAAAATTAATTCTATTTTTTGCATTTGTAATATTTATCATAGAACAAACAATGTAACCATTTTCACTTAAAAGTGATGAGATTTTTTTTAAAAATTGTTTTGGATTTAGAGTAAATAGAATATTTTGTACTAGTATTACATCAAATTTTTTATTTTCTAATTTTTCTAAATCAATTGCATCTAAGCTAAAATTATTTACCTCATCATCATTTTCTAAATTATTTGTATTAAGACTAATTTCAGTAACCTCGCAAGAATTTTGCTTTAAATTTTTACATACAATTTCATCACTACCAATTAGTAAAACATTTTTTTCATTTTCAATAAGTGATAAGAACGATTGAATAATTTGTTCTTTTATTATTTCACTCATTAAAAAATCATTATTCCCGTTTGATTTAAACGTCCACTACTAACTTTTCTGGTAATTCTCTAAATTCCATACCGTTTGGTCCCGAACGATATCCTTTTCCAGAAATTATGTAAAGCTGATTTTCTTTTGTTACGTCATAGGGATCATTTGCATTATACAATTTATATTTTCTTTGTCGTGTTTCTTCTGAATAAAATCCATATTCCAAAATTTTCGCATTACTGACTATTGGTCTGTCCAATCCTTTCATATTGTCCGGTATGTGATTAGCATGTAAATTTCCAGGGTAAATGCTATTTTTATATTCAGAATTTTTCGTTATGTTTGTGGTTTTAAATAATCTTGGCCTCCACATTGTGTGTAATATTCCATCTCGACGAAATTTATTTGGTACATCCCAAATATGCAGACATTGCAATGAAAAAACAATATTTTCTGGATAGAGAATATTTAGTTCTTCAGAAAGAATTTCTTTAGAATTTGGAGCAAGAATTTCATCACCATCAAATGCAAGAATATATTCCGGTTTTTTCTCCATGGTCATTTTTAGTAATTTTGTATAATCACGTACTTCATCTGTAGGTAAATTAGTCTGATGTGTTACATCAACTCTATCCATTTTTTGACAAATTTCCAAAGTATTATCTGTAGAACCATCATCTAAAATCACAACTTCAGAACATACATCTAAAACAGATTCTATAGATTTTTTTATCCATCTTTCTTCATTTTTTATTCTATACATTGCAACAATATTTGGCAAATCCATTCTTTAGAATTTGTAATATTCTTAATACATATTTGAACTTTTTTTGTATGGGCTTCAAATAATTTCTAGAAATTCATATACGACGTTATTTTAATTATTTTATGACTAAAGTATTACTAGTGAATCCTCCATTTTATCGTTTTTTAAATTCTCACTATAATGCAAATTCTTTGGGTATTGCTTATGTCGCATCTTACCTTAATTCGCGTGGACATGATGCATGGTTGTATAATGCTGATTTCTTAAATAATGAAACTTTTCTTAATCAAAAAAATTTGTTTAAAGGATTTGTTGATTATAAAAAATTTTTTAAAGATACAAATCATGAAATTTGGCAAGAAATTGTTGACAAGATAATTGCATTTGAACCTGAATGGGTTGGATACACTTCCTATACTGCAAATATCACTGCAATTGATATAATTTCAAAAAAAATTAAAAATTTAGATCCTTCTATTAAACAAGTAATTGGAGGTGTACATGCAACTTTAGATCCTTTAATACTGGATAAATTAACTTCTATTGATTATAGTGTTCAACGAGAAGGGGAACATGCTATGTCTGATCTTATAGATGGAAAAGATCCAATAAAAATTTCTGGTGTTGTATCTCGAAGTGAGTCTGGACTAATTAATAATTTTGATGCAGATGTAATACCTGACATAGATAATCTTCCATTTCCTGAAAGAGATAAATTTTGGGGATTATCTGATGAAGAAAAATTAATGGTTGACGTATCTTACATTTGCAGTATTCGTGGTTGTCCCTATCGATGTAATTACTGTGCTTCTCCTGAACACTGGAAACGAAATAAAACACAATATCGTTCTCCAAAATCTCTTGTCAATGAAATGCGCCATGTGAAAGAAAATTATTGGAACCGAAAAAAAGAATTTGATTATAGTGCATCTGCAAATACAAAATCAAAAAATGAATTAATAATTAAAGATAATTCAACCGTTTATTTTGTTGATGATATTTTTACTGTACATAAAGAAAGAATTAAAGAAATTTTACAAAGAATTATCACTGAAAATTTTGGAATGAAATGGAAATGTGAGGCACGAACTGATCATTTAGATGAAGAAATTTGTCAACTAATGGCTAAAGCTGGATGTATTCGTGTAAAAATTGGATTTGAATCTGGGAGTGACAGAATTTTAAAATCAATTCAAAAAGATGAAACAACTGATGATATGCGCAAAGGTGCAAAGATGTTAAAAGATGCAGGTGTGCCATTTACTGGCTATTTTATGATTGGATTTCCTGATGAAACTGATGATGATGTACGTGAAACAATCAAATTTGCCAAAGAAATTGATGCTGATTACTATTCCTTATCTGTATTAGCTCCATACTTTGGAACTAAAACATATTATGATATGATTGATAAAGGATTTGAATTAGATAAAAAACCTTGGGAATATTTTTTTCATCAGACAGGAGATTTGATGGTAAACAAAAATATTTCTGAAAAAGTTTTAGAAGAATATCTTGCTCTAAATGAATTAAACAATAATAAAAAAGGATATGTTTAGCATTTACCAAATTCAGTTTTGATTCTATTATAATTAAGATAATTTTTTAAAAAAGTCACCTTGATTTACTTTGCCCTCATAATCTGTTATTAGCAATGATCCTTCATTACATTTTACAACTAAATCCCCTGTTGGGAATTTCTCTACAACTTGACCTAATTTTGTATTGGAAAAAATAATTTTTGTATCGAATGGCTGTGCTTTCCAGATCATTATTTTCTGTTTATTAATAAATGAGAATGCTCCTGGATATGGTTTGGTTAAAGCTTTCACAAAATTATGTATATTTGTAAGTGAATTATCCCAATTAATTTGACCTTCTTCAGGAGTTCTTTTTGGATAAAAAGATGGATCACCTGATTGTGGGATTCTTGAAAAATTATTTAAAAATATTGCCGGAATAAGTTCAAGCAATGATTGTTTTAGAACTAATGAAATTTTATAGTAGATAGTTTGACATGTATCCCATTCATTAATATCAAAAGTTTGATGAAATATAATGTCACCATCATCTATGCCTGGAGTAAGAAGGAATAATTGTAATATGAATTGTTTTTTGCCTTCAATAATGGACCAATTTACTGGAGCTCTACCCCTTCCCTTTGGTAACAATTCAGAACTTCCATGAAAACCAATTCCAGTAATATTTAATGTAGATAAAATTTTTTCAGGAATTAGACGTTGCCATCCACAAACAAGTAATAAATCAAATTTTTCCTTCTCAAAAAAATCACTATCTTTCTGGCTTTTCATAGAAAAAAGTTCTGGATAATAAATTGGAATATTGTATTTTTTAGATAACTCTTCAAATGATTTGTACCCTGAAATTTTTAATTTACTTGCTTGTTCTGGTCTTATGGATATGAAATAAGAAATTTTGATACCATTAATCAATAGAAAATCAGCAATATCATATCCGGCTTCACTGCAACTACATAAAACAATTTTTTTATTCATTTTAGTTCAAAAATATAATTTATACATATAATCTATTGATATGATAGGCTTCAGCATATTCTAATCCAATTTCGTTACCTCTTATTTTTGCTAATGAAAACAAACTTTCTCCTCCACGTTGACTTTCTCTCATTTGTGTTGAATACATATTCAAAATTTCACTTTTTTTTGTTATTTCATTTTTGTCTAGATTTAGATAAAAGTTTGGTTGAAATCTACCAAATTCAGAATATGCAGACCAGAAATAATATTCAGGAGATTCATATGATAATATCAATTGTGGCATATGTGTAGTTTTTTGTGGATGTGGTCTTAATGCAGTTATTGCAATTTTATAAGCAGTTGTATGATCTTGATGTGAAGAAAAAATTGTAGGTATTGCAACTATTGTGGGTTTAATTTTAGCGATTGAAATTTTACTTTTAGATTCTATATGCTTAATTAATTCTTCTTGAGGTTTTGAGTCAATATGTTGCATTTCATAGTTAGTATATGCAATATCATAATCATCTATTCCCAAAGCTTGAGAAACTTTAATTAATTCTTGAGTCCACTCTTCTTTTGTTATTCTTTCTCCTTCTATTTTCTCATATCCACCTAATGTCAAAATTTGAACGAATACTTTGCCACCATTATCTTTTACTTTTTTTATCAAACCATAACAACCTAAAATTTCATCATCTGCATGAGGTGCAATAATCAATAACGTTTCTTTTTTGAATTCCATATTAGTAATTCACTTAATATAAAATAATAAAAGTATATTGCATAACTGATTGAATTTTATATTTTAAGAATTTATAACTAAAAGAAACTATTTTTTTAATTTACTTAATTTCTTTCCAAAATTTTCCTTCTGGAAGTATTTTTAATTCTAAAACTGATTCATCTACGTCTCCTGATATTAGATCTTTATACCCATTAAAGTCAGAACCACCAGGATCAACTCCATGAAAATAGTTGAATTTTCTTTTTCTGATCTTTTTGTCATAAAGAGAATAATGGAGAATTTTTACATCACTTCTTACAGGTACATATTTTGTTGGTGGGAGGTGAAGACTATGTGCATTACCTGGATATCCTGATTCTTCAAATTTAAGATCTTTTGTATACTCATTAATTCTTATCAGTCTAATATGATAGATATTATCAAACCATGCATCTGTTCTCCATTGATTGGGCTTATCGTAGATATACATCAATTGAAGTGAGAAATTAAGATCATTTGGATATAAATTCATTATTTCGTTAAATATAATATCTTTTGAATTTGGAGCAAGAACTTCATCACCATCTAATTTCAAAATAAAATCTGGATTTCTTTTCATTGCCATTTCCCAAATAATTTTTTTATCTCTCACTTCATTTAGTGGAAGTTCGTCTTTTCTTTCATAAATTTCTACAACACTTGGAAATTTTTTGCAAATTTCTACTGTTTTATCCGTTGAACAATCATCTAAAATTATTATCTCCTGACAAATTTCTGAAATAGATTCTAGAGATTTTTTTATCCATCTCTCTTCATTTCTGATTCGATATATTGCAATAATTTTTGGTACTTGAGTCAAATTTTCACTTTGTAATTTTTTTACTGGTAAATTTTTCTTTTGTTTATATCCTACAAATTCATCTGAATTAATTAAAATATTTTCTAGTTTTTCTTGATTTAATTCCCCTTTGTTCATTAAATCTGTAAAATAATTTAATCCATCAATATCTGCTTTCCTTTTTAAAATTTTTAGATAAGAATTATCTATAATTTTTTTAATTTCATCTTCATTCATTACCTTGTTAAAAATTTCTTATAATAAAAACTATTTTCAAAAATTTTTCTCATTGTTTTGGTTTCCCAACCCCATACCAAAATAGTGTTGGAACTTTACCATTAGAAGAAAATTTATGATCATTTTCAAGCAGGTATTCTAACCATTTTTTTGATTCATCTTTATCTTTATCAAATTCTTCTATATTGTTCCAAAGAATCTGGTAGGCTATTCCACCGTTGAAATTTCTTTCGTAAACAACATCGAAATATTTTTCAAAAGTTGGTCTTACTAAATCTGAATGAATTGCTTCAGTAGGCTCAATTCTAAAATTCTCTATTGGAGGTCTTAAATGATTTTTTGATCTAAGTTGTTCTGGTAGATCACTATTGATTTGAATCATCAATTCAAGATGTTCATCACTATATTGATTTTTTGCAGGTCCAACATATTCCTCATTAAACATTAGACCTTCTGGTTTTAGACATTCAGATATTTTTTTTAATGCTGCATCAATTTCAGTTGCATGATGTAAAATTGCAAAATTGAATACTGCATCATACTTTTTTGATGGAACTTTTTGAAGATCATTAATATCATCAATGAAATATTGAATTGGTCTATCTCCTTTCTCTTTTTCTGCTTCTTGTATGTATTTTTCAGATATGTCAAATGAATCAAAATGTTTTCCAACTCCTTGATCATATAATCTTCTTTCTAGCCATCCATTTCCACATCCTACAATAAGTACATTTTCAAATGGAATGTATTTGGAGAACCTATTATGCAGATCATCAATCCAGTGTGTATTTTCATTATCTGTAGTTAATTTATTTATGTACTTTGATACTGTGTTTAAATTATTCCAATATTTGTCCGTATAGTGAGAAAAATTTGCTATTGATTGCCCTTCTTCAGAATTTAAAAGTGATTTTTTTACATCTTCTAATGACATATTTTTTAGATCTAGTTTGGTAACAAAATAAAACAGACCTGTTTTATCTGGTTTTCTTTTTAAAATATCTGCATATAATTTAGTTACTTCTTTTACATAATGTTCATGCATGTGTTTTCCTATGAATTCATAAACTTCTATTCCAAAATCTGTGACCTTGTAACTTCCGTTTTTTACATGTTCAATTAAGCCTAATTTGTAATAGTCTTCCATTTTTAATCACTGTTTATTTTTAATTTGTTTATTAAATGAATATAATAATCCTGACACTAAAATTAATAAAATTCCAAAAGCAAATAATGCTAATCCAAGCATAGTGAACCCAATTGAAAAATATCTTGTTTCATTGAATATGGTTAAGACATAGATTGATGTCATAATTCCTGAAAATATTAAAATAATTCCTGGAATTCCTAGAAATTTTAATGGATGATTAATTAGGATTGATTCAACTATTGATGCTACTACACCTGTAGTGTGAGAAATAGGATTTTTCGTGGATGTACTATAACCCGTATCATACAAAACTGTAACTTTCTCCTCTGTAATTTTTAATTCTTTTTCAAATGCATCAAGTAAGATCTGTGTGTCTGCACCAAATCCATCATCTGTAAAAGTAATTGAATGAATTGCTTTTTTTGAATATGCTCGAAATCCACTTTGTGTGTCTCTTACAGGTAATTTTGATGCTAGATTACTGAGACGATCAAGCATTTTATTTCCAATTTCTCGATATTTTGGCATTTCATCATTATTATCAAATCTATATCCAACAACCACGTCTTGGTCGTTATCTAAAATTGGACTACAGAGTTTTAAGATTTCATCAGGTTTGAACTGCCCATCACCATCCATTGTTACGATTGTTTCACAATTATGATATTTTGCATATTTGAATAAAGATTGTAATGCAAATCCTTTCCCTTTGTTTTGCAAGTTTTTAATAACATATGCTCCTGCATTTTCAGCAACTTCTGAGGTTTTATCCGTAGAACCGTCATCATATACCACAACATTATCTACAAATTTCAAGGATTCTTTTATTACATTTCCAATAACATGTTCTTCATTGAATGCAGGAATACATAGCAAGATTACCATATTGTTTTGTTATTCTCTTTCCTATCTAAAATGTTTATCTTGATCTATTTTTCTATTGATATGGCTAATGTTCAATTTTTTTTATTATTCTTGCAGGATTTCCTGCAACTACACAATAATCAGGAATGTCATTAGTAACCACACTGCCAACTGCAACTATTGAATTTTCTCCTATTGTAATTCCTGCTGTAATTATACATCCTGGATTAATCCATGCTCCAGATTTAATAATTACGGGCTTTACTTGTCGAGGATATTTTTCAGTTTTTAAAAACTCATTTGTTCCAATATTAACATGAGCAAAGATCATTGTATTACTTCCTATTGCAACATTATCGCCAATAGAAATTTGACCTGGATATAACCAATCAAGCTGAACATATGGTGAAATATGACAATTTTCTCCTATTTTTATTCCTCTAGCTTTTTGCATAGATATTGTAATCCCTGGATGTGGGGATGAATATGCAATAGAATGTAAAATCCAAGATTTTAATAAATGAAGTTTTAATTGAAACTTACCAAACCTGCCAGAATATCCATAAAATTCCATTAACTCTTTTTCGTTAACTTCTAGACTATTTTTTTTATTTATCATTTTCAGATTTTTATTTTACTGATTAATGCTTTAATCTTTTGTAAATAATTGAGCCTAAAATAAAAAAATCGATTATTTTTCCAATTCTAAGAGTAACGATCTCAAACTCTGTTCAATTCCCTGTGGTTTTTCATTAAGAATTTCATTTGCTAATGAAACATCAAGAGAAGAATCCTTTGGTCTCTGAGCATTCCAATTCATTGTATTCATTTTTGTAGGAATTAATAATTTTTTATCAAGATTTAATTTTTCTGCAATTAGTTCTGCTAAAGCATATCGTGATATTCTAGTTGCACCAGATACGTGAATTAATCCTACGATCTGTCTTACTGCTATTTCAATTAACATTTTAGATAAATTTGGAACATATGTTGGTGAAGTAAATTGATCGATTAATACTGGAATTTCGTTTTTTACTTCTAATTTTTTTTTTACCCATAATGGAAAACTCTCTTTTTTATGATGAATTCCAAAAGGTGTGCTAGTTCTTGCAATACACCAATCTGATGTTAGTTTCTTTAAACTAAATTCTGCTTCTAATTTTGATTTACCATAAAATCCTAGAGGATTTGTACTATCTTCTTCTTTTCTCATTCCATCCACCCCGTCAAATACATAATCTGTTGAAACATAAAGAAAAAAAGTATTTTGTTTTGCTGCTTCCCTTGCAAGAGTTTCAGTGGATTTTGTGTTAATCATTGTGGCCAGTTCTTTCTCTGTCTCACACAAATCAACACTCGTCATAGCAGCAAGATGGATTATTCTATCAGGTTTTGTTTCTTGTAAAGTTTGTATGATTTGTTTTTTATCTGAAAGATCAAGGCGTGTTGGAATTCCTTGAAGAGGTTTTTGATCATGATAACAAGAAAAAACTGTATGATTTTGTTGTACCAGATCTTTTACTATTTGTGAACCTATCAATCCAGCAGAGCCAGTAACTAGAAATTTCATTTTGAATTAATAGTCCAAGGTTGAGGATGCAAGGTGTCATCATCAATTAATGGATCCCACCAGGATTGATTTTCTAAATACCAAGTTACAGTTTGTTTTAATGCATCATCAAAATTGTATTGAGGCTTCCACCCGGTTTGATTTTCGATTTTTGAGCAGTTAATGGAATATCTTTTATCATGTCCAGGTCTATCTCCAACATACTCTATCATGGAATGAGGTTTTTTCAAAATATCAAGTATTTTCTCTACAATAGTTTTGTTTGTGATTTCCTCATATGCTGTAATATTATACACCTCACCAGATTTTCCTTTAGAAATTAGGTTTTCAATTGCCTGAACATGGTCATTTACATAGATCCAGCTTCGAATCTGCATCCCATCACCATATAATGGAACTTTAAGATTTTTTATAGAACGAATTATTGTTTTTGGAATTAGTTTTTCAGGGAATTGATTTGGTCCAAAGTTATTTGTGCATCTTGTTGTAATGCAATTAATTCCATAGGTTCTATGGTATGATGATACAAGATGATCTGCTGCTGCTTTTGTTGCAGCATATGGGTTACTAGGATTTATCTGAGAATTTTCATCAAAAGATAATTTTCCATGAGCATCACCATAAATCTCATCAGTGGAAACATGGATGAACTGCTTATCATATTTTCGTATACCCTCTAAAATAGAATAGGTTCCAAGAATATTTGTATCAAGAAATGGTTTTGGATTTGCAATACTTCTATCAACATGAGATTCAGCTGCAAAATTAATCACTATGTCTACATCTTTTATTAAATTAGACATTACTGATTCATTTCTAATATCTTCTTTTAGAAATTTATAATTTGAATTATTTTTTATATTTTCTATATTTTTAATATTAGAACCAATTGTTAGATTATCCAGATTTATAATTTTTGATTTAGGATTTTTCTTGAAATGATTTTTGATAAATTCACTACCGATAAACCCCGTACCTCCACAAACTAATATGTTCATATTTTAGAACTTAGAATTTCTTATTTATCTTTAGTGTAAATAAATAAAATTATTTTCTGCATTTTTTAAGGTAGGTAATAGAGAATCTTTTTCATGTAAAATTGGTTTATTTGTTGACCATGTAATGTTTATTTCAGGATCATTCCAAACTATCCCTCTTTCATCCTCAGGAGAATATTCTTGATTTACTTTGTAAAGTACATCTGCTTCTTCACTTAAAACACAAAAACCATGTGCAAACCCCTCTGGGATATATAGTAATTTGTGATTTTTTTCTGAAAGAATTTCACCTACCCACTGCCCAAAAGTTGGAGAATTTTTACGTATATCCACTGCAACATCAAAAATTTCTCCTTTTAATGCTGTAACCAGTTTAGCTTGTGCCTTTGGATTTTTTTGATAATGTAATCCGCGTAATGCCCCTTTGACTGAATGAGAAAAATTATCTTGCAAAAATTTTACATTAATTCCATTTCTAAAAAATTCAGATTCTTTATAACTTTCAAGAAAATACCCTCTTTCATCAACATAGTGTTTTGCTATAATTAATTTTACATCAGGAATTTTTAAATTTAAAAAAGAAAATGTCATTATTTACTTTAAAAGATATTATGATAAATGTGTTTTAGATTATGTCTATTTTTGTTTATCAAGAAAATCAACATATGATGCTATTACTTCATCTGGAGTGCCGAGTTTACCCACCTTACCGTTCTTTAGAAACATTGCTCTATCACAAAATTTATGAATAGTATTCATCTCGTGACTTACCAATATTACTGATTTTCCACGTTTTTTAAAATCCATAATTGCATCAAAAGATTTTTTTTGAAAATTAATATCTCCAACTGCTAATATTTCATCCAATATCAAAATATCTGGATTTATTTGTATTGCAGTGGAAAATGCTAATCTCATATGCATACCCGCAGAAAAATTTTTAATTTTTATATCTGCAAATTTCTCTAACTCTGCAAACTTTATTACACCTTCTACATTTTTTGATATTTCTTTTTTTGAGAGACCTAGCAAAATTCCACTTTGAACAATGTTGGAAGTTGCGCTAAGCTCGGGATGAAATCCTAACCCTAATGCAAGAAGTGGAATTATAGTGCCTTTAACATCTACTGAACCACTATCTGGTTGGTAGATGTGAGAAAGAATTTTCAATAATGTTGTTTTACCTCCTCCATTTCGTCCAATGATTCCAAACATTTCCCCTTTTTTCACATTAAATGATATGTCATCAAGTGCAATTAGTTGTTCATAGTATTTTTTCCTACTAATACTTCCTATAATTGATTCATACACCGATGTACGTTTTTCATGATATAATCTAAATTTTTTTGAAACATGCTTTACGTCTATAGATATATCTTCCAAATTATAACTCCTCGACAACTCTTGCTTGGAATTTTCTAAATGTTAAATATCCGACTATGGTAATAATTGAAACTGAAAATACTGCATATAACATAGAATTTACAGGAGGTAATTCACCATAAAGTGTAACGTGATGTGCCATGGTTACAATTTGCACCATTGGACTGAATTGTAATATGCTTCTTACTGTTTCTGGAAGCATATCAAATTGATAAATAATTGGTGTTAAAAAAAATCCAGCTTGCAATACTACGCCCCAAATAAATTCCACATCTTTAAATTTTGCATTAAGAACTGACAAAGGTAAGGCAATTCCCATTATCAATATTAATTCTAGAAGAAATATTGGTATCAAATAGATGATGGTAAGTGTTGGAGTAAAATTTAGAACAATCATGAATACTGCTAAAATTACCAGTTCTGTCATTAGTTGTAGGGATGCAGTAAGTCCTGCACTCATTCCAGGAATCGCTCTTGGAAAATAGATTTGTGAGAGAAATGCAGAACGATTAGTTATACTTCCAAGCGCTATAGACGTTCCATTTTTAAAAAAATTCCAAGTAATGATTCCCAAGAGTAAATAAATTGGAAAGTTTTCAATATCAAATTTAAAAATTGTAGAAAATACTAATAACAAAACTCCTAAAAGAAGCAGAGGTTCAATTAAACTCCATAAAATTCCCAATATGGAATTACGATATTTTACTTTTAGATCAAATATTGCAAAATTAAAGAGAATTCCTTTAGTTTTCCATAATTCCTCTCTTATGGTAGTCATATTGTTTTGCCTAGTTTTGTTGCTATTATGTTCTTCTAAGATTTTCTCCTTTTCTAGTTATTTGTCATAATGTTTGTGCTTAAGATAATTTAAAATTTAATTAATTTTTCCTGATATACTTATACCACTTTCAATTTCATTCCAATGTATTATTTTTATTTTTGAATCCTTATACCACTTTTTTATTTCATTTGGTGTATGTCTAAATGCAAATTTTGGAAAGTACCAATCAAAATTTGTTGCTACACTTTGTTCAAATGGTACATCTTTAGACCACCAACATTTAATGAAATTGTAAAAAATAAATCGTTGAACATCATATGTACCAGCTTTAATTTTTAGTAATGGTATATCGTTAGGAATTTTAATTTTAGTTTTAATATTTGATAAATTTTTTCCAAGATTAGCTAATTCTTTTGATAACTCCATACATTTTTCTTCTGTCATGTTTATTGACGACTCTCTGATATAATCATCTGTGGATTCTCTTATTGGGCCTTTTTTCTTGTATACGTAAATTGAAATAATTCCTTTTTTTTCTAAATATCGTGTTAAAATTTTAAATGATTTTTTAGTATTATTTGTATGATGTAACACTTGATCAGACAAAATAAAATCAAAAAATTTTTTTTTAAAAGGCATTTTTTGAATATCTGCTTGTAAAAAATGAACATTTTCTAATTTTCCATATTTTTTATATGCAAATTCAATACTTTCACTAATATCAATTGCAAAAACTTGACTTTCCTTATTTACTGATAATAAAAAGGCAGTATTACCTACTCCTGTACCAGCTTCTAGTATGTATCTTCTAGATTTTAGAAATTTTTTAAATTCTGAAATATTTTTCCATCCAAATCTGTCTAAAATCCATTTTTTTTCTTTACTTATCCATTTTTCACTATGATATGTTTTGTGATATTTTTTCCATTTTACTGAAAAGGCATTTGTAGTTTGAATTACGTTTTTTTGATTAGTAACAACTATTCTTGGAATTCCTTTATGGATGTAAAATTTATGATTTTTTATACAACTAATTTCCCCTTCAATGATTTCATCATTTTTTTCAATTTTTACTTTTAAATTAAATGAATTTGAACAAATTGGACATATAATAAAATCAATTAAACTCTTTTTCAACTTTTTTAATTATGTTCTAAGATCATAAAAACATAATGAAATACTCTAATTTTTTTTTAAATAATTTATTTTTAGATAAAATTAATTAATTTTATCTTTAGGAGACATTTCATTAGTTACAAACAATCTATACCATATTTCAACAGCAAGTAAACCTAAAAATTTGTTAACATGTCTAACATCTAGATCATCTCTTTGAATATTTTTTTTGATCCATTCTTTTGAAATCCATTTATTTTTAGCTGCTCTAGAATCTAACAAAAAATATGACGAGATATCTCTACCATAATTTTTCCACATTTTTTCTGTATCTACTGAAAATCCATGTTTTTCTTTTTTTAGAAATGGTGTTAATTTTAATTTTTTAGATAATTTTTTTAATAGTATTTTTTCTGAATTATTTTTATAATTATATTTGAAATTACTATCTAAATGTGAAGAATACTTAATTAAATTTGGAGATAAAATGGGCATAATTTCTTTGATGTTAAATTTTTCATTAATTTTTTTATTTACATAAGTAAAATTGTGACGTAGTTTGCCATTAAAATCTGCCAGAAAAACTTGATTTAGTGGTGACAAGGAATTATCAAAATATGGATATAATATTTTATAAATTGAATCCCATGAAAAATTAGATTTTTTATCAAAAACTTGAGTTTGTTTTGGAATGAAATCTCTATTATGACACTCTAGATATGCTTTAATTTTTTCTAAAGGCGTAGATTTTTTATTTATTAATGATAAAAATTTTGAATACCTAAAACCATAACCACCAAATAATTCATCACCTCCATTTCCTGAAATAATTTTTTTAGAAAATGTTTGTGCTTTTTTTGCTACATAGAACCAGTGTGTGTCCCAAAATGGAAGTTTTGTATATGATATTGTTTCAGGTAATGATTCTAAAAAATTATTCACATTTACAATATGATGGTCAATTTGAAAATGTTCTGCAATTTTTGAAACTTTTACAGATTCATCAACGCTGTCTGAGAATTTAACAGTGATTGCATTTATTTTAATATCTGGAAATCTCTCCTTCACTAATGCCAGAATTATATTTGAATCTATTCCAGAACTTAATGCTATTGATATTTTCTTTGTAGAATTTGAAATGTTTTCTTCAAGTGATCTTTTTATTTCATTTTCAATAAATGCTATAGATGGTTTTTTTATATTTTGAAAATTCTTCCATGTTAATAATGGTAAATCTGATGTAATTGAGGGTTCATACCGTAATGTGAGTATATTTCTAAGTATTGATGCTGATGTAATTATTTTTTTAGATTTTTCCACAACCTATTCCTCTATAGATTAAACCTACTTTCTTTGCAGAATCTTGATTGATTACTTGTTTTGAATCAATAATGATTGTTCCTTTCATTTTATTTTTAATAAATTCAGCATCAATATTATGAAATTCTTTATGATCAGTAACTATTACTATTGCATCTAATTTTGAAGCTGAACTAAGAAATTCATCATCTGTGTTTATACCAAAAATTATTTGATTTTTAAAATATGGATCATAAATGGAAATATTAGCTTTTAATTCCTTTAATTTTGAAATAATGGGCTCGGCTGGACTTATTTGAATATCTTTTACATCTGATTTGTATGACACTCCTAATACAAGAATATTTGAATTTTGAATATCTTGTTCTTTTTCTTTAAACGCATCTTTTAGTAATTCTATAACATGATCTGGCATTGACTCATTAATTTTTCTAGTAATATCTACCATTTGTAATGTCTCAAAACCCCATGTCTTTGCTAAATTGATCATTTGGTATGAATTCACAGGTAAACATGGGCCTCCTACACCTGGACCTGGATAATGGACTTGAAAGTTATATTTTGTTTTTGCAGCTTTTAAAACATCAGAAATATTAATTCCTACTTTCTCAAATAATATTGCAAGTTCATTAACAAATGCTATATTTAAATCTCGAAAAACATTTGTTGTTAATTTTACTGCATTTGCTGTTTTACAATCTTTCATTTCTATAATTTCAACTGGAAAAACATGATTGTAAATTTTAGTTATGATTGTCCTTGTTTTATCATCAAGTGCACCTACTAATCTTGGTAATTTTTCAAAATCATTTTTAATCTGACCTGGATTTGCAGTTTCTGGACAAACACCTAACCCAAAATTTTTCCCAACAATTTTTTTATTATCTTCACCTTCTAAAATTTTTACAAGAGTATTTTCAATAAAACCTGGTTCAACTGTACTTTCTACAATAATTACTGTACCTTCGTCTATTAGATCATGTAATTGTTTTCCTACAGATGTAATGACTGAATAATCTGGAACATTTTCATTATTTATTGGTGTAGGCAGTGTTAGTACTATTACATCTGATTTTGAAATTACATCATTAAGATTTGTACTAACCATTAATTTTTTTTCTTTAATTATACTTTCAAAAATAAATTCATATCCTGGTTCATCTTTTAATGGGAAATTATTTGTCTTTATTTTATTAACAAGGTCTAAATCTATATCTATTCCAAATGTATTAAATCCTGCATTAGCAAAAGATATGGCTGTCGGTAATCCTATTCTACCTAAACCTATTACACAAACAGAAATTTTTCCTTGTTGAATTAAGTTCATGATTTCTTGTTCAGACATGTAAAGTATTTTTGAATTTTTCAGCATTAAAATTCCCCAAAATTTCATTAATTTAGCCATTTAATAATGATTTTAGATTTACTTCAAGATTAATTCTTAAAGATCTAATAAAAAATATTTTTATGCATTATGTTGTTACTGGTGGAACTGGTTTTATTGGTAATAATATTGTTAAACTTCTAGTTAATGAAGGTCATTCAGTTACTGTAATTGATAATTTACATTCTAGTAAAGTAGAATCTCTTGAATCTATTAACAATAAAATTAAATTTGAAAATGTGGATATTTTAAATTTTGATAAAATGGAATCTATTTTATCTAATTGTGATGGAATTTTTCATGAAGCTGCTTTAGTATCTGTTACAGAATCATTTGAAAATGAGGAACAATATTTTGATGTGAATGTAAAAGGAACTAAAAATATTTTTGAAATTGCAACAAAATATCATAAACGAGTAATTTATGCAAGCAGTTCTAGTGTTTATGGAAATCCCAATTACATTCCTATAAAAGAAAATTCTAATAGAAAAACATTCAATCCATATGCTCTAACAAAATTAAAAGTTGAACTTCTTGCAGAACAATTCACAAAAAATGGATTAGAAGTATTAGGTCTAAGATATTTCAATGTATATGGAATTGGACAAACATCAACATATGCTGGAGTAATTACACAATTCCTTAGAAATTTAAATAAAAATAGACCACCTGTTATTAATGGCGATGGTAAACAAATTAGAGATTTTGTTCATGTAAATGATGTTGCTAGAGCAAATTTACTTGCAATGGAATGTAAAATTAAAAATGGATTTTTTAATATTGGCAGTGGTCGAGATACATCTATTTTACAATTAGCTAAAATTATGATTGATATTACTGGACTTGATTTGAAATCTGTATTTGCACCTCTACCAAATGGCGATGTCAAACTAAGTCAAGCTGACACCAGTTTATCCAAAAAATTATTAGGTTGGGAAAGTTCTATTCCATTCGAAGAAGGGATTAAACAATTATTTAATTGAACAAAAATTTTATCTAATTTTTTAATTAGAATTTATCATTTAGATTTATTTTTATTCTGGATTAAATTATATACTTTATCTTGTGATTTTTCAATAGAATTATGTAGTCATTAAATTTTATAATTTTTATGCGCGTTGCAATGCCCATAAATTGGAATTTAGATGCATCCAGTCTTACAAATATCGCAAGAAATAATTTTAGAGAACTTGGTAAAATAATGAATGATACTAAATCATTTACACTTGCTGCTATAGGAATCCAGTCAACTGGTTTGGGTGATTTTAATCAACACTTTGATCTTTTACATATACCAAATATGGGTGGATACAAATTTGCTTTAACTGCTTCTTTTTCTTGCGATAATATTATTTTTGGATGTTCAGGAATCGATGAAATTATTTATGGTAAAGAAATCTTGGTGTGGCCTGGCACATGGCGCAATGTAAAAAGACAATCAAAACTAGACATTTCTTATTGGAAAAAATATGCTCATAAAATAAAACATATTCACTTACCTGCTAATTCTGAATTAAACGAATTTCATGAGTATTTAGACATACCATATGAAAAAATGTCAGTTATTAATCATGGTGTAAATCATGATTTTTTTAAACCAACAAATGATAAAGAAAATACTAGAGAAAAAATTTTATCTAAATTAAAAATTCCCAATGATCCATATTTTCTACATATAGGAGAAAATAATTATGTTCGAAAAAATTTAAAGCGTATTGGTGAAGCATATGAGCAAGCAAAATATTCTGATTCAAAAAATAATTTTAAACATAATCTGATAATTGCAGGTAAACATTATCCTGCAATTGAAAAAGAACTGTCCCGAATAGGCGGTATATACTTCCTAGATTGGATTACCGATGATGATTTACTGCAACTTATTCAAGGATCCGATGCATTTCTTTTACCTTCTATTCATGAGGGATTTGGAATGCCTCTTGTAGAATCCATGGCTTGTGGTGTTCCTTGTATGTCCTCAAATCGCCATGCTCCGCCTGAAGTACTTTCAGGCTCTGGTATATTGGTGGATCCACTTGATGTTGATGAAATTACAAACTACATGTTAAAACTAGATCAAGATAAAAAATTATTAAAAGATTTATCCGAAAAGAGTTTGCTTCGTTCTCAAGATTTTTCGTGGAAGAAAAATGCTGAAGAAATTTTTAAACTATATGAAATTGATTCTTCTAAACCGATGCAAAATTTTGAAAAAGAATATGGGATAGCTGCTTATAGAACATTAAGTAGTATTGCAGATATGTTTCCCACTCCAAAAGTTGATTTACTGGGTCCACTCATACGTTTTGATTATTCCAAATTATTGGATTGGGCTGTTAATATAGGATTGAAAGATTCTAAGATTAAAGATTTTCTTCATCCTTTTGCAGATTGGTATAAGTTAAAACTTGAGGAAGTACATCACGAGTAATTGATATGTCGTATATAGCTCCAACTAGATCGAAGAAACTCAAGAAACTGTTCATGATTGCATATTCACTTATTCAGGCCTGGGGATGGAGTTATTTTTTCTATATTGCACGAAAAGAATGGAAAGCTAAAGGATTCACTATTTTTTATCCTGATCAAAAACCTATAGCCTTATTTGATAGAATTTCATTTCAAGAATCTTATAAAAATTATCTAAATGATATTAAATTTTCCAACATTAAAGATTTTTCTAATTCTAATTTACCACAAATTACATTTTTAATTTATTATGATTCTAAAAAACTTAAAAATCTACAAACTATTTTGAAATCTTTTTTAGATCAATCATTTGATAAATGGAACTTAGTTTTAATTTCAAAAAATAGCGATGTTGTAGACTCTTCACTCCTTACTCCTGATACGAGAATTTCTCTAATTCCTAATTCTGACATTAAATCCATTTCAGATAAAATTAATTCATTAGAATATGACTTTTTAGGTTTAATTGATTCAAATGTGACACTTTCTTCTTATTCATTACTAGAATTTGTTAAGTTTTTGAAAAAAAACCCTAATTCTGACATTATATATTCTGATCATGATTCTATTGATAAAAATGGTGAAAGACATAATCCATTTTTTAAACCTAATTGGAGCTTAATCACTTTTCTTTCATTTGATTATATTTCCTCTTTATGTATTGTGAGAAAAGACATTGTACAAAAAGTTCTTAAAACTAAAATTTTGAATGATTTTTCATTTGATTTCTTATTACACTGTGTTCATTCAACTAATGAAATTACTCACGTTCCTAGTCCTTTGTATTCTAAAATGGATTCTGATCCTTTCTTCTCTAAAGAGTACAAAAAAGATATTTTAATAAAATATGTTCAAGAAAATTATATTGATGCAAAAATTGAGAATGGATTATTGCCTGATACTTTTCGTATGCATTATGATCTAAAATCTCAACCAAAAGTATCTATATTTATCCCCACAAAAAATAATCGACAACTTTTACAAAGATGTATTAATAATATTGAAAAAAATACTGATTATAAAAATATAGAAATTATAATAATAGATAATCCTGCAAAACCAGATGAAATTTATTTTGATCCTAGATTAAAAAAATATTATGATGAAATTCCTCATAAAGTAGTAAGTTACGAGGGAAATTTTAATTTTTCAAAAATGAATAATGTGGCAGTAAAAGAATCTACTGGAGATTTATTATTATTTTTAAATGATGACACTAAAATTTTATCAAAATCAAAAGATTGGTTAGATGAAATGGTAAGTATTTTGCTACAAGATGATGTTGGTGTAGTTGGACCTAAACTAGTTTTTCGTGATGATACTATACAACATGCTGGAATGACTTTTCTTAAAACAGGTGCAGGCTTTCATCCGTTTATGAAATTAGACGAGGATGCAAAAGGATATCATAATTTTGCAAATATTATGAAAGAATGTTCTGCTGTCACTGGTGCATGTTTACTTACAACACGAGATATTTTTGAACAAATTGGTGAATTTGATGAGGATTTTGATGTTTATTATGGTGACTCTGATTTATGCCTAAAAATTAGAGATGCTGGTTACAAGGTTGTATACACGCCGTTTTCTGTACTGTTACATGACGGTTCACGTACAATTCGAGGTAAATTTAATTTCAATTATTTTGCAGTAGAGTCACATCAAAGATTTCTTGAAAAGTGGCCTGAACTCAAAAATGGTGATCCATTCTATCATGAAATGTTGGATTGGGATTACTCATTACCCGAAAAATTTGATGCTTGAACATGGATTATGTTTATAGGCTTTTTTGTAATTATTTGATTTTATATTAGATAAATTTATGAATTTTGTATGAAAGGAATTATTTTACACGGTGGTCATGGAACAAGATTAAGACCACTAACTCATACTGGTCCTAAACAACTACTTCCAATTGCAAACAAGGCAATGTCTCAGTATGCTCTAGAGGATCTAAAAACTGCAGGGATAACTGACATTGGAATAATTATTGGTGATGTGTACCCTGAAAAAGTAAAGGAATACTATGGAACGGGAGAAAAGTTTGGTGTAAAAATTACATACATTTACCAAGACAAGCCAAAAGGAATTTCACACGCCATAAGACTATGTAAAGATTTTATCGGAACTGACAGATTTATTGTTTATCTTGGTGATAATGTATTAAGAAAAGATCTTACTGATTATACAAAAAAATTTCAAACATCAGATTCTGATGCAATGATTTTACTATGTGAAGTTGATGATCCCCCCAGATTTGGTATTGCAGAACTAGACTTAGACAATCCTGGAAAGATTAAAAAAATTGTGGAAAAACCAAAGGATCCTCCATCTAATTTAGCAGTAATTGGAATTTACTTTCTAACTCCAAAAATCTTTGACATTATAGATAATCTAAAGCCTTCTTGGAGAGGCGAGCTTGAAATTACAGAAGCACTAGATCTACTGATGAATCAGGGAAACAAAATTGAATACGATACAGTTACTGGTTGGTGGAAAGATACTGGAACCCCTGAAGATATTATTCATGCAAATAAACTAGTACTGGATTCCATTGGCACTGAAAATCAATTTTTAATTGACGATGACGCAGAAACTAAAAACAATATTGTAATTGGAAAAGGAACTAGCATATCTAGAGACTCATTTGTCACAGGACCTGTAATTATTGGAAAAAACTGTTCAATTGGACCCGGTGTAAGGATTGGACCATACGTATCAGTTGGGAATAACTGTAAACTCCAAAGATGTGAGATTGAAAATTCTATAATCATGGCAGATTGCACCATTAACGCAAAGATAGATTTTACCTCCAGTATTATAGCTCATGGCTCTGAAATTGAGGATTCTGATGTTACAAAGAAACATCAATTCCTGCTAGGTGAAAGATCTCAGATTAAACTCTAGAACTAACTATTTACATATCATATTATTTCAAAAGATTACAATGAAGATAGCTTGTATTCCTGCATATAACGAGGAATCCGATATTGAAAGTTTAGTAAAATCATCACAGAATTATGTTGACACTGTAATTGTATGTGATGATGCTTCTACAGACAATACCGCATTTATGGCCAAAAAAGCAGGAGCTGTAGTAATTTCTCACAAAACAAACAAAGGATATGGTGCGGCAATAATATCTCTATTTAATTACGCAAGAGAAAATAATGCAGATGTTATGGTTACACTGGATGGAGATGGACAACATGACCCTGATCAGATTCCATTATTACTGAATACAATAACTCAACACAATGTAGATGTTGTAATTGGTTCAAGATTTCTAAATTCTAACACTGAATCTCCTGGCTATAGGAAAACAGGAATTAAAATTATAACGTCTGCTGCAAACTATGGTACTGACCTCAAAGTCTCTGACTCTCAATCCGGATTCAGAGTATATTCAAAAAATGCAATCAATGAGATTCATCCCACTGAAAATGGTATGTCAGTATCAACTGAAATTCTACTTAAAATTTCTAACAAGAAATTATCACTTGCTGAAATTCCAATAACTGTATCTTATGATGGTGATACATCTGAACATAACCCCGTTTCTCATGGTGTTTCAGTTCTTGCAAATACAATCAAATACGTATCGATAAAACACCCATTACAATTTTATGGATTTCCTGGAATTGTGTTGATAGGTATTGGAATAATTTTGGGTGGAATGTTTTTAGATGCATATCTAAATGAACAAATTATATTTTACGGTTCATTATTAGGATCCGTCGTACTATTTCTATTGGGATCAATATTATCTGTAACTGCAATTATTTTGTTTTCAATGGCAAATTTGATTCGAAATAATAAATAATTATTTTAATTAAATATTTTTACTTTAGAATTTAAAATCTACAATACCACACTATGTTTAATTAATCATTTAATGTATGCAAGAAAGATGTTCAAACAATTATTATTTTTAGCAGTTTTGATGTTTATTCCGCCATTATCTTTTGCTCAGATTGCAGATCATACATTTGAGACATCCATTGAGGAAGGTCAAATTTACATTATTGTTCAAATTGAAATTAGAGATTCTAATCAAAATCTTGCAGGTTACATAGAAACTGATCGAATTACAGTCCTAAATTTTGAGGAACTATCGCTAATTTTAGATGACATGTCTGCAAATTCTGAAAATACCAAAATCATAATAATTGATGATAAAAAATATCAGATAATTACAGGAATTGGCGATGCCCAATATGCCTCTGATACCACTGTTTCATTATCTGGAATTACCAATGATGGCGAATCTTTGGCCTATGCAAATTATGGTGGATTTCCAGTCAAATCAGGTGATTCAGTGTTGACTACTTGGACTATGATTCGTCCTGCTTGATTTTTCCTAGTAATGTTGAGACCCCTATTGCAAAAAATACTACTAATGGAACCAATCGATACGGCTCGTTTGTCTGCTCTGTAAATATGATTAGAAGCGGAGGTACTAGTAAAAATCCTGAAATTAACACTTGAATTGAATTTGCCTGATGAAGCCCCTTTAATGATTTTAAAAATAATGCCACAGTTAGAGGCAATAAAAATATTAGAATAATTGGATCAAATCTTAGTTGATAGCTAAATTGTACAAAACCTTCAATGAAATTTTCTGGTAGAAATGTGGTATTGGTATCATCAGATAAATTACTTGCAGCAAATAAACCTGCAATTATTAGAACTGTATAAAATATTAGGACATACATTCGTTTTTTACCGTTTGTATTGTTTAATACAAAAAATATTGTCAATGGTAAAAATACCGAAGATAGTAATTTTGAAAATAATGCTAGTACAAATGAAATATGTGAGAACTGCCATTTTTTTAAAACCAAATAAAGTGATAACACGTAAAACAATACCCAGAAATTTGAATACGCAGCAGACGTATCATAAGTCAAAAATATATTACTTTGTAAAACTAAGAGCATCGCAATAATTCCTGGAACTCTTTTTTTTGTAATTTCTTTTGTAATCAAAAAAGTTGCAACTAGTAATGCAATACTTGCAAAAAATGCAACAACTCTATAATCTCCAAATACTTTTTCTGATATTATTAATAACGAATATTTTACATGTGGTTCTATAGCTGAGTAGTTTAAATTTCCTTCAATTGCATTTTGAATTGTAAATTTACCATTTAGACGTGACTCCTCTAGCCTTTCATCAATTTTATGAAAATCTGGAAACTCTTCTTCTGTTTCAAATTCTGGAACCGTTGCAACTATGTATGCTGATAAAATTATGATTATTGTGACGGCTGTAATTTTTTTTGATACATCAAAATTAAAAAGACGATTTAAGGAGTAATTTTTTTTGTAGTATATTATCCCAATTAATAACACAATTCCGTTAAGTATTAAAAATGGAATTGCCAATACTCCCACTTCAAAAGGATCAACCTGCGGGGTGTAAAATGGCAGTTCACTAAACTCTGAAGTAACACTTGAAATTAAAGCTGGAAAAATCACTGACACACAACAAAGTAAAACTATTGAGATGGAAAATGCAAATACTGCATAACTTAGCATTGATGATTTTGAAATTAGATTTTTATTTGTGTCAAACAATTTTTAATTATAAAAAATGAGTTGATTCCACCCTAAAAGAGTTAATTTTCATTAAATTATACAAAATTAGCCTCCAGATATTTGATGATTATGACTAATTTTATGTAATATTATTGGATCATTAATATAAAACACAAATAATTATAACTAATACATAGAATATATGTGAAAATAATTAAAAAGTGCAAAAAATTGTGAAATATCTACAAAAAAACACGTTTTTGTGGACTAATCGTCCATTAGGGTTAAATACTAATTTTTGACAAAAATAACTAATAACATGAATAACGAAATAGGACGTAAATTAACTAGTCTTACGCTAATGACAATTATGTTAGCCGGTGGTATGGTTATTGGTGCACCTTCAATGGTCCCAGAAGCCGCAGCCGCAGGGCAACTATTTGTCTCCGCAGAGAACGCAAATTTCAACAATTATTTCGCTGGCGTACAAGTCGTCGAAATCATAGTCAAAGATCCAAATGCAAATCAAACTGATGAAGCACAACCTGAACCAACTGTCAAAGTAGATGAACATCTACTTAGAATGGCACAAGGTTCAGATGGATACTGGTATGCATATATCGGTGACTCCACCAACATCAAAGCTGCATGGGATGCAAACTTAGTAGCCGACAACAATATCCACTTCGGATTTTTAGTCGATGATGCAACTGGTACACCTGCACAAGGAGATCCTTCTGATGGTGTAGCAAACATTGCAAATACTATCTATACATTCTATGAATCATCAATTATCGCAAACCCTCCATCACTCTCCTTAGTTGGAGTTGATGGTGCCGTTACAGCAGCATCTGCATCAGCAGAAGTTGGACAAATCGGAATTGGGGAAGATAATTGGCCTATGGTCCAGACATTCGACTTTACCATCGAAACATTTGAAATTAAGCTAGAACAACCAGGAGCAGATGAAATAGTCGTCTTGACTCACGATAACGATGACATAGACAACTATGCATCAATTGTATTAGACAGAAACGCCGCCACAAACGGTGCTCATGTCCATGCAACTATCACTGATCAAGCACTAAACATCGATCCAACTTCAGAAGATGTTGTAATGTTTAACGTAACTTCAGGTTCAGAGGGAGTATCTTTCAAAGCTACTTCAGCTTATACCGTGGCTGACAATACAAGCGCAGTCCCAGGAAATTACACAGCATTCAGCAACTCCTTTGATGATAACGGAAAATTAATCATTAACTATGGTGCAAACGGTACAGCTGTATTAGAAAACGCTATTACACTTGACGATGCACCATTAGATTCTGATAATGGAAACGCAGCATTTACAGCAGGAGATAAATACCTTATCTTCTGGGAGACCGCTGAAAACAGTGGTGTCTTTGTAAATACTGACGATGCCGATTCATCAAATCTGAAAGTATTATCAACAGCATTAAGAGGAACAACATCTACAATCGATTATAACGATAGTGCACAATCATTCGTGGTTGCACACGACTTCGCAACAATCGATATGGATGCATCCTCTGTTGGTGATGAATGGAACTCCGGTGAAGAAATGACAATTGTACTATACGACCAAGACCTTAACTTGAACACAGCATCAGATGAGGACCTAACAGTATCAGGTGGAACACTAGTCCCATCTATACAAATTGGTACTCCTTTGATGATGTTAAGTACAGGTGACTTAGAAGACAACGCAGTAACCGTTACATCCTTCAGTAATATCGGTGTTGCAACTGTAGCAGATACATCTGGTGCAGTTACAATCGACACAGGTATCGCTGTAACTGATTTGGCAACATTTGTGGGAACAACCGGAGTTGAACACGTATTATTTAATTATGATATTAAATCACTCTCAACCGCAACCGCATCCGCTGTCGTAATCACTGATGAAACCACTACCACCCCTGTTAATCTGTCTGACGACTTCCTTGCATATGCATTAACTGCCAACTCCGGTCAAATCGAAGTTGTAATTGATGCATCACCTGCAACAGTCGCTACGGCAACATTATCAAACGCTGACATTACCACGGCTAACGCCTTGACAATTGTCACTGGTGGTACTGGATTTACTAACGGTGAAATCACATTGACTGGTGCTACATCCGGTGTTGTTACAACAACAACCTTCACGGATACAAGCAGTTCAGAGAACGGAATTATTACAACAACCGAACTCAGAGCAGCTGAAGCAACCGGAATTACCGGAACTTCAACAGGATATACTTCTGGTGAAACCGTTAATATCACTCAACCGCTAACAGGTACCGTTAACTTGTCCTTTACTGGAACAACTAACGCTGTAGCAGTAGGTGATCAATTTGCTGTCGACTTTATGTCATTTGGTGATTCTGTAAACAATGCAATCTATAGAATTGAATTAGAAGAAACTGGTGATAACACCGGAACCTTTGAAGGTTCTGCTGAATATGTTATGTTGAATCAAATCAACTATAACTTAGCAGCTACCTACGATGCAGTCAATGCAATCCAAGACGATGTTGACATGATTGTTCATCTCGATATGACAGATGAAGACTCAATCAGAGTTAACTATCTAGATCTTGGTGCAGACGGTGTTTCCACACAGATCGCTGATCAACAAGCAGCTCCAACCCACAGTGGTTCAGCTGACCTTGACTTAGATTCATACAAAATTGCAGATACAGTTGTAGTAACAATTACCGATCAAGATTTGAACACAGACAGTGAACTAATTGATGTATACATCACAAATGATGATGACACTAACGGTGACAAAGTTGGTTTAGGTACCGGCGGTAGTCACGTTGCTGACATTACATTTGATGATATAACATGGCAAGATCTCAGTGAAACTGGATTTACCTTAGTAGAGACTGGAATTGATTCCGGTATCTTCATAGGTTCATTCCAAGTTCCTGAAACTTTCAATAGTACATCAACAGGTGCTACCGGAACAGATATCGAGGTCAACTACAACGACCATAGAGATAGTTCTGGTAACACTATCGAAGTAGGTGACGGTGCAAGCATTCGTGCAAACACTGGTTCCGTAAGCTTTGATAGAACTGTCTATCCTGTTCCTTTCGATGCAGATGACTTTAGTGAACACAGCACCGCAAGTGGATCTAACGATCTAGCTGCTGGTTCTGTAGTTGTTCACATAAGCGTCGAAGAATCTGATGCAGATGTATCAGCCTTCGGTGAAGATAGTATTTCATCCAGCCTAATTGATGTTAAAATTTCCAGAGGTTCTTTAATCTCTGCTAACTTAGCATCAACAACAGCAACTATCCTTGAAACTGCACCAAGCTCTGGAATCTTTGAATATGACTTAACATTAGCATCCAACGTAATTGATGGATCTGGTACAGGCTCAACTGCCTTTGCTTCAGGTGCAGTAATTAACCAGGGTGATATTATTACAGTCACATACTCAGACCCACAAGATGCTTCCGGTAAAGCACAAACTGTCACAGACTCTTCTAGCTTTGACCTTAGAAACGGTACATTACAAGCCGATAAATCCGTCTACTTAATTGGTTCAGATATGATCTTAACCTTAATTGAGCCAGACTTTGACCTTGATAACGATGAAACTGAATCATACACACTCAATTTGATTGAGTGGGATTCCGATGCAGCTGAAACTGTATTAGGAGCCGGCGGTTCTGCAGCTAATGCAGCCGCATTTGATCCAGAGCCATCCGAGTTCAGAGAAACAGGTGACTCTACTGGAATCTTCCAAGTAGTCATCGAAATCCCTGACACTTTAGATGGTAATTTGTTGGATAGAGGTGAGAAAATCGACTTAGAATATACTGACTGGGGTCCAGCCGGAGCTGACTATGTTGGACAAGAGGATGAAGATATTGGCTTAACTGTCTATACTTCTAACTTTGGTGCAACCATAGAACTCGATCAAAAAGTATACACATGGACTGACAAAGTCTACATCACAATTGTCGCACCAGACCATAACTTCGACAGTGGTTTAGTTGACGAAATTGGTAACACTGCTAACGACCCAATAAAGGTCTCTACCAGAGGTAACCAACTAGACACCTACAAACTCGTTGAATCAGGTGCAGACACTGGTATCTTTATCGGTGAGGTAACCCTCGCAGGTATGACACACGATGCAGACGGAGACGGTACAAACGATATTGATAATACAGCAGCTAACCTAACCACGGGCTCAGGTCCAACGGAAGGTAAGCTCGCAACAACTGACAATGATGGACTAACTGTCTCCTTTGAATTCTCAGAGGATGAAACAGTTGTAGGTTCAGCATTAATCAGATGGAATATCGGTGAAGTACAATGGCTCGAGGCCAGCTATCCAGCAAGCGGAACAGGTGTTGTAAGAGTAATTGATGCAGATATGAATCTGGATCCAGAATCAGTTGACAACTATTCAGTTGACATCTGGTCTGATTCAGACGCCGGAGGTATTGACCTTACTGTAACTGAAACTAATGAGGCAACCGGAATTTTCGAAGGAACTGTATTCTTTACAGTCTCTAACGATTCTTCAGGTCACAGACTCAGAGTCGCAGAAGGTGACACAGTCACCGCAGAATACGAGGACAATACTTTACCTGAACCATATACTACTGCAGATGAACTTGATATCACAGCCACTACACTAATCGGCACAATTGTACCTCCTCTCGAGAGAGCACCAGCTGCTAACTTGAGAACCGTTGATGCATTCGGTAACAGCTTAAACTCTGTTAGCGTAGATCAACAAGTACAAATCAGCGCTGACTTAGCAAACGGTCAAGATAAAGAGCAATCATTCGCATACTTAGTACAAATTCAGGATGGTGACGGTGTAACCGTATCACTCGCATGGATTACTGGTTCACTTTCAAGTGGTCAATCATTCAGTCCGGCATTATCATGGATTCCAACCGAATCTGGTAGCTACACAGCAACCGCATTTGTTTGGGAGTCAGTAGATAATCCAACTGCATTATCACCACCTGTAAGTACAACAATTACAGTACAGTAAGAATAACTAGTTCTAATTTTCCTTTTTTTCTTTTTTTGAATACCTCTTAAGGGAGGTCATGCACAATTTTTTGAAAAGTAATATCTAGGAGAACATTGGGAATAAATTAAAATGAAATTATTAGTTACACTTTCAGTTGTTTTTGTATTTCTGTTAATTCCAATTCAGGATTCTTTCTCAGAATTGGAAATGTCTACAAATTCTCAAGTGTATTCTCCTGAACATACTTTACAAGTTTATGGAACTGGCTTACCTGGAGAAAATTTAATTTTAAGATTATTTGGACCTGATGAGTCTATTACAAAATTTGATCAAGTTCAAACAGATTCTGATGGAAATTTTAATCATCAATTATTAACTTGGCCTGATCCTTCCCATGGCGTTCCTTATGGGACGTATGTAGTTGAAGTCTTAAGTACTGAGCAAAATGGATTATCCAAAAAAATTGGCATTAATTTTTCATCAACAACAGAATTAGTTTCTGTTTCAATAGAGAGACAAATTGATACTGTTGTTTTTGCACCCGAATCTGGTGCGTTAAATCAGCCCTTTAGAGTATTTATCCAAACCACTCGTGATGGTTTGAACATTGGAAATGATCCTGTGAAGCTTCTTGAAAATTCTATGGTTCACTTGCCTGATAGTTCGTCATTATCTCTAAAAAATTACTTTAAGACACTGTATGCTGGAGTTTATTATTTTGATTTTATTCCTCAACAACAGGGAACCCACGTTTTTCAAATTTCTGTTTTTAATGAAGGTGTTACATCAAAGGGGTTTGCAGCTACTCATGTGTTGAGTCAAAATCTTGGTGGAATTAATAATGAAATAAGTAAATTAAATTCTGTTTTGAATGAAACCTCTAATGAATTAGAGACTTTAAAATCTGAAATTAAAGGATTTGATGAAACTCTATTGATGGCAAGTGATAAAATTGGTGAAAGTACTGGAACCATTGCAATATCTGTTGAATCAATCAGTGAAGCTTCTTCTCAACTTAATTCATTGCTGTTTCCAATTATTGCATCTATAGGAATCATAGTTGCATTACAAATTACAATTATTGCTAGAAGAAGATAATTATAATTATGCAAGATGGTGGAAAGTAACCAATTTCAAAGCAGTGCTTATTCATTTTAACACATTCAAATTTGTTTGCAGATAATTCTACAGATGAATCAATGAGACTTGCAGCAAAATTTACAACTATTTTATCTGAAATTATTGCAGATCCTCAAAATAATTTAGAATTAGAATCTATCATCACTGATGATAAATCTGATTTAATCCCTAAACCCAATAACTCTGCCATAATTGTTTCAAAAATTGACTGTATTTCTGAATTTGATGTTGAACTTCTAATTGGAATTATTGCTGGAATTATTGCTGAAATTATTGCTGGAATTGCGATCTGAGTATCTCTCTTGTTCATTTTTAGACAAAAAAATACCCCAAAATCGAACAAGGTTTATAACCAATTTGTCGAGTATTCCAGCTTGAATGCCGGACGTTGAAATAAAAACATCTGAGGGACTATCTCGTAGAGATTTTCTAAGATTAATGGGTGCTGCAGGCACAGGTTTAGCTTTTGCTCCGTTTATCCCATTTGGTGACTTTATGCCAAACCCTAATCAGGCATCATTAGAAAAAGTTCCAGTAATTTTACCTGACGGAAGTCATGCAAATATGAATACATATGAAATTAATTCTGCACAAGTTATCACATATCCTTCCACAGGTGATGCTGCACTTGATGCAGAAGCATTTCGTAAATGGCAATTCATTAGACTTCCTGAAGAACTAGGTGGCGGTAAAACTGACACTACTGCTGTTCGTGCATACAGTATGATTTGTCTTCATCTTTGGTGCTTATGGAAATATTGGCCAGAAGATGGAAGAAAAAGAGGCGAATGTCCTTGTCACGGTAGTATGTATGATCCAACAACTGGAACTGCATTTGTTGGACCGGCATCAGTACAAGCTTCACCCTCAGACACATTACCTGAACTAACTTTAGAAGTTGATTCTGATGGATTTTTATTTATTTTACCACCTAAATTTGACGCAAACAATAATGGAGTAATTGGATATGGCCGTTTCACTTAGTAGAAGAACGGGTATAGTAGCCCTACTGTATTGGATTTGGGACGGTGTAGACAGAACTATTTTTACTGCAATTAAATTTTCTTTCCCTGCAAGATTTGTAAGTCCGTTTGGATTTTTAGGAATGCTTACATTTACTGTGTTTATTATTCTTGGAGTTACAGGAGCTCTGCTAATGTTTTACTATCAACCAATTTTAGATAGGGCATGGGATAGTGTTGAATTCATTAATGATGAAGTACCATTTGGTTTTCACATTAGAAATATCCACTATCACGGTTCTAATGCCATGGTACTTCTTGCTGTTCTTCACATGTATTACCAATACTTTAGTGGAAGATACAAAATTAGAAATGAAATTTTATGGATGACTGGTGTAATTCTTGGAGTTGTTACAATTCTTGAAGCATTCACTGGTTACGATGTAATATTTAGTGAAAGGGCGGAACTTGCGATTAGTATTGCGGCGTCGCTGACAACATCGATTCCTGTCGTAGGGCCGACAATTAGAGACGCGGCGTTGGGCAGTGGGTTCTCTGACTTTGTATTAAGATTTTATGCACAGCATGTGTTCTTGCTACCTATTGTTATGCTTGGACTGATGGCAGTTCACTTCCCAAGATTCCTAGTATTTGATGTTCCAATGGTTATGGCGATTGGTGGCGCCATTTTGATCACCGGTGGAGTTTTCCCAATTGACATGGGATTCAAGTTTGAACCTACAGTTCCTCCTGGAGTAACTGTACCCGAATGGTATCTTACTGGAATTTACGCTTTCATGAGGACTCAATATGACAAGTTTGTTACAGGATTGCTGTGGCCGTTAGTGTTTATCATATCTCTTGTACTAATTCCATTCCTTGATAGATACAAGAAATTCTCATGGAGAGATCGACCAATGGTTACCGCATTTGGTATTACCAGTCTTGCACAAATTATGGTCACGACTTACTGGGGATTCTATATTTCTCCAGACGTATCAATTCCATTAGTAGAACGTTTGGTCATTGATCCATTATTCTTCTATGGAACTATGATTCTACTTGTTCCATTAGGATTTGGATTTACATACATGATGATTAAACTTGCAAATGAAGCTGAGAGAAAATCAAAACTTGTAAAAAACACTGGTCCACAAAAAGTTGCAACTATCAATCTTTCTGAAAAATGGATTAATTGGCTACTTGTTGCACTCTTAGCATTCCAAGTATTCCTCAATATTGCAGCATACAATGCAGCTTTAACCGGAATGAAGAATATTTCATTATTCTTAATTGGAATTATCTTACTGGTATTTGCAGCATTCTTCCATATCTACAGATATGCAATGAGTCAACAAAAGAATGCACCACCACCTGCACCTGTAAGAATTGTAGAAGACTTGCCTGAATTATCTGAATCAGAAGTAGTTCCAGAAATAACTGGAGATTCAACTAGTGCAGCATCAAAGCTTTCAGATGATAACACTTCTGAAGAAAAACCAAAAGAGTTAGCACCTACAGTTCCGACATCAGCAACTAACGCTGAATTAGATGTTAAAAATAACGATTCTAATTTGGGTTCTCAAGATATTACAAAACCTTAATCCTGAAAAATCTAAAGAAGCTTTATAAGAACTTGGAAGATTTACAAAAATTATGAGTGCTCCTGCATCAAGTCATGCATATGGTATTGGTGTGATTGCATTAATTATTGGCATGGGTGCTGTCATTGTATTTTATACATCATTTTGGCTTCCTGAATCTTTAGAAAAACCATCTGTCGATATTCACATTTTGGAACCAACTGATAATTTTATAATTAGTATTGCTGAAGGCGCAGCAACTGAAGGAAATCCTAGTTATGTTCCAAACAATCCCAAAATAACTTTGACAATAGATAATCGTGTGTTGTGGATGAACGATGATGTAACTCCACACACTGTAACTGCAGATCATAGACATATCGATTCATACAGTGGTGAGTTTGGTTCTGCAGGAGTTGTAATGCCTGGGGAATCTTATGAGTTCATATTTACCGAACCTCAAGAATTGCATTACCACTGTGATCCGCACCCATGGATGGTAGGATCATTAATTGTTGAGAAAAGCAGATTTTAGTTAGAATAACTTGCAAAAATTATTTTACTTTCAATTTCCTTATGCTGTTCAATTATTGACACCCTAAATTTTACTTCGTGTTCCTGTTTAGGCTCAAACTCAATTGTTGCTGTAAATTCTGCTTTATTTTCAGGCATTGTGTCTTTATTGATGAATAATCTCGAAACGTGCTGTGATATCTTTTTTTGATTGTATGATTTGTAGATGATGTGCTCATTTGAATCTGATATTGTTGTATTTACTACTACCCCATCATATCGTCCTGGATATGATACCGTAATTGTTCCAGTAATTTCTGAATTTTGATGAATATCTGTTGAATTTAATTTGAATTCTAAATCACCCATACAGCAATCCCTTGTTGTTGCGAATAAATAATTTGTTAAGTGGGCCCAATGGGCTTCGATCCCATGACTTTTGGATTAGAAGTCCAACACGCTATCCATGCTGCGCCATAGGCCCAGAGACTTCCAAATTAATTGCTGTTTTAAGGGTTTACAGCCATTTTTTATTATGACTCTCTCTCTCCATTTTGAATAAAAATTGCTGAGCATATCCGCAGTATGGGCCAAAATGATTTACAATTTTTTCATGAAGTATTTCGTACTGTTTTTGCGTGATTGTTTTTGTTTCTATTTGAAATTCATTTGAATAATATTTTTCTAAAATCTTAATCATCCATGTGTCTAACGGAAATGCTTCTAATTTATTCAAAGAAAATAATAATATGCAATCTGCTACTTTGTTTCCTACTCCTGGGATCAAACAAATATTTTTTTTTGCTTCTTTGTAATTCAATTTTTCTAAATATTTGAAATCAATTTTTTTTGAGAAAACCATTTCTGCAGCTTGCTTTATGAATGGGGCTCTGTATCCAACCCCGCACTTTTTAATTTCCTCAATTGACGCATTTGCAAGTTTTTCTGGTTTAGGAAATAAAAAAAATTCTTTATTTTGTATTTCTACTTTTACTCCAAATTTTTTGGTCATTTTTTCTAGACTATTTTTAATTTTTTGAATATTGGAATTTGATGAAATAATAAAAGAAATCATACATTGAAATGGATCTTGTCTAAATATTCTTAGCCCCTCGTATTGATTTATGGCTTGTTTTACTGTTTTATCCTTCGAAATTGATTTAATTATCTCTTGCATGTTGTCCTTTTTTCTAAAAAAATCTGTCTTTGAATTTTGAATTGATTTGATAACTGCATTTTTATTTATTTTTAGTATGTCTTCACCGTTTATTCCGTACCAGTCAGATCCACATTTTTCCCAAAGAAAAACCTGACCACTGTTTATTGAATTATCTATATCTATTGAAAATTGATTTCTCATCTTAGATGGTTATTTTATCATCAACCATTGGTGCATATGTTTCAAAACCAAATTGCTCATGAATTTCTTTGGCAAATATTTGACATGATTCTGAGTCGCCGTGAACTGTCCATACTTTTGGATTTCCTTTGATTGTTTTCATCATTGCAAACAATTCTTTTTTGTCTGCGTGTCCAGAAAATGAAAATTGTTTAACTTCTGCTTTTACAGTGAGATCTTTGCCTCTAGTTGCTACTTTACCTGTGTCCAGTAATTTTTTACCTGGTGTGCCTTCGCCTTGGTAAGAAACTAAAGCAATTCCATTTTTACTATCAAATGATAATTGTTGCAAGTAATACACTGCATTACCGCCAACTAGCATTCCAGCTGGAGATATAACGACACATGGTTCTCCCATTGCACGTTTTCTTTCTGCATGTTCTCTAATTGCTGTTGAACTTTTAATTGCCTCTGCAAATATTTTAGGATCTCTAAGGTATTCTGGATGCTTAAACATTATTTCATTAACTTTTAGTGCCATTCCGTCCATTATGATTTTGTGTTTGAAATTTGCACTTCGTAAAATACATGCCATTTCTTGAGAGCGTTCAACTGAAAATGATGGGATGAATAAAATTCCTTTTCTATCCATTACTTCGTTTGCAAATTCTATTAATTGATCTTCTGATGTTTTTCTAGGAATTTGTTCTGTTTTGGCATATGTACTTTCAGTGATTAACATATCAATTTCTCCAATGTCTGTATCCATTTCTTTTAACATTCTTGATCCGTTTGTTTTGATATCGCCCGTGTAGAATAATTTTTTCTTTTCTGATTCTACTAAAACAGTACTTCCGCCAATCACGTGTCCTGATTCTCTAAATTCAAAAGTTGCATTACCTTTAGTTACTTTTTGTTTAAAATCAATCTCTTTTGCATTCTTCATCATGTTGTTTAGTTCTGGTAATCCAAACGGATGTGCATTTTTTTCAATTTTTAACATGTCATTAATTAATAATTTTGAAAGATCAAATGTTGGTGGAGTTGCATAAACATCTGTATTGCCACTTACAAATAACGATGGAACATTTCCTGAATGGTCTAAATGAGCGTGAGTAATTATGATTGCATCCAAATCTTTAGGCTTTACGTGTAGAGGATATTTTGGTGGAGAGCCCCTTCTTCCAAACATCACTCCATAATCTAATAATAATTTTGTACCGTTACAATTAACTAAAAATCCTGATCTTCCTACTTCGTTTGCAGCACCTAATACTTGAACGTCCAAGGATTACATGAATTTTTTCCGACCTTAAAACCCTTAGTTTCGAGTCGATCATTATTCTTAACATGGAATCGACAAAAGCTTTAATTAGTGTCAGCTAAGATTTGATCCTCATGGGAAGAACCTATGATCAATGGATAGCAGAACAAGACCAAGCTGTCGTAGCAAAAACTCGTGCAGGCGATGAAGGAAATAAAGTACTTCTAAACCAGATCAATTGGATTTGGGTTAACAATCTTATGAACAAGAAAGCAGACCTTAATCCGTCATCAGCAGAATTACTCGATTGGGTAACCTCTGGTCAAATTGATGCAATGAGAAAATAAGCGTGCACATCACGTAACTTTTTGTTTTTTAAATTTTTTAATTCTATATTCTGCGCATACTTTTTTCTCCGATCATTTCCATAACAGGGTTATGAGATTCAATCATGGTTTAAATACACATATTGACATTTTATCGTTGTAATGCCAATAGCAATACTTCCAGACATTGATGAACAAAGATGTATCGGATGTGCACTATGTGTAGAAATCTGTACAACACTTGGTCCTGATGTCCTAAGAGTCAAACCTGTTGAAGGCTGGAAAAGAGGAAAAGCATTCGTTTTCTACCCAGAGAGATGTATTTCTGATGGTGCATGCATAGGTGTATGCCCAACAAAATCAATCTTTTGGATGAGACCAATGAATTATACTGCTGGACAACCAGTACCTCTACACAAAAACGGTGTCTTCATCAACGGTTGGGCTGAAGACGCAGCACTATAACGCTGAATCTTTAAGCAAATTCTTTTT
>JAOMJV010000050.1 GCA_028351415.1 Candidatus Nitrosopumilus sp.
CATTCAAGGAATACAATTCTTGATTAAAGAAGGAATTTTAAAAATTTAGTCGTATACTTTGAATTAAATTATTCTCCTTTTCCTCTCTGTACTCGATTATGCGATCTTTTTTTCAGAATTTTAATTATGCCTAACCATGTTTCAGAACTTTAACTTCTTGTATCAATGATTTATAAGACGATTATCGATTTTTGCACTTTATGGCAAAAGTCTACGATGTACCAGCAGATGTCCTAATTGAAAGATTAGCAAATATTCTAAAGAATGAAGATATTCCTGCTCCTTCTTGGACTCCATTTGTCAAAACTGGAGCACATGCAGATAAACCACCACAAGATAGTGAATGGTGGCAAACTAGATGTGCATCAATTCTAAGAAAAATTTACTTTAATGGTCCAATTGGTGTTAATGAATTAAAGAAAGACTATGGTGGCGGTAGACCATCTGGATACGGTGCTGCTCATCATAAAGATGCAAGTGGTGCAATTATTCGTACTGCAATTCAAGGATTAGAAAAACTTGGATATTTAGAAAAAATTGAAAAGAAGGGTAGAGTTGTTTCTAAAAATGGAATGCAAAAACTAGATAGACTTGCAACTGAAATCCTTAATGAACTAATTTTAGAAAAACCTGAATTGAAAATATACCGTTAGATCAAAATGAGTTTTCCTGAACCAAATGATTTACCTCAAGATCATAATCCTAATCATGAGCAAGCAGCACAAAAAGAACAAATTCTAAAAAAAATTCTTACTCCTGAAGCCAGAATGAGACTAAACAATATCAAAATGGTTAAACCTGAATTATCTGATAGTGTGGAACAATTTCTAATTGGAATGGCATCACAAGGGAAAATGCCGGGACAAATAACAGATGATCAATTAAAAGAGATTCTTTTATCTTCACAGCAGCCAAAGCGTGAATTTAAGATGAATCGACTATAATGCAGATAAAATATAATTATGGGTAATATTTGTAATTATTCATGAAAGCCGTTACATACAGTGAATATGCACCAGACGATAATTATGCTAAAATCCTAAAAGTCCAGGATATAGATGATCCAAAACCAAAAGCAGATGAAGTAGTTTTTGAAGTGAAATCTGCAGCCCTAAATTATAATGATATTTGGGGTATGAGAGGAGTTCCAGTTGCAGTACCGTTACCACACGTATCAGGTTCTGATGCTGCAGGTGATGTTATCGCAGTCGGTGATGATGTTAAAAATATCAAAGTTGGAGATAAAGTAGTATCTCACTCTAACATGTCATGCAGAGTTTGTAAAGCATGTACTGATGGTAGAGAATTTGATTGTATTAAAAGAACAATTTGGGGATTCCAAACTGGTCCAAACTGGGGAGCATTCCAAGAAGTAACTCACCTCCCAGAAGTTAATATTTCAAAAATTCCAGAAGGTGTATCGTATGATGACGCAGCAGCTGCATCAATGACAATACTAACTTCATGGCACATGCTAGTTGGCAGAGCCAAAATTACCCCTGGACAAACTGTTCTAATTATGGGCGGAGGTTCTGGAGTAGGAAGCTTTGGAATTCAAATTGCAAAATTATACAACTGTGATGTTATTGCAACAGCAAGCCCAGACAAACTAGACAAATGTTTAGAACTTGGAGCAGACTATGCAGTTGATCACAGAAAAGATGACTGGAGTAAAGAAGTCTACAAAATTTCTAAAGAAATTGCAAAACGAAAAGGTGAAGCACCTGGAATTGATCTATCATTTGATCATATCGGTGAAACACACTGGAACAAACAATTACAATTGCTAAAGTATGGTGCAACACTTGTTTCATGTGGAGCAACTACTGGATATGATGCAAAAACTGATCTTAGACATGTGTTCTTCAAAGGAACTAACATCTTAGGTTCAACACAAGGAACTAAAGCCGAACTTGACCAAGCCCTATACTGGATGGGTCAAGGCAAAATTAAAGCTGCAATCGATTCAACATATACATTTGAACAAGCAGCAGAGGCACACACAAAGATGTTAACCGGAAAAGGCAT
>JAOMJV010000006.1 GCA_028351415.1 Candidatus Nitrosopumilus sp.
GAATGCTATGACATGGCAATCGAGGCAAACCCAAAATATGCAGCATCATATTTTAACAAGGGAGTGCTACTAGACAAACTTCAAGAACATGAAGAGGCACTAATTATATTAGAAAAAGCAATCTCCGTAGATTCAAGAAAACCAAATGCAATGGTCTACAAAGGAATTGTTTTAGGAAAAATGAAAAAACATGAAGAGGCACTAAATTGTTTTCAAAATATTTGTAAAAAATATCCAAACAACCAGGATGCATTTTTTCAAAAAGGAGTACAGTTGGCAGAATTAGGAAGACATGAAAAGGCACTAGATGTGTTTGATGAGATTCTAAAAAAATACAAAGATAACGTAAATGTGATTTATGCAAAATCTAGAAGCAAGGCAGCATTAGAAGAATATCCAGAAGCATTAGAGTTACTAAAACAAGCAATTTCAAGAAATCCAAAAATAATACGTACATGGGCAAAAGAAGAACCCATATTTACAAAATTACACAGTAATGATAAATTCAGAGCATTAGTAAAACTATAAAATTTTGTTGCGTACAGCATCTATTCTAATTATAGCAATTTTCTTTTTTGGTCCAATCAATCTTGCCTCATAAATCGGGACATATACCTCGCTAATTTCACGCAATACAAATTCTTCTTCAAGTTTTCGCACATCGTCTTGTAAAGGTTTTTTTAAAAAAGATTGAAGTTTTTCAATCGCATCATCGTAAGATAGTTCTGTTTTTTTTACATTGGCCAAATTTTTTTCTAGTATTTGGTTTGGATAATTTTCAGTTGTTTTTGAATTTAGTTTAAAAGGAAATTTAATTTCCCTCCCGTGATGATCAAATGACAATTCATCCTCATTTTCAACAAACACATGTTCTTCTAATTTTAAATTAATTTTGTTTTTTCCACGTTTCCCAACAAGTGTTTTTTTTAAATTAGACTTGGTTTGAACTGGAAAAATACCATCGCCTAAAACAATCTCAGATACGTTAGAGTCAACAGAAATAGAATGAGTTGCGGCTCTAAAATAATTTGCCACATACTTACCAGATATATTCAAGATACACTCATAGTGTAATTTCATAGAATGAATGTGAATATCACTATTTTTTGGACGTGAAAGTAGAGATTTGAACAAAGAAGATTTCTTATCGTCAACAATTTCCAATACTTCATTTTCATCAATTTTTTTTCGTAAAACGGTTATTTTGGGATCGAATTTATTTTTCAAAACTAACCAAGTTATACAAGTCATCATATTAAACCAATTCCAATTTAAAAATAAACAGGTAGTAAAATGTTTTAAAAAAAGGTCTTCAAAATAAAAATTCCAAAGAAAGAAAAGGAGCTAATTTTGATTAAAAAGAGATGAAAAAATCCAACATTAATGGGCATGCAGATAAAAGAAAAGTGAATCCAGAATGGTTTACAGATAAAACATGGATGAAAGTTCTTTCAGATAAAATTAAATCAAAAGATCAAGATATCTACCACGTACATTTTGAAAATGGTTCTAGAACTAAACTTCATTTTCACAACGGAAATCAAGTCTTAATGGCAGTAAAAGGAAAAGGCAGTTTAGAACTTTTTAAAAAATTTGGTTCAAAAAAAACAGAATTTAAAATTAAAAGAATCGAAAGAATTAGCCTTAATGAGGGAGATATTGTACATATTCCAGCAAAAACATTTCATACTCATGGATCAATTAATAAAAATAAAGAATTCTCACATATCGCAATCAACATATTGCCTAAAAAAAATTCAATATACAAAACAACATGGTATGAATCAGATTTTAAAAATAAAGTGACAAAAATGATTTAGAAACAATGTCAGTAATACAAAATTCAAAAATAGATTCTATTGAAGGTGGTGAAGGAGTAAAAATAAAAGAATATTTTAATCCAGATAACACATCAAATCAGATTAATTACAGCATAGTGCAATGTTCATTAGGAGTTGGAAAGAAAACTAAACTTCACAAAATTAAGTCATCAGAAATATATTATATTTTAGAAGGTAAAGGCAATTTAAAAATAAATGAAGATGTGTTTTATTTAGGAAAAAATGATTCAGCACATGTTCCACCAAATTCAAAACAATTTATTGAAAATATTGGATCAGAGAATTTGAGTTTTTTATGCATCGTAGAACCAGCATGGAAAGCAGAAGATGATGAAATTTTAGAAAAATAGTACATTATATGATGTAATTATTTTTAACGTATGCAGAATTAGAAGTATTATGGATAGACGAGAGGCCTTAACCATACTAAATGTTAAGCAGAATTCATCACAAGAAGAAATTAAGGCATCATATAGAAAAATGGCACTAGAATTGCATCCAGATAAAAATAAAGAGAATTATGAAGATGCAGAATTTAAAAAAATTACAGAGGCATATAATTTTCTAAAAAAAAATAAAGTTGACAATACAATACATCAGCAAACAAAGAAAAATCCAGGTAATCAGAGAGCTGCAAGACCTAAACCGCAATGGGGTGCACCTGATAATGGAAACATCCCAGAACAAGATTGGGGTAAATATACACGTGAATTTGAAGAAGGTGATCCAGCTTTTTGGAAAGAGTATGAAAAAAAATTTTGGGAGGATTATAATGCACGAATACGAGCAGATGGTAAAAACGGAGAATATGATAAAGCAAAAGAACCAGATCAACAGCCAAATCTTCAGGTAGAGGTAGACAAATCTTTGTGCATTGGTTGTTGTAGTTGTGAAATTATTGCACCAGAGGTATTTGAAATAGATAAACAAAGTAGAACAAACCCAAAATCAAAAGTAATTAATCAAAAAGGTGCAGGTGTGAATAAAATAATGAATGCCGCACAAACATGTCCAACAAAAGCAATAAGTGTAGAAAATATTAGAACAAAAGAAAAATTATTCCCGTATTAAATTTTTAATAAGTTATAGTATTTTTCGATTTCAGAATCTGATAAATTTAATGAAGAATTGAACATACTATGAATAGGTCCAGCTGAATCAGATTTACTTCTAGGAACTAAGTGTACATGAACATGAGGTACCTCCTGGCCAGCAGTTTCACCATTATGAATTGCAATCAAAGTTGAACCAGTGATAGAATCAACTTTAGACATCATAACATAAACTAAAGAAAATAAATCAGAATTTTCACTACTACTCATGTCCTGAATTTTTTTATGGTGATTTTTTGGAATTACTAGTACATGTCCTTTTGTAAGTGGAAATGCATCCAAAAAACATATCGAATGGGGTGTTTCATTAAGGATTTTAGCAGGGATTTGTCTAGAAACAATTTTACAAAAAATACAGTCCATGAGTACAAATTAAATTTTTAAAATATCAAAGTATCTATTACGGAGTAACAATATCAGCCCATGCCAAATCCTTTCCAAATTTTATTGTAACCTCATCACCAGGGTTTAATTCGCAATTTTCAATAATTTTAGGAACAGCATCAATTGTTTCCACATAGCAAGTACCATCATCATTATTCAAAATAATAACATCCTCAAAGACATCCTCTCGAATTAAGTGCCAAAACGGAAACACCATTGTGGATAAAACTATCCCAACAGCCAAAAAAGCACATGCAAAAACCAATCCTTGTTGTTGACTAGAACTTAACTTCATTTTACCATAGGCCGCCGTCCCCACCAGCATCGGGTTTTTTGGCAGGTACGTTACCATGAGCTTTTTTCATGTGTCTTTTTAGTTTCTCAGGATCATGCAATTCAGTTCCACATGTATCACATTTGGTTTTATTGTCATCATCCTTGTTGCGTTTGAATAAGCCCATAATATCACAATGATGAAGAAATACGTTATAAAGGATACTGAATTGCATCAAAACATGTTAGTAAAAAATATCACAGTTTTAGGTTCAGGAGTAATGGGTCACGGAATTGCCCAAGTATCAGCAACTGCAGGGTACAATGTAGTGTTGCGAGACATCAAACAAGAATTTTTGGATAAAGCAATGGAGAAAATAAAATGGAGTTTAGATAAACTAGTTTCTAAAGAAAAAATATCAAAAGAAAAAGCTGATTCGATTTTTTCAAGAATAGTTCCAATTGTAGATTTGAAGGAAGCTGTAAAGAATGCAGAAATGATAATCGAGGTTGTTCCAGAAATAATGGAATTAAAGAAAAAAGTGTATGCAGAATTGGATGCAGTTGCAGGACCAGATGTAATATTTGCATCAAATACAAGCACATTACCAATTACAGAAATAGCAAATACGACATCACGTCCAGAAAAATTCATAGGAATTCATTTTTTCAATCCGCCACAATTAATGAAATTAGTTGAGATAATTCCAGGAGAAAAAACAACTCAAGCAATTACAGATTTGACTCAAGAATATGTAAAATCAGTAAATAAACAAGCTGTGCTATGTAGAAAAGATGTTCCAGGATTCATTATCAACAGATTATTCATTCCAATGGTTCATGAAGCATGCTATGCTCAAAACAGAACTAATGCGACACTTGAAGAAATTGATTCTGCAGTAAAATTTAAGCTAGGTTTTCCAATGGGGATTTTTGAGTTAGCAGATTTTACAGGCATGGACGTAATTCACAAAGCGACTGTGGAAATGCACTTACGGGATAAAAAAGTAATCAACCCACATCCAACAATACAAAAAATGTTTGATGAAAAGAAATTGGGTCAAAAATCAGGTGAAGGCTATTACAAATATTCTGATGATAAATATGAAAGAGTTGCATTATCCGCAGAGTTAGCAGAAAAATTCAATCCAATTCAACTTGTAGCAAATATTCTAAACAATGCAGCATGGTTAATTACAAACGGTGCAAGCGACATCAGTGAAATTGAAAAAGCAGCACAACTAGGATTAGGGTTAAGAAAACCATTATTTGAAACTGCAAAAGAAATTGGAATTAAAAATATTGTAGATGAATTAAACAGACTTGAAAAAGAACATGGTGAGTTTTACAAGCCAGATCCTTTACTAATTTCTATGCTGTAATTAATTCTAAAATTTTTTCAACAGCCTCTTTTGCAGTATCAGCACCAATAATTTTTACATTCTTTCTATGATCTACATATCCATCAATGTATGGGGTGATAGAACTTTCAATTCCACGAATTGCAACCATGGGTTTTTTGCTCATATATGCTGCACATACCTCAGATAAAGTTCCAGAGCCACCACCGACAATTATTACACCATCAGCAGATAATGCATTAAGAAAATCACGTGTAAAACCCATTCCAGAAGGGATCACAATATCACAGTAATCATTAGCAAATTTAGGATCATCTTGAGGCAATATTCCAAGGGTAATTCCATCACCATCTTTTGCACCATGAGAACAGGCATTCATCACACCGCCTAAACCACCAGTAATTAAAACAGAGTTAGATTTTGCAATTTCAAGTCCAATATCATATGCCATTTTTTCATGTTTAGGAGTACATCCATTAGTATTATTTCCAATAACTAAGATCTGTATTTTCTTTACCACAACATAACTAAAAGAAACGGTTTGAAATATGTTCGTAGAGAAAAAGATATTAGTGAATTATATGAAATATTATTATGAAAACACGTTCAATGCCAGTATGTTTTAGTGAAAAACAATACAAAATGATTGAAGAATTTGCCAAGAAAAATGGCATGCTTAATGCAAGTCAAGCTCTTGAAAAAATCCTCAAGCAATAATTAGTTTTTATAATTTTTAATTATTTTTATTATTTAACGTAGTTTAGGGTCTTTTTACCAACAGTTTGAATCAGTTGTTTACATTTAATAATTAAATATTTTAAAATTAAATGAAAAGTATGGGACTATTTACTAGAAAACCAGCATATTGTGTAGTTTGCAACAAGGAATTAACCCACAAGCATAAACCAAAAAAAGAATGGAATTTGAAAGGAGTATTATGCGGGGATTGTCATTTCGATAAATCAAAAGAATACTACGAAGGTCAAGTAAGACAACCATGTGTAAAATGTAAGACAACACGGAAAATTACAGATTTGTGGGAACCAAGATGGCAATGGGATATGGAGGGATTACTATGTAAGAATTGTTTTGATCAAAAAGAAAAAGATTTTGCACAAAAGAAAAATTTTTGTTCGTTATGTGATACAAAAATGGGATTAATCAGGCATAATCCAAAAAACCATTGGAAAATAGAAGGTCAATTGTGTAGAAAGTGCTGGGATAAAAAGAAATCCGAGTTTGGATGAAAGTGAATTTTTTTAAAAAATATCAATGTGATGATTGCAATAAAAAATTTTCAAAACAAGAAGAATTTATGAATCATAAACAAATTGTACATGGAAAAGACACACAATACGATTGTAAAGAATGTGACAAAGAATTTTCTAATATGGAAGATATGAGAACACACCTACAGAGAAAACATAGTTACAAAAAAGACAGATAGTTAAATTGCCTTTATTGTTTTAACCACTGGAGGTCTATTTTTAGTGAATACTCTAAAACCACAAATACATTTGATTTCAGGTAACCGAGATAATTCCGTATTTGAAACAATAGTTCCACATCTCAAGCAAGCATAATTTACATCAAATACTTCAGCAGATGTTTCCTCTACTTCTTCAGTTATTTCTTCAGTTATTTCTTCAGTCATGTTTATCATCAATAATTTCTATAATTTAAGGATACCAAATCAAGTTAAAGATAATTCAATGTAAACGTCATCAGGAATCTTTAATCGCATTAGCTGTCTGATGGCTTTATCATCTGCACTAATGTTGATTATTCTTCTATGCATTCTCATCTCCCATTTCTCATAAGTTTCAGTACCGCTGCCACAAGGGGATTTTCTTGTAGCAATGTGTAATCGTTTTACAGGAAGTGGAGTTGGACCTTTGACTTTAACACCAGTTTTTTTACCAATACCCATTATCTCATCACAAACAGTATCCAATTTGGGAAGACTGATAGATGTGAGTTTAACACGGGCAGTTTGTGTCATAAAAACGCCTATGGTTTATGCTCTTCGGTAATTTCCTTAACAATACCTGCTGCGATTGTTGCACCCATATCTCTAAGTGCGAATCTTCCCATTTCTGGGAATTCTTCGAATGTTTCGATACAAGTTGGTCTCACCGGTCTAATTTTTACAATTGCTGCATCGCCTACTTTAAGGAATTTTGGATTCTCTTCCTCAACTGCACCAGTTGCTGGGTTGATTTTTTGAAGGAACTCAGTAACAGTTGCTGCAACTTGTGTTGTGTGTGCGTGCATAACTGGAGTATATCCAGGGGCAATTGCTGTTGGGTGGTGAATAACAATAATTTGGGCTTTGAATTCTTTTGCTACATTTGGTGGGGCATCAGGGGTACCAAGGACATCTCCTCTTTTGATGTCTTTCTTTTCAATACCTCTTAGGTTGAAACCAATGTTGTCACCTGCTTCTGCAGTTGGCATTTCTGTATGGTGTGTTTCAATAGATTTAATCTCACCGAGTGCACCAGAAGGCATTACAATAATTTTTTGTGCTGCTTTCATAATACCGGTCTCTACTCTACCAACAGGTACAGTTCCTACACCAGTAATTGTGTAAACGTCTTGAATTGGAACACGTAATGGTTTACCAGTTGGTTTTGGTTCTACTGTAAAGTCATCAAATGCTTCAAGTAGTGTTTTACCAGAATACCATGGCATGTTCTCAGTTTTCTTAACTAAATTATCTCCTTTCCATCCAGAAACTGGAATGACAGGAACATCTTCTAGTTTGTAACCAACAGATCTTACTAATTTCTCACCTTTCTCTTTGGCTGCATTGAAGGCATCTTCTTTGTAGTCAACTGCATCCATCTTGTTGATTGCAACAATAATTTGTTTTACACCTAGTGTTTTAAGCAAAAATGCGTGTTCTCTTGCTTGTCCACCAGCTGCAGTTGCAGTATCAGTTTCACCTTCTTTTGCTGAAAGTACTAAGATAGCAGCATCTGCTTCAGATGCTCCAGTAATCATATTTTTAATGAAGTCCCTGTGACCAGGAGCGTCAATTAATGTGAAGAAGTATTTGTTAGATTCAAATTTTTGGAATGCTAAATCTATTGTAATTCCTCTTTCTCTTTCATCTTTAATGTTATCCATAACCCATGCATACTTGAAAGTATCACCTTTTCCGGTCTTCTCGGATTCGGCTCCGTGTGCTGCGATAGTTCTCTCATCCACAACACCAAGATCCATTAAGAAATGACCCATAGTTGTAGATTTTCCGTTATCAATATGACCGGTTACGATCATGTTTAAGTGTGGTTTATCTGCCATATCGTGTTCGACGTCAAGGGGATATATTACTGTAATGAATTTTTTTAATTAAAATTATTTTTTTAATTTATTTTAGAAGTTATGACTTTACTAAAAGCACATAAATCAAAGAAGAAAAAAATAGATATATGAAAATTACAGTTTCAGTTATCAAAGCAGATGTCGGCGGAATTGGCGGACATACAAAACCAAGTGACGGACTAATCAAAGCAATTAGAGATACCGTTGAAAACTCAGGAGATTTACTTATCGATCATTACATAGGGTATTGCGGTGACGATACACACATCGTAATGACACATAGACATGGTGTAGATAATGAAAAAATTCACAAATTAGCATGGGATGCATTCATGGCAGGAACACAAGTAGCAAAAGATGAGGGACTATACGGTGCAGGCCAAGATTTGTTAAAAGATTCTTTTTCAGGAAATGTAAAAGGGATGGGTCCAGGTGTTGCGGAATTAGAGTTTGAAGAAAGACCTAATGAAGCATTTACAGTTTTTGCAGCTGATAAAACAGAACCAGGTGCATTCAACTATCCAATATACAGAATGTTTGTAGATGCACTAAGCAATACAGCATTAATTGTAAACAAATCTCTTGCAAGCGGAGTAGTGATGAACATCATGGATGTAGAAAAAGCAGAAATTGCAGAACTACGCTTATGGGAAGACAAGCCAACCATAGAAGCAGCATTAATGTATCCAGGAAGATACGTTGTAGATTCAGTTTACACAAAGGAAGGTGAACCAATTCTAGACGCATCTACAGATAGATTGCACAACATTGCAGGAACATATGTTGGAAAAGATGATCCAATAATGTTAGTAAGAACACAAAAGAATTTTCCAGCAACAGAAGAAGTTGGAAGTATGTTTAACAATCCACACTTTGTTGCAGGAAACACAAGAGGAAGTCATAACATGCCATTGATGCCAGTGAAATTAAACTCAGCAGCATCAATCAACTTTTGTATTCCAATTGTAGAAGCATTAGTCTTTAGTATGCACAATGGTAAATTGGTAGGACCATTTGACGGATTCTCCACACCAGATTGGGATTACATTAGAGAAATTGCAACGAAAAAAGCAATTACAATCAGAAGTCAAGGATTCATTCATCCAGCAACCCTAGTACCATCAGAATTAGAATATGCTGAGGGATACAAAGCAAGAATGAGTGTTCTTGAATCAAAAATGAAACCAATGAAAAAAGAAGACATATCCAATACAGATAGAAAAGAAAACTACGAAGATCCAGACTAGAGATCTCGTATTTTCACAATCTTACGAAATAGTTAAATGAAAAAGACTACAGTAAGGGACAGGTATGAATACCTTCCTGAAAATATTTGATTGGAAGACGTATGTTTTCACAGTGTTAGCAATAAGTTCATTTTCAAGTTTTCTAGTAGTATTATTTGGGGAAACTATACCAGGAATAATTTTAACATTTTTTAAAATGGCTGGAGAATATGTAATTTTAGGTACAGTGTTAGTTTTTGCATTTACATGGTTTCTTAGAGCTAGACCACATAATCGTCCAAAAGATTACAGAATAGTTCCATTAGATGTATTCGGTAAGAAAAGTGAAATCGATGGAATTAGAACGGAATTTAAAACACATGATGTAGCATGGAGTTTTATGAAACAGTACAAGCAAACATACCCACTACATAATTTTGCGCTAGTATCAGATCTTGGAAATTCAGATAAGCCGACAATTTTTAGATATATTTAGATTCAGACTTTTATTCAGGAAAAGATAGAATCAGATTATGCAGTATTCTATTTTAGCAGAGGCTTTTGAAAATATGGAATCAACAAGAAAGAGATTAGAGTTAACACAGCATCTAGTAGAATTATTTGAAAAAACACCACAGGATGTAATTTCAAAAATCACATACCTTCTTCAAGGAAAATTAAGACCAGATTTTGAAGGGGTTGAATTAGGAGTTGCAGAAAAACTAGCAATGAGAGCAATTTCAAAATCATCAGGAATAGCAATTAAAAAGATTGAAGATGAATATAACAAAGGAGGAGATCTAGGTCATGCTGCAGCAAAAATTCTAGAACAAAAAACACAAACAACTTTTCTTGTTGAAAATATTACGGTAGAGAGAGTGTATGAAACATTATTCAAAATTGCAAGGTTGGAAGGTTCAAAATCTCAAGATATGAAAATTAAATATATATCGAGTTTACTAAATGATGCAAATCCATTAGAAGCAACTTATATTTTAAAAATATTACTTGGAACTTTAAGATTAGGAGTTGCAGAAAATACAGTGATGGACGCATTAGCAATAGCATATTCAGGAAATAAAGAGAATAGAAAAATGTTAGAGCATGCGTATAATGTTTCAAGTGATTTAGGAAAAGTTGCACAAATAATAGCAACAGAAGGGATAAAAGGTATTGAAGAATTTAAAATAGAATTATTCAATCCAATTCGCCCTATGCTTGCAGACAGAGTAAAGAGTGAAAATGAGGTAATTGAAAAAATGGGAAATAAGTTTGCAATAGAGTACAAATTAGATGGAGAAAGGGTACAAATTCACATCGAAGGAGACAAAATAGAATTATTTTCTAGAAGCTTAGAAAAAATTTCAAATTATTATCCAGACATCATTGAAAAAATTCCAAAAATATTTGAAGCAGAAAATGCAATACTGGAAGCAGAAATAGTAGCAATAAATGAAAACACAGGAGATTTTCTACCATTTCAAGAATTAATGCACCGAAGAAGAAAATATAAAATTGAAAAAGCAGTAAAAGAATATCCCATCACAGTTAATTTTTTTGATGTGCTGTATTGTAATGGAAAAAATTGTACAGAATTAAGCTATCATGAAAGAAGGAAGAAGCTAGAAAAAATAGTAAAAGAAAATGAATTTGCAAAATACATACCAATGACAATAGCAGAAACAGAAAACGAAATTGAGGAATTTTTTGAAAATAGTATCAATGCAGGAAGTGAAGGATTAATGCTAAAAATGTTAGACAAGCCATATCAAGCAGGATCAAGAGGAAGTCATTGGCTAAAATTAAAAAGAGAATATCGAAATGAATTAGGAGATAGTTTAGACCTTGTCGTAATTGGCGGGTTTTTTGGAAAAGGTAGAAGAACAGGCAGTTATGGCACATTGTTACTTGCAACATATGATGAAAATACAGATACATTTCCAAGTATTTGTAAAGTAGGTACAGGGTTTACGGATGAAAGTTTAGATCAACTATATCAAATTTTAAATCCAAAAATTACAATTAAAAAAAACCCTCGTATCAATAGTGAAATGGAAGCAGATGTGTGGTTTGAACCAGAGTTAGTAATTGAAGTAGTAGCATCAGAAATTACTCTAAGCCCAATTCATAAAACTGCAATAAATGAAATAAGAAAAGATGCAGGGTTAGCATTAAGATTTCCAAAATTTACAGGGAAAATTAGAGTAGAGAAAATAGTTGAAGATGCATCGACAGATGAAGAAGTAATATCATTATACAAAGGACAGAATAAGGCAGCACATGATAAAAATTTGATGTAATTATACTCAAAAAATATCAAAAACCATAGAGGATTTAAATTACCACGAGGTCTTTTACTTTATGTTATGTATAGCGGAGAACTTGAAGTTCAAGCAAAAAGAAAGGCTATAGCAGTTTTACAAGATGAGATCAATAGAATTCTAAACGCATCCAGAGAACTTGGAACGCTAACTGAATCTTTAATGAAAAAAGACAAGAAAGCAGTAAAAAATACTTTAGAACAAATCTCAACCATAGAAGAAGAAGTAGAAAATCTGAGAAGAAAAATTACACGAGAAGTTGCAGATGTAGGTGGATTAATCATGAACAGAGAAAATCTCCTAAACACATCTTATACAATGGATGAAATAGCTGGTTACATTACAGGTATTGCATTCAAACTTTCGAATGTAAATATAGCTACGCTGAAAAGTTCAAAACTTGACAAAGATATTTCAGAACTAATTTCATTAGTTGTGGATGAAGTCTACAAACTAAATGAAATTATTAGAAGTCTCAATACAAATACAGCCAACGCAATTGAATTGGCTCAAGAAACACAAACCATAGAAAGACAGATAGATATCAAGTATAGAGAAGCCACAATAAAACTTCTAGATCAAGTAAAAGATCCTAAGGAATTGTTGTTAATCAAAGATGTCATAGAAGGTATTGAGGAAATGTCAGACAAATGTCAGAAAGTTTCAGATTCATTCATACTGCTAGCATTAAGCCTATAGTAAAAAATAATTTTAATTCTATTTTATTTTTAATATCCATGACCATGGATCCGCACTATAGAATTCATATACATATAATATATTATTAAGATATGAAAAGTGAGTTAATAGAAAATAGAATAATAGTATGGAGTATTGAGGACTCGAGAAAACTTTTCAGTCAAGGGTATTATGGAAAACCAATTGGCATTCCAAAACCAAAAATTGAAGAAATAGATGCACCGTTAGTTTTAGATCTAATTGAAGGATTGTATCTTTTAAAAAATAAAAAAATTACAATTAATAAATTAAAAAAGAAAATAACAATTGAAGAATTAATTGAAATAGGTAAAAATGCTTATTTTGATTTTGAAAATAAATATCAAGTTTACAAACATTTTCGGGACAAAGGATACATAATTAATCCAGGAATAAAATTTGGATGTGATTTTGCAGTTTATGAAAAAGGTCCAGGGATTGATCATTCACCATATTTGATCCAAGTGTACGATAGAAACGAGACGATTCCAGCAACAGAAATTACAATTACAGGGAGACTTGCATCATCAGTTAGAAAACAATTCATTTTTGCAATTCCTAAAGGAAAAGACAAAGTGGACTTTATTGGATTAGATTGGTGGAAAGCTTAAACAGATTTTATGTGTCCAGCAATTCTATCATAAATTTCAAAAAGTTCCGGAGTGATACCAAATGAAATATGATTATCCCATGTACCCCTTATTCTAACAGCAGTGTCAGTAGGTTCAACATAGATGGTTGCACCCTTAACAGATTGTTTAGAAATCATATTATTTAGTTCATCATCAGCATTTAATTTTAAAGATAAACCACCATGGCCATTCCATTCAACTTTAGTAACAACCTTTGAAGCAAAATGACCTTGTGTATGAAGGCGGGTTTTAGCAGTATAATTTACAGCAGATGAGCCAACATTTTTTCGAACAATAAAATGTGCTTGAAATCTATCTTGTGCGCCCCATGGAAGTGGATTTGGATCTGGCATGATTATCCCTTTTGAATAATTTGTACGACGTCAATGTTAGAATTTTTAATATCAATACACCCCTTGTTAGTAACCATCCTGGCAGTTTGAGAAAAATATCCACTGTAGTAATCATCAGTTTCAACAGCATCAGTTGCAATATCTTTAGACTCAGAATCTACACCGATCTCTTTTAACATGGCGCTAAATTTTTCAGGCCATGTTTGATAGATGAATGTGTCAGATTCGGTATCATGCATAAAAAACTTCACATCATACCCACAAATAAAGATATCAAGAAAAAAAGCAGGTAAAGATCAATCCAAATAAATATCACAAAAGATTTGGCAAATTACTTATGTTAAAATTTCAAAATAAAACATCTTTAATCACAGGGAGCGGTACAGGAATAGGTCAAGCCATTGCCAAAAAATTTGTGGAAAATGGTGCAAGTGTCATCATACTAGGGCGAAGAAGAGAGCCATTAGATGAAACATCTAAAATGTTAGAGTCAATTATTGCAGAAAAACAGAGCGGTGCAAGTGTTAGAATTTTTTCAGGCGTAGATGTAAGTGATGAAAATGCAATGAATAAGATGTTTGAGGATTTAAAGAATGATAACGTAACAGTAGATAATATTGTCAATAATGCAGGTGTTTCAGGTCCAGTCACATGTTTTCCTAATGCATCATTAGATGAATTCAAAAGCACAATTGGAATTCATCTTACAGGTACATTTTGGGGATCAGTTCAAGCACTCAAAGTAATGAAAGAAGGAGGAAAAATTATTACGATTTCAACATTTTTTACAGAAGAAAAGCCACTAGAACAAAGACCGTATAGATTTAGAAGCCCATATACTGCAGCACAAGGTGCAAAGAATAGATTAGCAGAATTAATGTCATGGGAGTTAACAGATAAAGGAATTATTTCAATTGCAACAAATCCAGGTCCAGTTCATTCAGATAGAATTTACAAAACAGTATATCCAAAAGCAGCAGCAGAATTTATGAGAGTTGGCGGATTTGAAGATCTTAATCCAACAGAAGTAGATGCTGCAAACAAAGAATTACTTTCACTATTGGGAGAAGATGACTCAGTTATCAAAGAAGGAATTGCAAATGCTGCAACAAAATTAGCAAATGGAAAAGATGTTGTTAAATTAGCCGAGACATTAACTAATCTATTAAATAAAATACAAACAATTGCAGAAAAAGTTCAAAATAATACTTCGCATATGATTGCAAATAAAGAATTCTTAACTCAAGGACAAGTGGCAGAAACAGTTCTAAATTTGTGTGATGATGAAATTGCAAAAATTGTTAATGGTAAAGTAATTCCAGGAGACAGAGTATTTTATCCAGTCAAACCACATATTGGAACTACAGCACCAGGAGTGCATCAACCAAATTTTACGGGAAAGGCAGTTGTATTTACAATTGATGCAACAGACAAAATAGATGCAGAGCGCGTAGAATTTTTAGCACAACATGTTGAAAAGAACGGAGGAAAAGTTGCATGCTTCATATCACAAACAACACCAACTGATCTTCAAGAATATATCAGTAGTAAATTCCACTCACACATAGTAGACATTAAAAATCCTGAAGAAGTTCAAAAATGGTTAAACACAGCACGAACAAACATTGGAGAGATTTTAGGGGTAATACACATAACAGGAAAATTACCAGAAATTGAAAAATTAACTGAATTAACTAGACCAGCATGGGAAGAATTAACTGAGAAATTTATATCAACTCCTGCAACAGTTGCACAAAGAGCACTTGAGCAATTTGTACCAGGAGGTAAAGAAGATCCGCGTCTGTATAAAGATGCAAAAGGAGCAATCATGATTATCGGTCCAGATTTACCAATAGGAAGAAAAGTAACAGGAACGCAAAGAGCCCAAGTGGAAGTTTTCAGAGGAGCATTAAGACCATTCACCACCACAGTTAATCAAGAACTAAGTGATGTGTTAAAATCAAAAATCAGAATGTTTACAATTTTCCCAGGTTCAGTTACAGGTTCAGAACCGAACAATCAAAGAATAGCAGACGCATTTAATTTTCTAGTTACAGAAAATGCACTTTTATCTGCAGAAGTAACATTCTGTGTTGACGAAACAAGATAAGATTGAAGAAATTTTCAGAATTTATAGTCGGCGAATCATTCTATTCCACATGCAGTATTTCAAATAATGAATTAGAATCATATCTAAAATTTTCAAGAATTAAAAATATATTTTTAGAAAATAAAATTAAAGAAAAACAGCAAATAATTTCAGGAAGAGCAACATTATCAAGAATGGAAGGGGAATTTACAAGGTTAGAACAAATTTATGGAAATCATATTATTTTTCTTGGAACAGACGGAGACGCAGAATGGGGGAACAGAAACACTCGATTTCTAAAACCACACTATACAGAGCAAGTATTAAAATTAAAATTTACAATTACAAAAAAAGAAGACATAGACAAAGAATTTGGAAAAATTACAATAGATTATGAAGCAAGTACACAAGATAACGAGTTAGTAGTAATTTCAAAAAAAAATATTTACAGAATTAGAAAAGAGTTAGAACAGTAATTTATAAAATAATACTAAGGAGCCGACTTGTCTCCTCAGCCATTAGATTAAAAATCTAATGAACACCATATATCAAAAAATTAGTATAAAAGTACGAATAATTATTTGAGGCTAAAAAATTAAAGAAAAATAACCATTATTCAAAGAATCAAAAAATAGTTTTGCAGCTGTTAATAGAAGTACAACAGATATTAGAATTTTTAAATTTCTCTCTTTTACACTTAAAGATAATTTTGCACCAACCAATCCACCAAAAAATGAGCCAATAGCTAAAAATCCCGATTGAAGAAAATCAGGGTGGCCCAAAATACTATGAACTATTATTCCAGATAATGATGCAAATAATAAAATTAATTGTGAAGTGGGTGCAGCTTTTTTCATAGACATTCCCATCCCAACCACCATCAAAGGTACAAAAATAATTCCTCCGCCAATTCCAAAAAAGGATGAAACAATTCCTGCAAAAAAACTTATTCCAATTGTAAAAATAATTAATTGTTTAGAAATTATCTTGTCTCTAGATTCAATTTGTTTTCTTAAAAAAATATAAACAGAAGAAGCAATTAAAATAAATCCAAATAAAATTTTAAAAAGATCAGGGGCAACGTCAGTAGAAATGATTGCGCCCAAGATAGTTCCAGGAATTGCGAGTAATCCAAGTTTCAATCCCAAAGAATATTCAATTCTTTTTTGTTTGGAGTAAGAAATCGTAGATGCAACAGAGTTACTAAACGCTGCAAAAAGACTATTACTTGCAGCAACAGTAGGCGGAAAACCAAATAATGTTAAAATTGGAACAATGATTATTCCACCTCCAAGTCCAATCATAGAACCCAACATACCAGCAGCGAATCCCAAAGGAATCAACCATAATTGATCAATCATGGGAATCTCAAATTAAATAATTTCATAATACACAATCAAATTACTTTATAAGAATTAAAGTCCATAAGTAGGAGTTATTTTTAGACGTAATCTCAAGAATTAATGTTTCATCACCAAGTCCAGTAATTGTAGATTTTAGAGGAATAGTTTGAGAAGATTCATCGTATTTTATTTTAGCAGCATCTATCCAGGCGTCAACAGATTCAAAGCCACCAGGTTGTTTCTCATCCCAGCAATCACAAACTAAAGTTTCAACCATAATTTCAAAAATAATTCCAATTTCATCAGATTTTGAATCTAAAAATGGAGATGATTCAACTAACGCAATAGCCATTATAGGATTATCAGGACTCCCACCCATGCTAATATTCCCAAGAGATTTTCCATCGGGACCTTGAATAGCAGTTGTAGTACAATAGTTAATAGTAGATAGAACGTCATCATGGATTGCACAGTAATTTTTGATAGTATGATCTGTGACGGGGGTAGGAATAGACATGAAAATATTTTGTTCAGATAAAGACATTTTTATCTTTTCAACATCATAAAAAGTAAAACCGTCTTGATAGAGATTTTCTGATGAAGGCATAGAAGAGTTTTCAGGAATTAAAAGAATCGTAGCAAAGGATATTGTAATAACGATAATAGAAATAGGAATTATTTTATTCATAAATTATCAGTCAATATATTATAAGATAAGGTTTTGCAATTTTAAATGGAGATAATTTCAAGAATAGAATCTTTTGTAATATTATATTGTTCAACAAAACCAGATGTAACTTCAAGGATATATGTGGCTTCACCACTAGGTACAAAGCTTGGACATCCTGCAGCAATTTCAATAGGAATTACACATGGCGGAACGTTTTTTTCAATGTGTATAACTGCACCATCACCATCAAACCAAATCATATCTATTGGAAATTGCATATTGAGCATCCACAAAGAATACAATCCAGATTCAGGAAATACAAAAAGCATGCCTTGATCAAAAGGTAATTCATCTTGAAACATCAATCCACGAACACGGGTGGGTTCAGTATCTGCAATTTGAACTTCAAGAGGAATGTCATTGACTTTAATCACACCCCTAGGAAATTCTACCTGTTGTAGCTTAATTTCACTCGGCAAAGTTAGTAATCCAATAGAGCCAATAATTACAGCAGCAATGAAAATAGGAATTAATGCTTGAGATCTACTAGTCATAAATTCAGTTGGTAGAGTCCTTTTAAAAATTGATTTATGAGATTAAAGAATTCTTAAAATCAGCAATTGAGGAAATATTACTTTTAGTATGATGTCCAACATCATGAAGGGTAGAACTATTGTATTTTTTGTCCAAATATCTTCCAGCAATTATCATAGGCGCACCTATTGCGCAGGTTACTCCCGTAGGCTCAGGTATCCATAACATCAAAAAACCAATTTTTTGTAATTTTTTACCAGGTGCAGGTGCTTTTTGAAGAACGTCAAGAGATCTAGTAGGGGTGGAACCACCTATTTTTGCAATATCAGTATACAAATTTGCTCTACGCTTAGCAGAATCAGAGAATTTCTGCAAATTTGCTAGTCGTTGTTTTAGAGGATCTATCATTCTAACATAAATTTAAAAAAAAACAATTAACAGGAAAAGATCAACAATGGTTACACTCAAGTCAACAAAGAATAGCTAAGATGTACCAACAGACATTCAATTATTATAGATTTAATTAACTAACAAAGAACAGATGAAATCAAAAAATTCTGAAAGACTAGAATCAATTAAGGCAGCACATGCAGTGGAAAAAACACGTTCTAGTTCTAGAATGGAGGATTATCTAGAAATCATAGGGGAGTTGGTAGAACTAAAAGGGTATGCAACTACATTAGACATTTCAAGATACATGAATGTGAGTGCTCCAAGTGTAACTAAAATGCTACAAAGGTTAGATGAAGGAGGATTCTTAGAATATGAAAAATATCACGGAATAAATCTTACAAAAAAAGGAGTACAAATTGCAGAAGGGATTCGTCAAAAACATGGGATATTATTAGAATTTTTTGAAATATTAGGAGTAGGTTATGATACTGCAAATCAAGATACAGAAGGAATAGAGCATCACCTAAATCCTAAAACAATAAAACAATTAAGAAAATTCATTACTTTTCTAAAAGCAAATCCAAAAATTATTGATAATTTTAAAAATATTTAATTGACCTATTGTGATGCGATTATTGTATGACTGGAACTATACTAGACCTCCCTGAAAATGGAATAGTAGACACGTCAATTACATCTAAGCTTAGAACAGATTTTGTAAGAATTCGCAAAAGAACAATCCCTAGACTTGCTAACCTAAAAGATAATGAGATGAAACAGATTCTTGAGAATTATCAACAAGAGTACAAAAAAATTCTTGAACTGCATGTTGATGAAAAAATATCTAAAGAAGAAAATATTTCAGCTTTAATGGACCTTAGTCGCTTAAGAGAGGAAATACTATTACTAATAATTAGAGGCTATAGAATCATCAACGATAGAATAGAAAAAAATAAGAAAATATCCAAAGAACGACAAAAAAGATAGGTAAGGAATATTGTTCTAAATATTCAAAATGAATAAATTAAAAATCTTTAAGAAATAACTGAATATCATTTTCTGAACTAGTAGAGTTTAGTAAGTTTCTTCCAATATCAGAACGTTTTAAAATTTTAATTTGTCCTTTTTTACCAACTCTAACTGTAGCAAAGAATTTTTCATTAGCATGAATGTCAACATACATGGAAGTGTATTCTCTGTTAACAGTAAACAGCAATCCAGTTTTTGATTCTGAAAAAGTAAAAGAAACATCATTTGGCGTTAATGATAGTAATTCAGAATCCTTAGCAACAATATCAATGTGAACATTTAGAAATTTTTCAATTTCATTAATGTTGACTCCACCTCTACCAATAATGGATGCGATACGATCTTCATTTACAATTACTTTAACACGATTTGCAGATAAAATTTCAACTAGTGCATTAGAATCATATTTTTTAAAATAATCTTTAATTTTATCCTCGGCTAATTTTTCAATACCTGCTTTTTCCCCATGTTTTACAACAGGTACAATTACATTTTCTTCTCCAAAAGTGTAAATTTCATGCTCTAAAACATTATCTTCAAAATTTCTTATCTCAATTACAGGTCTAGCCAAATCAGATTCAGTCATACCAGTAGGAACTTTTACTTTTAATTCTAAATCATACACTTTCTCAATATCACCATTGTTTACAAACACAACAGTGTCCAAAACATTAGGAATAATTCCAAGTTCAATTTTACCAATAAATCTCTGAATAGCATCCAAAGGTGAATTGGCATGAATTACACCAATCATACCAACTCCAGTTAGTCGTAAATCGGAAAAAGTTGTGAAATCTTCTCTTCGTCTTACTTCATCAAAAATAGTGTAGTCAGGACGAACTAATAATAAAATATCAGCAGTGTTATCAAAACTTCCATCTAATTTACTATATTGTGTAATCCCATCATTAACTTGTAAGTCACGAGGAGATTCAAATGTTTTAACAATACTGCCTCTACCATGATAAAAATTTGCCAAACCTGAAGCCAAGGTACTTTTTCCAGAACCAGGAGCACCAGAAATTAAAATTCCTTCAGCGCGATCAGTTAAACGTTTCATTAATGCTTCAGAAATAGTATAATCTTCAAGAGATAAGTTCACAGTAGGGTGTACAATTGTTATTTCGTAGGATTCAGAGAATGGAGGATAAGTAATTACAATACGATAATCATCATGTTGAATAACAGATGCCCCAGTTTTAGAAATTTCAATATTACTAGAATCAGAAATATTTGTGGTAGACAATATTTGAGAAGAAATCATTTTTAGATAATCTCTAGAAAGAACATCCTCTCCAATTTTAGTAAGTAAAAAATTACCAGGTTTTCCTTTTTTGCCAAGAGGGTATTGGTTTTCTTTAAGATGTATGCTCATAGTATCATTATCAAAAAATTTTAAGAATTCAAGTGTCTCAGATATAATTTTAGGTCTTAAAAATACGGTTTGTACATCTTCGGCTGCTGCAACTAAATGCTGCACATTATCAGAAGTATAAAGAATAGCATTATTTTGTTTGGCCATATCAATGATTAAAGCATCAATTCTGCCACTAGCAGCAAATTTAATATCATCAATGGAAGGATGTGAGCCTTTTAAAATAATTTTTAAACCGAAACTACCAGATAATTTATTTAGTTTTTGAATTTGCTCTAATCCAATAAATCCCTGCTGTTTATGATTAGAAGCTTGAGATTGTAGTTCATCAAATACAGCTTGGGGAATTATAACTTCAGAATTTCTAATAGAACCGGATTCAATTTGATCAGCAAGATACCCATTAATTATAACACTAGTATCGGCAACTATTACAGAAGTCATAAAATTTGATCAATACCTCAGTATAAAAAATATTCAATAGATTTAGCTAAAGAAAACAAACAGTCTAGATCAAAATGACTCACTCTCATTAAAAAATTTGAATATAGATACAAAAAGCATGCAGCAAGAAATAAGAAAAAATATGGAATTTTATCAAAATTGTACTCAGTATTTTGAATTTTTAAGAAAAAAGAGTTCAGCAGATTTTAATTTTGAGGACGAATATTACTTTACCATGCCTGCAATATCCAATCATCAATAGTACAAGATTTAGAAATAACTAGAACAATCACACATCATGGACCAAGATCTTCAAGATATTGCAGATAAAATAATAAAATACCTAGATCAAAAAAATGTACAGTATTCCGATGTTAGAGCAGACCAGCAGATAAAAAAGTCAGCATTGATTGAAAATAAGGACATCGAACACATAAAAAATAATGAAAATAAAGGAGTTGGAGTCAGATTAATTAAAAATGGAACATGGAGTTTTTGCTCAATAACAAATCCAAATTCATTTGATAAGATAAAAAATATTTTAGATAACACAATAAAAAATTCAGATTATAGAAACATAAAAAATAAAAAAATTAAACTTCGCAGTAATCCAGTTAATAAAAGAGAAATTAATTTTCCAGTTTTAAAAAAAACAGACATAGAAGAATTAATAAAAATAGGGTTGGAATGTAATAAAATAATTAGCAGTACTCCAAAAATAATTAAGTCGATTACTCATGCATCATATACAACTAATTCAAAATATTTTGTAAATAGTGAAGGTTCAGAGATTTTACAAAATTTTACAGACATAATTATGGAAATGGTTGCAACTGCACATGAATCAGGTCAAACACAATCAGTAAACTTAACAGAAGGAGGGAGAGGGGGATTAGAATTAATTACAAATAAAATTCAACAAAGTGCAAAAGAAATTTCAAAAAAAGCATCAGAACTAATCTATGCAAAACCAGTAAAAGAAGAAAAAGCGACGGTCGTAATGAATCCAGATTTTGTATCATTACTTACACATGAAATACTAGGGCACCCATCAGAAGCAGATAGAGTGTTAGGTAAAGAAATGGCATGGGCAGGAGGTGCATGGTGGAAAGGAAAAATTGGAGAAAAAATAGGCTCAGAAAAATTAAACGTGTTTGATGATCCAACAATCAAAGAAAGTTTAGGATGGTATTATTTTGATGATGAAGGAGTTGAAACTAAAAAAACAACCCTAGTAGAAAAAGGTGTTTTAAAAAATCATATGCAAAATAGAGAAACCTCAGAAATATTCAACACAATGCCAACTGGAAATATGAGAGCAACAGATTATCGGTTCATGCCATTAATTCGCATGGCATGTACATGTATTGGCAACGGAGATCAAAACGTAAATGAAATAATTAAAGACGTAAAAAATGGATACTATATTTCAAACATGAAAGTTCCATCAATTGACATGAATCGATATAATTGGAATATTTCATGCCAGTATGCACAAAAAATTGAAAATGGAGAAATTACAAATTTACTTAGAGATGTTATTGTGATGGGAACTGCACCAGAATTTTTTAATTCAATTGATGCATGTGGAAATGACTTCACAGTGAGACCAATAACTAATTGTGGTAAAGGTGATCCAATGCAATCGATGATGATGGGAAATGGAGGACCAACAATTAGAGGAACAGCAATAGTAAAAAGTGTAAATTAGTATGGAAAAAAAATTACAAAGAATCAAAAAAAAGGTTGTAGAATGTACAAAATGTGAACTAAGTGCAACACGAAATAATGCAGTTCCAGGAAAAGGAAATTACAAATCAGAGGTAATTTTTGTAGGAGAAGCACCAGGTAAGAACGAAGATACGAAAGGAGAGCCATTCATAGGAGTTGCCGGAAATAAATTATCTGCTGCCCTTGAAAGTGCAGGAATTAGTCGAGATGAGGTGTATATAACAAATATCGTAAAATGTAGACCTCCAAAAAATAGAGTTCCAACAACAATTGAAAGAAACACATGCCAGAATTACCTTAAAAAAGAAATAGAGATAATTAAACCAAAAATAATTTGTGTTTTAGGTAATACAGCATTTAATTCACTACTAGATGGAAAAGAAATTATAAAATTTAGAGGAAAAATAGTTAGAAAAAATAATCAGTTATATTTTTTAACAATTCATCCAGCTGCAACAATTTATAATCAAAAATTAATTAGTGTACTAAAAAAAGATATAAAAAAATTATTTAAATTAATAAAAAAAATAAAAGAAGGTGAAAAAATTAAGATAGACATTGAACATGCATCATAAATAATTTTATTAAATAAAAATAAACATAAAAATATTTTAGAAAAAATACTGACGGATTTTATCAAATATAAAAATTATTTATCTAATTGATCATCATTATTCTCATCTAATGTCCAAGGTAAAAATTTTCCAAGAATTCTAGCCCAATCTAATCTTAAAAGAAGAACAATGACAAGAGTCATCATTATTCCAAAAACTACAACTCCAATATAGATTGGAGTTGCATCATCAAGATCTTTTACAAGTGGTTCAACTACAGATAATCCCAAATAGTGATATAGAAAAACTATAGAATAGCTAAGAACAATTTTTCCGACAAGGGTAGAAATAAAAAATCTTTTTGGATTGTATTTTGCCAATCCTAAAGGTACAAAAATAATATCATCAGGCATGGGAGTTGCAGCTGCAACAAATGCTGCGGCTGCACCATATTTTGTAACTAATCTTTGAAATGGACGCATTCTTTTTAGAGTTTTTTTACTAATTATTTTTCTGCCTTTAAAACTAACATAAAATATAATTTGCTTTGCAGCAGTAGCTGAAACTGCTGAAACTAATGCCAAAATATGTAAATCATATTCATTTCCAATAGACATTGTAGCAAGTAACAAAAAACCAGGAAGAGGAACAAAGGGAATAAGAGAACCAAAAAAATTTACAAGTGCTAAAATAATATACCCATCACCAACAGCAAATGGAAAAATATCAGTAAAATCCATTAATAAAATGAATTTTAGGCAGTATTTAATTAAAACGAACTATTTTCAAATGAAAGTGAATAATAAAGATAGTAGAAGTGCATATTCATGAGTTATGAGTTATTCATGGAATATTATCTGCAAGCCCAAGAAATTCTAGCTAATAACACATTTCAAGAATATGGCATAATTGGTTTATTTTTAAATTCATTATTAGCAGCTACGGCACTACCGTTACCAACAGAAATTTTAACCTCAGCATTATTGATAGGAGGAGAAAATATTTTTCTTGTGGCGATAGCATTAATCACAGGATCAGTTATCGGAGGAATTTTAAATTATTCTATAGGGTTTGGAGGAAGTAAATTATTTAAAAAAATTGGAAGAAAATCAAACACAGAAGAACCTGTAAAAGAAAATAAAGAAAAACAGGAAAAAAAAACACCACAGATTATTGAATAGATTTGGATGGGGTGCAATATTTTTCGCAGCATGGATTCCAGTAGTAGGGGATTTGATGTTGATTACAGCAGGTGTAAAAAAAATGAAATTTAGAAAATTTTTAATTGTTATGATATCAGGTAAAATAGTCAAAACAAGTATTGTTGTACTAGGATTAGGAACACTATTTTAAAAAAACACTGTAATAATTTAAAAATAAATAAGAATTAACAATATGATTAAAATACAATCAAGATTCAAGAAACAACATGACAGTAAAAAAATTTGAATTGATTTGTAAACACATCCTTGCAATTAGTCCATTCATCAGATTTGTAGGCGTCATAGGTGAAAGAGGGGAATTAATTACACATGATAGAAGACATGAATTAATACCATTATTAGATCAAAAAAATACACACTACCAATTTTCACATATTGCCATGAAGACAGATTTAGAAGGATTTTTTGATAAAAATTTAGGAGAAGTAGAATTTGTTTGGGAAGAAAGGAAGAAAGTACAAACAATATCATTTGCAATAAAAAAATCAAGAGTGTGGGTTTCAATAGATAAAAAAGCTATTAGATCAGAAATGTTAAGAATAATAGATTCATGCCTACCAATTGTAAAAAAGCATTCATAAAAGTAGAAACATCTTGAAATGCACATATTGTGAAATAAATTTAGATTCACTTAGCATGACAGACGGCTTAAAACACATTTTAGAACACAAAAAAGAAATACAAAAATAACACACATGCTGAAAAAATGGAAATATGGATTCAGTAGAAGATATTAAAAAATTAATCAATGAAATTAATTTGAGAAAACCTAAAAATTATGAAAAAATGAAAATAGAAGAAATAAGTAAAGAATTACACAACATAATGGAATTTGAACAAAACATATTAAAAAAAATCGAAACATGTGAAGTACAGCATCAAGATCCAGATTTAATAAAATATGCAAAAATAATTTCTAGAAAAATTATAGAAAGAGAGACAAAATTAATTCAAGAAATATATTTAAAAAAAATTGATTCAGAATATCTTAATTTAAAATAAAATTATTATTTATCTTCATAAAGCCAGCACCTAACATATCCACTATCAGTTTTAAATTTAGGTGGAAGTTGTTTACATTTTTCGATTGCCAAAGGGCATCTAGCAATAAATCTACATTCAGTTGGAGCGTCAAGTAAGCTTGGAGGGGTTCCAGGAATATACTTTGGAGTATTTCCTTTTAGTGTCGGAATAGATTCCAGAAGTCCTTGTGTATATGGGTGCTTAGGATTACTGTAGATTTCTTTAGAAGAACCAAATTCAACCATTTGACCACCATACATTATACCAATTTTATCTGCAATTTCAGATAAAACAGCTAAGTCATGTGTAATTAGCATAAAAGACATTCCATCTTTTTTTAATATTTTTAGTAGATTGATTATTTGTGCTTGAATTAAAACATCAAGTGCAGTGGTAGGCTCATCTGCAATTACAAATTGAGGTTTAAGAATTAAAGCCATTGCAATGATCACTCTTTGTTTCATTCCACCACTTAATTCATGAGGATATTTTTTTAAAATATTTTTATCCAAATAAACAGAATTAATTGAATCTAAAATTAGATTATCAATATCACCGTCAAAATTATGTTGTTTTAAAATTTCAACAAATTGCTGCTTAATAGTAAAAACAGGATCCAGAGAATTCATAGCACCTTGAAAAATCATGGATATTTTTTTCCAACGAAATTGATTATCAAAATCAGATTCAGAAAGATCTAAAATAGAATCTCCGTTAAATACAACTTTACCAAAACTCTTACCACCAGAAAGCATTCTAATTAACGATAATCCTAAAGTGCTTTTTCCACATGCACTTTCTCCTGCAATTCCAATAGATTCGCCAGAATTTAATTCAAAGTCAACATCATCAACAGCGTAAACAAGTCCTTGTGATGAGGAATATCTAGAAAATAATCCACTAATTGATAGAAATGCCATATTTTTTCTTAGATCCAAACTATAATTTTTGTTTTGCACTAAGGGATATAAACAACAATATCAGAATGAAGAAATCGATTTAAATGATATTTCCAATTTGTGGCTTTGATGCAAAAAATAATGTACTTTGCCCTCAATGTGAGGGAAAAGTGGATACAGGCGTATTAACCAAAGCAGATGTAGAAGCATCAGTAACATTAGCAAAAATTGCAAAAACAACTAAAGAAATAGAAAATTTTTCGCTTTATTCCTGTAAAGAATTTGAAGGCAATTTTATTTTATCATTAGCAAAAAATGACATAATGATCATTAGGCAAAGTAGAACAATATACAGACTATTACAAGATAATTTTAAACAAAAGATTTGGCTAGTAGAAGCAGATGAAACAGATAAAAAATTCATTGAAGATTTATTTTTTCCAACAAAAATTTTAGCAATTAATGTGGTTTGGTCAAAAGGAATTGAAAAAACTAAAGCCATAGTTTCAGGCAAATGGACTCCAAAATTCCCCATAGATACCAAAAAAGTCATAGAAATCGTGAAAAATATCCGAAACCTTGACATTGACATAGATTTTGAGGATAAATAACAGATATGGCCTTTGTAAAAACTCACGATATTTCAGAATTAAACGAAGAACTAATTGGAAAACAAGTAGTGCTAGGAGGATGGATTGAGGATCTTAGAAAATTAGGAAAAATGTCATTTATCACACTTAGAGATATTTCAGGAATATCCCAAGTAATAGTAAAAGGGGAATTAAACGACAATCTAGGAGAAATAAATCGTCAAAGTGCAGTCATCGTTAAAGGAATAGTTCAAGAAACTAAAGCAAGAGATTTTGCATTTGAAGTAAAGGCAGAACAAATAGAAGTTTTAGCAAAAGCTGTTCATCCATTGCCAGTAGATCCAATTGGACGAATAGAAAGTAATATCGATACAAGATTAAATCACCGCGCATTAGATATGAGAAATCAAAAAACAGCTTCAATTTTCAAACTAAGACATCATGTATTGCAAGCATTACGTAAAACATTAGTAGAAAAAAAATTTATTGAGATTACAACACCAAAAATAATAGGAAGTGCAAGTGAGGGAGGAGCAGATTTATTTTCATTAGATTATTTTGGAAAGACAGCATATCTTGCACAAAGTCCTCAATTATACAAAGAACAAATGACAATTGGATTAGAAAGAGTATTTGAAATTTCAAATTTTTACAGAGCAGAAAACTCACATACAGGAAGACATCTAACAGAATTCACCAGTATCGATATCGAAGCAGCATTTATGGATTATAATGACGTCATGGAAATTCTAGAAGCACTAGTTATTGCAGTATACAAGTTTGCAGCAGAAAATTGTAAAAAAGAACAAGAAGCCATTGATCACACAATAGAAGTTCCATCAGCACCGTTTGAAAGAATAACATACACTCAATGTGTGGAGGAATTAAAACAAGCAGGGGAAAAAGTAGAATTTGGAGATGATTTGCTAGATGCACATCTTAGAATAATTGGGAATAATCATCCAGGATTTTACTTTTTAACAGATTGGCCAATGAAACTAAAGCCATTTTACATTAGAGAGAAAGATGAAGATTCAACACTTTCACGCTCATTTGATTTGCAGTACGGATATCTAGAATTATCATCAGGCGGAACTAGACTTCATGATTCAGAGTTACTAAAAGCCAGGTTATCAGAACAAGGTTTAGATCCGGCACAATTTGAGGATCATCTCAAAACATTTGATTGGGGAATGCCGCCACATTCAGGTTGGGGAATGGGCTTGGACAGATTAATCACTACATTGATTGGTATTGATAATGTTCGTGAAGTGGTACTATACCCAAGAGATCCAGATAGATTATCACCTTAATTGACATAGACATGGATGAAGCATCACTTTCAAAATTAGACGATAAAGGAGTTTTTACCATTGTGAAAGTTGAAAATGTTGAAAAAAAAATTGGAAAAGAAACAATTACTGAAATAAACATTGAGACCGAAGAGGAATTTGATAAGATAAAAAAATTCTATACTTCAAGAAAGATGATTGTTACAAAATTTTACAACGAAGGCAAGCCAACCACACTAACTCGAGACATTCAAAAAGGTAAAAAATACAGAGTGAAGATAATCACACAGAAATTCAGTAATGGAAAAGAAGACTATGACATTGCAAAATCCTAGTCGATGCACATTTCTTAAAAAAACTCAGATTTTTATTGTAACAAATTCAACCCAAGGTAATGATTAATCAAGAAGAGGCAAAGAAGGTTGTGGAAGTGATTGGAAATAACTTGATAGGAGTTTCACATGATTCAAACAGTTTTCAAAAATTACCAGATTCATTTTGGGGGTATTTTGCAAGAGGACACGATAAAAAAGGAACATTTGGAGTAATTATCACATATTCTGAAGATGGAAAGGATGTGGACGAATTAATGAAAATGTATGAGGAATGGGCAAAACAAAACAAGCCTGCTGAATCAAAATAATATACTTTGTTTGCAGTCAACGTTGTCAAAGACATTCAGGTACAATGTCCATTTTTACATTTAATTACCAAAAATAATTCTAATTTTAAAAAAGATATTATGCTTTACGCTACGCATTGTTAAGACGGAGTGTATTTGTTTACAATTTCCTTAAATTCTGTATTTTAGAAATAAAATTATGACTTGGGCTTCACTTTTTTATGTGTCATCACAAGATTTTGACGGGGACATAAAATCCCTAAAAACAGTTTTTTCCCAATTTGAAAAGCAGATTCATCAAAAAAATGGTTATAGATTCAGTCCAGATGCTGAATTTGCGATGGGATGGTATTTTTACACAATTTACGTCAAGATTGGTTTTATAAAAAAACTTGTAGAGTATAATCACATACGTGATCCTAAAGTTAAAGATGAGAAAGCAATTCTAAAGATTGTTCAAAACTATCTAAAAGTGCAAAAGAGTAAAGCTAGGGTAAAGTTTGATAGAGACAAACCAACGTTTGGAGGATACCATCATTGGTTACTGAGATAAGCATTTTTTCCCTTGGCGTATTCTATAGACAAATAAATTACTATTTTGTTTCTTTCAAGAGTTTTCTATAACCGTCACATTCCTTGCAAAGAGGTTTACCTTTGTATGCAGGATTGCCATCCTTAATTTTTAATGTGCCAGGAGCAACTTTACAAATACAACAAACTGCCATGTAAAATTAGTAAAATATGCAACTAATAAAAATTGGCAATGTTAGAGGTTATCAGTAATTTGTTTTGTAAATTCAGAAGTGGTACTATCACCCCCAATATCTTTAGTTTTAATCCCAGATTTGACTAAATCAAATATAGTAGATTCTAATTTTGCAGCTACTTCAAAACATGTTGGATCATTGTGTTTTGCACCAAGCCAGTCAAGCATCATTTTAATTGAAAGTAAAAAGGATGACGGGTTTGCAATATTTTGTCCAGCAATGTCAAATGCAGCACCATGAACAGGTTCAAACAATGCAAAATTATCGCCAAGATTTGCAGCAGGTGCCATTCCCAATCCACCAACAACTTGAGAAGATTCATCAGATAAAATGTCGCCAAATAGATTTGTTGTAACTATTACATCAAATTGTTCGGGTTGACGAATTAAATTCATTGCACATGCATCTACATACATTTGTTCAAAAGTAATATCAGGATAGTCTTTTGAAACTTCAGTACATGCTTTGACAAATAATCCATCAGTTATTCGCAACACATTAGATTTGTGAACACATGTTACTTTTTTCATAGAATTGCGTTGTTTTGCAGTTTCAAAAGCATATTTTGCAATTCTTTTAGATGCATCTTCAGAAATAACTCTCAAAGCTACTGCAGAATTACCAAGACTAAATTCCTTACCAATGTAAAGATCTTCGGTGTTTTCACGAACAATTACCATGTCAATATCATCACGTAATGCAGGCATGTGTGGATATGATTTTGCGGGTCTTATGTTAGCATAAAGATCAAGAATTCGTCTCAAAACTACAATAACATCAGCAGCACTCTCACCAACAGGTGCCTTCAAACAAACATCAGAATTTTTGATAGTATCAATGACATTTTCAGGAAGAGCATTACCAGTTTCTTCTAACGCCTTATCACCTGCAGATAATTTTGTAATTTCAAATTTTAAATCAAATTTATCATTAATTGCATTCAATATAGAAACAGCAGATTCAGATAATTCAGGACCAATTCCATCTCCAGTAATTAATGAGATTTTATACGTCATATCATATCAACAATAAAATTTAGTTTATTTGTTTTTCTTTAAGCATTTGTTTAAGCATAATTCTATTGATACCATCAATAACAGATTGTACGCTGGTAGTAACAATATCCTCACCAATAGATTTTGCAGAAACACTATTTCCGTGTGTATCTTCAACAGTAATTGTAACTTCACACAATGCATTAGCGCCACCAGAAATAGATGCCAACCCATAATCAGTTATTTTTAATTCTGAAACCTTGCCGGTAATTTTTTGAATTGCATTTAATGCTGCATCCACAGGACCAACACCATAATCAGTTCCAATAAAATCTTCGCCATCAATATTTAATTTTACAAATGCATAAGGCATTATTCCAATTCCAGTGGATACGGAAAATCCAGATAACTGTACAATTTTTTTAATTCCTTCTTCACCCAGGACATCACTTGCAATAGAAAGTAATTCAACATCGGTGATTTGTTTCCCTTGATCACCTAAAACTTTAATTTTTTCAAGGATTTGTTTTGATTGATCCTCATTGGTTTTGACTCCAAATTCCCCAAGCATTGCATTCATCCCATGAATTCCAGCATGTTTTCCAATACGAAGTTGTCTTGTTCTACCAACTAATTCAGGACTAATGGGTTCGTAAGTAAGAGGATTGTTTAAAACTCCATGAGTATGAATTCCAGACTCATGTCCAAATGCATTATCACCGACAATAGCCTTGTTTGGTTGAACTTTAATTCCTACGATTTTTGAAATATATCTTGAAGTGTCATAAATTAATTCAGATTTGATATTAGTTTCATATTTTTGATCCTGAGGCAAACATTGTAAGGCCATAGAAAGTTCTTCCAACGAAGCATTTCCAGCACGTTCTCCTATACCATTAATTGTAACATGAGCACATGCTGCGCCAACATGAATTCCAGATAATGCATTTGCAACAGCCAATCCAAAATCATTATGACAATGAACACTCACAGGAAGTTTTGTTGCAATAATTGTGTCCCTAGTAATCTCTGCAATGTATTCAGGGGTAGAATATCCAACAGTATCAGGAATATCTACTCTATCAGCTCCAGCTTTTGCAACTTCACCAAATACTTTTTTCAAAAATTCCCTATCAGTTCTAGTAGCATCTTCAGCTGAGAATTCAACTTGTAATCCACGAGATTTTCCATATTCAACTGCCTCAATTGCTTTTTCAAGGGCTTGATCCCTAGTCATTTGAAGTTTATACTGTAAGTGAATATCAGAAGTTGCAATGAATGCATGAATTGAATTTAATCCAGCATCAACTGCAGCATCAATATCACCTTTGATAGTTCTAGTTAATCCTACAATCTCACAAGATAATCCCGCACTAGTAATCATCTTGACTGCTTTTGCCTCACCATCAGAAATCACAGGGAATCCAGCCTCAATAGCGTCTACACCAAGTTCATCAAGTTTTTTAGCAATAGATAATTTTTGATCCGGTGATAAAGATACACCAATAGTTTGTTCGCCGTCTCTTAATGTTGTATCAAATATTCTAACTTTCAAGCTCCGCTCCTTTGCAAAGCAGCAACACCAGTTCTTGCGACATCGATAATTCCAAAGGGTTTTGCTAATTCTTCAAATGCCTTGATTTGTGCAGGGGTGGCAGTTAATTCAACCATGAGTGAATCCTTTTTTACATCATGAACTTTTCCACCATACGCATTAACTAATTTGTTAACTTCCATACTATCATTAGCACTACTTAGTTTTATGTTAAAAATACATAATTCACGAAATAGTGTTTTATGTTCATCTAATTGCTTAACCTCAACAGTATCTATCATTTTATCAAGTTGTTTTACAATTTGTATAATTTGTTTATCATCACCATACGTAGTAATGGTCATTCTAGAATAATTTTCATCTTCAGTAACTCCAACAGAAATGCTATCAATATTGAAATTTCTAGATCTAAAAAGATGAGTCACTTTAAACAAAATTCCTGGTTTGTTTTCAACTAAAATAGAAAGAATTGCCCACATAATCAATCACTAAGAAGGTAAAATCATATCCGAAAGGGAAGTTCCAGGTGCTACAAATGGCAATACATCTTCTTCAGGATCAATTGGGATATCAATAACAGTTGCAACATCACTACTTAATGCAGATTTTATTGCCTTGTCAAGTTCATCCATAGATTGTGCTCTAATTCCCTGAGCGCCATAAGATTCAGCTAATTTAACATAATCAGGACATCCGCCTTGATCAACTCCAATCATTCTTCGATCATAAAATGTTCTTTGCCACTGAGCAACCATACCCAATGTAGAATTATTTAAAACAAATACGATTACAGGTATATCTTCCAATACAGCAGTTGCAAGAGAGTTCTCAGTCATACTAAAACTTCCATCTCCAGCTATATCAACAACAGGTACATCAGGTCTTGCAACTTTTGCACCAATAGATGCAGGGAATCCCCAACCCATAGTACCAAGACCAGTTGAACTAAAAAAAGTACCAGGTTGAATTACATCATAAAATAATGAAGCCCACATTTGATGTTGGCCCACTTCAGTAGTAACTACAGATTCCTTTGGTAATAATTCTCTAAGTTTTCGTAAGATTTTTGCAGCCCCCATTTCACCAGGATGAATTTTCAAATTTTCTTTCCAATATTCTTTAGTTTCTCTAACGTGTTTGATCCAAACAGAATCTTCAGATTTTTTAAGTGATTTTTGTAAAAGTAATTTTACCATAATTCTAAGGGATGCACGAACATCTCCAACCACAGCTATGTTCGTAGTTTGATTTTTACCAATTTCAGCAGGATCGACATCCATGTGAATAATTTTCAAGCGTTTTTCAAATGCCTCAAAAGTTCCAACAGATCTATCAGAAAATCTAGTTCCAATAGCTAAAACACAATCAGATTCTGCCATCATTTTATTTGCTTCAGCATGACCATGCATTCCAATTGGACCCAAAGATAAAGGATGGTTTTCTGGGAATGCACCTTTTCCTTTGAAGGTTGTAACTACAGGAAGCATTAAAGTTTCAGCAACAGATTGTAATTCAGAAAATGCAGAAGAGATGATAGTTCCACCACCAGCTAAAATAATTGGTCTCTCAGAATTAACCAACATATCAACTGCTTTTTGAACAGAAGCAACATCAGGATCATTCCAAGGATGATAACCTTGTATTTTAAATTCATCAGGAAAATCCATAGGGGCTTCATTTTGTTGAACATCTTTTGGGATGTCAAGGAGTACAGGTCCAGGACGTCCAGTTTCTGCAATGTAAAATCCTTTTCTTACAGCTTCAGGAACTTCTCCAGGTAATCTTGGTTGAAATGAATATTTAACAACGGGGTTTGCCATACCAATAATATCACTTTCTTGGAATGCATCTTTTCCAATCATTGCAACAGGTACTTGACCAGTTACGGCAATCATAGGAGCTGAATCAGCTTGTGCAGTTGCAAGTCCGGTTAAAATATTGGTAGCACCAGGACCAGAAGTTGCAAAACAAACTCCAGGTTTTCTACTAACACGACCAAATCCATCAGCCATGTGTGCTGCAGATTGTTCATGCCTTACCAAAATATGTCTAATATCACATCTTGCAAATTCATCATACATTGGAAGATTTGCACCTCCAGGTAAACCAAATACTTGTTTAACACCTTCTTTTTCCATAGCTGTCATCAAAGCTTTTGCACCGGTCATAGTTTCCATATTATTAATTTATTTTTTCACCATAATTTAAAATGTATTAAGGTGTGAATTTTGACTGCTTAACCTTGTAATTCTTGACTACAACATGACGTGACTAGAAAAAATGGCAAATGTATCAAAATTAGATATAGAGATAGACAAGCAATCCTAATTCAATTGTAACAAGTAAAGGGAAAAACGTTCTGATAATAATGATTAATCATCATAATGCTGATTGTATTCCTTGTCAACAGGGAATAACAGTTCTTTATCATCAAGTTCAGCATTTATGTATCGATCTACTCTTTGATGTATGTCAGCTCTAATCTCTTCCAAGTCTTCTTTTGAATAATTCAAGTCCATCATATCTCTAGTCAGAATTTTAATGGCCTTGTACAATTCCCGATGCTGACGGTCAACTCTATCCCTAATGTCTCTAATTTGTTCTTCAGATACCATTTTTCTAATCTAATCTAATTTCATCAGAATACTTATGTTTCCTTCCAATACCGAAGACTTAAACAGATAATTTTTAGATTTCAAGTGATCATTTTGATAGATAATGAAGAAATCATTAAAGTAATTGAAACATTGTTTGAATCAGGAATTACAAAAGATCTAAGTAAACTAAGAGAAATTCATTTAGATGATCCTAAATTTTCAAGTTTTAGCGACTTGCCACCATATGATCTTAAAGATTATCAAACCACAATTGAGTTAGAAGAATTAAGATTCATTAGCATATCAGATTATAATTATGAAATAAAGAATCCAAAAATTAGTGTATTTGATAATTTTGCAATTGTAGCATTAGAATTAATGCAAAAAGGAATGCTAGTAGACAATAAAGCATTCACAGGGGAACACATGATAATTAATGGGCGTGCAACTTTTGTATTAGTAAAAGAGGCAACATGGAAAATTGCACATATTCATTTATCAAAAATTGATAAGTAATTTTAAATTATTATTTTGATTTGTTCTGGTTAGGGTTAGTGGATTTTTTTTGGTTAGGATTGTTTTGTTTTTTTGATTTGTTCTGGTTATCTTTGGCAGATAGTTTTTTGTAAAGACTGTAAGCCTGCTCAACATTAGAATTACCATGAATAATTGATCTTGCAGCTTGAATCATTGCAACAGGATGTTCAGATTGCCAAATATTTCTACCCATGTCAAGGCCAACTGCACCAGCCTTAATTGCATTGTAAGTTAATTGTAATGCATCGCGTTCAGGTATTTTTTTTCCGCCTGCAACGATAATTGGAACTGGACATGATTGAACAACTTTTTCAAAATTATCACAATAATATGTTTTAACAATATGTGCACCTTGTTCTGCAGCAACTCTACATGCCAATGAAAGGTATCTTGCATCCTTACCTAGTTCTTTACCAACTGCAGTAACAGCTAGTACGGGCATCCCATATTTTTCTGCCTCGTTAACTAATTTTCCCAAATTTACAATAGTTTGATATTCATATTTTGAGCCAACAAAAATAGACATTGCAACTGCACTTGCATTTAGACGAATTGCTTCTTCAAGAGAAACTGTGATATCTTCTTGTGATAAATCATCACCAATAATACTTGAACCACCGGATACTCTCAACACCATTGGAGTATCAGAAGTTGGAGATACAGATGTTCTTTGAACCCCTCGTGTAACCATCAAGGAATCACAATATTTTAGAATTGGTGCAATAACTTTTTTAGGATTTTCTAATTTTTCAGTTGGACCAAGAAAATAACCGTGATCCACTGCCAACATTAGTGCTCTATTATTATGAGGTTTGATAATTCTAGATAATCTATTTTTTAATCCCCAATCCATATTTGTACAATTTTGAAATAAAAAAAAACCCGTCTTAAGCCTTTCTTATTTAGTAATGATAATTTTCATGGCATTATCACCAGTACGTGCATGATCAAATGCTTTCTGGGAATCAGAAATAGAATATGTATGAGTAATGAGTTGTTTAACATCGATTTGTGAGGATTCAATTAATTTTAGTGCATCCTTAGTATCAGCCTCAGAAGCGGCATAACTTGTCACAAGAGTAATTTCTTTAGAGTATACTTTACTCATATCTAAATTAATCATGGCGCCCTTTGAAGGCACGCCAAACATCATAACAGTTCCACCCTTACGAACCATATCAATTGCATCCTCAAGAGCTTTTAGACTGCTAGTTGCAACAATAGCAACATCCACACCTAGTCCATCAGTATTATCAAGAATCTTTTGTTTTCTATTTTTATCCATGGAATTAATGGATTCTGTGATATGAAATTTTTTTGCAAACTCTAATCTAAAATCATTTAAATCAAAACAGAAAATTTTTGAGAATTTTTTTGCATTTGCAAGCATCACATGCATCATTCCAGTGGGACCAACTCCAAATATTGCAGCAGAATCACCTTCTTGATAAAAACATTTTTTCCAAGATCTGACACAACATGCCAATGGTTCAATCATTGCAGCTTCTTCAAAACTTAGAGAGTCAGAAATTTTTAAAACGCCGCCATGAGAAACATTCCATGCTGGTACAACATATTCTTCAGACAAACCACAGGGGGACAAATTAGTTTCAGAATATTTTTTACACATTGTTTCATTACCGTGATTACAAAAACTACAATCATAGCAAGAAACATGATGATGAGTGAATACCCTATCACCTTTTTTAAAATTAATTACATCAGAAGCAACATCCAAAATTATTCCTGCAGGTTCATGACCAAGACGCATTGAAGGTTGACCATAGTGACCAAATACTTTTTCCAAATCAGAACCACAAATACCACATGCATGCATTTGAACTAAAATTTCACCAGAAGCCAAAATAGGTTTTTGAGTATCATCAACGGAAATAACAGATGGTTCTTTTACAGAAGCAGTTTTCATGGTATAACATTAAGAAATTGGGTATAAGATGTTTAAGTTGTATAGGGCATTAGACGCCGAGGATCTTCTTTAACATTAATCTATAATCAACTTCAGTTTTTTCACTTCCTGCAGCAGGTAATGCAAAGACAAGAGTTGATTTTTCTGCTCTAAGGGCAGTTAATTCATCATTGATTGATGATGTAATATCATCACTAACTAAAACTAATCCAACATCGGAATCATCAGTTAATTTTGTTATTTCCACTAAAGCCTCATTAGGAGTTTCAGTAATTATACCAGGAATTCCTGCAAATTGGAAACTAGTTACAAAGGATTTACTGCCAACAGTAAATATTTTCATAGTTAAAATTTTCTTTATTCTAATTTAACCCTTTTTGGAGCACAATAGATCAGGAAAGGTTGATTTAGTTTAAAAATTTAGTAATTTCATGACAGAAATCGATACACAAAAGGATTTTTTTCTTTTTCCGCATGGAAATATGGGTCTCAAACAAAAGGTAACTGATGTTTTGATTGCAAAAGGATGTTCTGAAGCAAAGATCACCATGGGAGTGGGAACAAAAGTCGGTAATGTAGGAGATTACATGGTTCAACTATGGCCACCAGGACCAAAACCAAATCAAATCAAGATTCAACTAATAACTAAAGTTGAAGAGGTAGAACCTGAAGGCATGGTTGGATTATGGAAAGGTGTTTCAAAAGAAGATGTTGAGTCTATTCCATTGGAATAAGATCAACTAAATCCAGCACCAAAATCAGTGCCTTGTTTTAAGACATCACTGGATTCTGAACTTTTTAATTTTCTATAAAGTAATGTTTCATAAACAATTTTCATTGCTTCTTCATCTTCAACATTACAATCAGATTTAATTTGATTTTTGTATTTTTCTAATTTTACAGTGTCCTGTTCATCAGCAGAAATATCATCATGCACCATTAGATTTGCAATTTTTTCAATTTCTAAATTTTGTTTGTACTCATCCATATTATTAGATAGAATTTCTAGTTATTATACATTTTAAAAATAAATAATTATAAATCAGAAATTAGACCAGATAAAAAATCAGTAAATTCATCATCAGAAAAAATAATTTGTTCAATTTTATTTTCATGTTTAGCAAATTGTGCAGATTCTAAATGATAACAAGAAGTTTTACCATGTAAATCACCAAAATAAAATCCAGGACAAGAACAAAAACCACCGACAGGATCAATCCAATGTTCCTCTCCTTTTCCAACTACAGTCCAAATTTGTCTTTGACTAGGCTCAAAAATATGTAGCTTTACACGTTTTTCAGAAACTAATAATTCAATTCTATCCGGATCCTTGCTCACACTACTTTATCATATAGCACAGGTATAACCTTGATGTTTTAAAAATAATAGTTTTCAAAAAATAAAAATATAAAATATTAAAAACGATTAATCAAACGCATCATATGGTTCAATAGATTCCACAGTAGTTTTATTATCTTTAATCCACTCCAGAGTTTTTACAAAAGAATCTGCAAGTTCAATTGTAGTTAACACAGGAATACCTAATTCTAAAGATTTTCGTCTAATTTGATACTCATCATCTAACATTCCAACATATTTTTCTAAAGTTGAAGTACTAGGAATATTAATTATAAAATCAATTTTTCGATCATAAAGTAAATCAGAGATATTGGGTTTTCTTTCAGGTTCTGAGATTTTATGAACAATTTCAACTTCACCTATTTTTTCTTCAAAAAATTCTGCAGTATGTTCAGTTGCTAAAATTCTAAATCCTAAATGTTTAAGTTTTGCAATTGATGATAGTAATTTTTCTTTATTTTCAGAACCTCCAACAGTTACAAGTGCAGATCCTTTACTAGGTAAATTATAGCCTACAGAAGTTAGTCCCTTAGATAGTGCATCATAGAAACTATTTCCAAAACATGCGGCTTCTCCAGTGGATTGCATTTCAACACCCAATGCAATATCTGCACCTTCTAGTTGCATAAAAGAAAATTGAGGAACTTTAATTCCATAATTAGTAATTTTTTGCCATTTATTTTCAGGTATTTTAGGCAGAGGTTTATTCAAGATAGCCTTAGATGCCAAAGAAATTAAGTTTAATTTCACAAGTTTAGAAACAAAAGGCATTGACCGTGATGCTCTAATATTAAGTTCAATCACATAAACATGATCATCATAAACTAAAAATTGAAGATTAAATGGTCCACGGACATTAAACGTTAATGCAATTTTTTTTGTATATTCAGTTATAGTTTCAATTATCTTATTACTTAATCTCCAAGGTGGAATCACCATCATAGCATCACCAGAATGAACTCCCGCACTATCAATATGTTCAACAATTGCACCAATTACAACTTGTTCGCCATTACTAACTCCATCCACATCAACTTCAAGTGAATTTAACATGAATTTGGAAATAACAACAGGATGATCAGGAGATACATCAGTAGCTTCTTTGACATATGTTTTTAATTCATCTTGGGACCAAACAACTTTCATTGCAGCTCCAGATAAAACATATGAGGGTCTAACAAGCACAGGGAATTCAACATCTTGTGCAAAAGTTTTAGCTTCATTAAGATTTGAAAATGCTTGCCAACGAGGTTGTGGAATGTGAAGCTTATCAAGTTCAGCACTAAATTTTGAACGATCTTCAGCTCTATCAACATCATGTGCACTAGTTCCCAAAATTTCTATGCCATGTTGTGCAAGTCCAGGAGTAAGATTATTTGCAGTTTGTCCACCAACACATGTAATGATACCTTTTGGATTTTCAAATTCAGTGATATCTAAAATTCTTTCTTGAGTTAACTCTTCAAAGTAAAGTCTTGTACAAATATCATAATCAGTTGAAACAGTTTCAGGATTACAATTTACTACACAAACATTTTTTTCGCCGTTTTCCTGTAGCCCCCAAACCATGTTGACAGTGCCCCAATCAAATTCAACACTACTTCCAATTCGATATGGACCTGCACCAAGTACAATTATTGCTTTTTCATCTTCAGGTATTGTGACATCATTAGAATGTCCACCATAAGTCAAGTACAGGTAATTAGTAACTGCAGGCCACTCAGCAGCAAGAGTATCAATTTGTTTTACAGATGGAATTACGCCTAAATTTTTTCGTAGTGTGCGTATTTCATCAGGAGTTGTATCTTTTGCACGTGCAATTTGTTTATCAGCAAAACCCATTTTTTTAGCCTCCCAGAGTAGTGATTCATCAAGATCTGAATTTTTTAATTTATCTTCAATATCTACAATGTTTTGAATTTTTTCTATAAACCAAGGATCAACTGTAGATAATGCATAAATCCGTTTTACTGAAATTTTCATTTTAAGTGCAATTGCAACATGATAAAGGATATGATCATCATGATGAGAAAGTTTGTGTTCAATTTCTTCCTCAGTATATGTAACACCAGTATTACGATTCAAAACCAAACCATCGTTTCCAATATCTAACATTCGAATTGCTTTTTGAAATGATTCCTCAAAAGTTCTACCAATAGCCATAACCTCACCAACAGATTTCATAGTAGGTCCTAGTCTTCGATTTACAAGTTCAAACTTTTCAAAATCCCATCTAGGATGTTTGCATACAACATAATCTAACGAAGGTTCAAAACAAGCAGTGGTATTTTGTGTAATTCGATTTACAAGTTCAGATAAATTGTATCCCAATCCAATCTTTGCAGACATGTATGCCAACGGATATCCAGTTGCCTTACTTGCAAGTGCAGATGAACGTGAAAGGCGAGGATTAATTTCAATTGCAACATACCTATCAGAATCAGGATCAAGAGCATATTGAATATTACATTCTCCAACAATTCCAACATGTTTTGTTGCACGTAATGCAGCAGTACGCAACATATGGTATTCATGATTATCAATAGTTTGAGATGGCGCAACTACAATGTTATCACCAGTATGTACTTTCATAGAAAGGACATTCTCCATATTACAAACAATCACATTGTTTCCATCATAATCTTGCATTACCTCATATTCAATCTGTTTCCAATGACCAATGTATTCCTCAACTAGTACTTGGTTAACGAGGCTAGCCTTTAGACCTCGTTCAACAATTTCATGAAGTTCAATTTCATTATATGCAACACCACCGCCTCGACCGCCCAAAGTATATGCAACTCTGACAATTACAGGATAGGATAATTCTTCTGCAGTCTTTTTTGCATCCTCAAAATTATTCACGGTGCGACTTTTCAACACAGGCATCCCGCATTGTTTCATGGAGTCCTTGAAGAGTTGCCTATCTTCAGTATTTTTAATTCCAGGAATTTGAGTTCCAAGTACTTTAACACCATATTTTTGTAAAATTCCAGAATCATCAAGATTTACCCCACAATTTAGTGCAGTTTGGCCACCATATGCCAACATAATTCCATCTGGTCTTTCTTTTTCAATAATTGATTCAACATATTCAGCATTTACAGGAAGTAAGTACACTTTATCTGCAAATCTAGTATCAGTTTGTATTGTAGCAACATTTGGGTTTATCAGTACACTATTGATTCCATCTTCATGTATTGCTTTAAGACATTGACTTCCAGAATAATCAAATTCACCAGCTTCTCCAATTTTGATTGGACCGCTTCCAAGTACAAGTATCTTTTTTAGAGATTCATTCTTAGGCAATTTTTTTTGACTCCATTAAATTTTTTAATTCTTCAAAAATAAATTTGCAGTCATTAGGACCAGGGGCAGCTTCTGGATGAAATTGGACTGCAAAGCAATTTTGGTTTTTATGTTTTATTCCTTCAACGGTATTATCATCAGCATTTGTAAACCATAAATTAAAATCAGATTTTTCAAGAGATTCAGGAGTTATACCGTAACCATGGTTTTGGCTAGTTACATAGACTTGGTTGTTTTCAAGATTAACGCAAGGTTTGTTTTGTCCCCTATGCCCATACTTTAATTTGTAAGTTTCAGTATTTCCAGCAATACCAATAATTTGTGCACCTAAACATATACCCAATGTAGGAATGTTGTTTTCAATTAATTTTTTTACAGCAGTAATTGTGTCAGGACATTTTTGTGGATCACCAGGACCACTACTAAGTACAACTCCTTTTGGCTTGTAAGACATTATTTTTTCATAAGAAGTATTCCAAGGAACTAAAATTACCTTATACCCAATTTCTCGAATGTTTCTTATAATTGCATTTTTCGCACCAGTGTCTACTACAACAACACACTGTTCCTGATCACCATAAATTTTCTCATGTTCTGTAGATACAACATCCATAAATTGTTCAGAGTCATAATGAGTTGCAGACGCAAGTTGTTTTTTTATATCTTCAACATTAATTTCAGAATCAGATACAACTAATGCAGCCATCATAACACCACTATTTCGAAGCTTCATAGTTAATTCACGAGTATCGATTCCAGAAATTCCAGGAATTTTTTCATTATACATCCACTCATCCAAGGTCATCGATAAATTCCAGTGACTTGCAGTTAGAGATAATTCATGAACTACCAATCCACGAACTTGGATTTTGTTTGATTCAAAAAATTTAGAAACTCCATCTTCATCATTAATCGAAGGATCAGGAACTCCATAATTTCCAACTAGCGGATATGTTAAAGTCAGTAGTTGGCCATTGTATGAGGGGTCAGTAAGAGCTTCAGTATAACCCACCATTCCAGTATTAAATACAATTTCGCCAAAAGTTGTTGTGGAAAAACCAAATCCTTCGCCATCAAGAACAGTTCCATCGTCAAAAATTAGCTTTCCAAACTTTTTTGCGTGATTTGATTTTTTTGTAGTAATTGTGAACCCTCGTAAAGTCCTAATCGAAGTGAATTTAAGTTTTATGTGAAATACAGATAAAAATATTTGATCGCACTAAAAAGTCAAATAATCAGAGTGCTTGGAACTCTTCGCTCCATTTATGATAAGCGCGAATCATCTCAGTAGAAACACTTGGTTTTCTCCTAGACATGATGTCTTTGAAATCAGCTGTGGTGAGTTCTCGTGGCTGTATTGGATCTTCACCCTCAACAGGTTCATGGTAATTAGGGGCATTAAAAATTTCATGAACAGTCTTGATTTGTGCTGCCTGACAAACATCCTTGATGTCACTTGCACTGTATCCATCAAATAATTTGGCAAGTTGAGTGTTATCAAGATTGTAGTTTTTATTTAGAGGTGCAGTGTATTGTGAAAAAAGACTTTCTCTAGCTTCCAGTGTAGGTAATGAAACATAAATTCTCTTTTGGAATCTTCTAAGGAAAGGTGTATCGAGACTCCAAGGTTTGTTAGTAGCTCCAACAACATAAAGCATCAATTGTTTCCCTTTACCATTTACACCATCCATCTCAGTAAGGAACTGATTTCTAGATCTAACTTCTCCGCCAACTTCACTATTTCTAGCACCAAGCAGGGAATCAACTTCATCAACAAATAAAATTACAGGTTTGCCTTCTTTCTCAGCATATTGCCTGGCCATAGCAAATAATTTTGAAACATTTTTTTCAGCTTCTCCTAACCATTTACTCATCAAAGAAGACGCATCAACATTAATGAAATAACCATCCATCTCATTTGCAGTTGCAGCTGCAAGCATAGTTTTTCCAGTGCCAGGTGGGCCATAGAGCAACATGCCTTTTGGCCATCCAAGAGGAAATAGATCAGGTCTTTTTGTAGGATAGACAATAGATTCACGTAGTGCACTTTTAGCCTCATCTAATCCAATAACTTGGTCCCAAGTTACATCAGGTTTTTCTTTCATCACAAGATCTTCAAAATCATTTTCATTTTCTTGTCTTTTTACAGATGCTTTTTGGTCAGATTCAGAAGCTTTAGGATCTACTGCAGGCTCTACACCATGTGCTTGTTGTAATGCACCAATTCTACTATGGTAAGAATTGCATCTATCTTTGTAGATATTATTTAATTTACTATTTGGATATAATTGTAATAATTTTACAAGAGCGTCTATTGCATGTTGATAATGAGTGATAGCCATTCCACGTGCGCCTTGGGAATCAAATTTTATTGCCTCAGAAGCATATTTGCTTGCTGTATTTTCTAATTCTTGCGGTGCTAAACTCATATCAATTACCTTGTATTATGTTCTGAAGAATTTTGTTGGTATTCTACAGTGTTAATCTCTGTAACAAAATTGGTTAAATTAATTCCACCTGTTTCATTATGACTGTAGTCAGGACCATCACAGTAATTTTTTTTAAGGTTCGATTCATCATCAATGCGCATATGCAGATCTTTGACTTTGTTAATAGAATCTTCAGCTGAAAGGATTAATTCAGAAATTTCATCATCCAAATTACTCATAGAATTAGCCGTATCTGTAATAATAGATGTAAAATACTCTAAAATTGAACGCATTTCCTTCTTATCAGCATATTTGCACAGCATAAAATCAGCAATTCCAACAATCTTGTCTAAATCTTGTAATTCATCTAAAGTTAATTTATCAACATTGTTACTATCTGAGGGTTTTACTTCAGATAGTTTTTTATCAATGATTGAAGAAAGTGAGCGAATACGTTCAATATCTTTTAAAAAATTACGTTTAGAATTTAGCATTATCAGACATTAGATAATTTAAAAAAATCAACAAGAGGGTACTGCTTATTTAATTTAGAGTCTGCCATCAATTTTACTTCATCAAGTAACATTGCAGATTTATCATTACATTTACTAAAATCAAATCTTGCCTTAGTAAGAGCAGCAGAATCCAATACAATACTACCCAAATGTACAGATAATTCAGATAGTTTTTGACTAGAAATAGGAGAAATAACAAATAATTTAGCACTGACAGTTCTAATCATAGGAATAGAAGAAGGTAAAATTTTAGGAATGCTATGTATTCCAGAGATAGAACCAATTTGATTTTTAATTTGAAGTAATACATCCAAAGAAAAAACTATCAGTTGTTCCATTCTCATACTTTTGAGATGGGAGTTATCCATCTCATCAAAATCAGTAACAAGGTATTGGTTTAAATTTTTTAAATCAGTTCTATGTTTTTCAAGAACGTCAATAATGCCAGCGAGTAAATTAATAGAATAATCTAATCGAGGTACAAGGGTTACAGAATGAGAAATATTTTCAAATCCTAGTGTATCAATACTACATTTTACTAACATGTCACATTGTTAAACCATATTTTGTATTTGAGGGCAGTGTAACAATTATTTTAGTAACCATAGTTACACCTACCAAGGGATACAATTTTAAAAAAAATTAAGCAATTGTGTAAAGGAATTTAGCTCTCAATTTTACCTAATAAGAAATCAAGGAAAAACATGGTAAATGAACAAGTATTAACAGTCAGTTTAGAGGAATTTGGGCTCAGTAAATATGAATCTCAGGCATACGTAGCATTAATCTCCAAAGGAACCATTTCAGCAAGTGAGTTAGCATATTATTCAGAAGTTCCAAGGACAAAAATTTATCCAACTTTGTTAAAATTAGAAAATAAAAAATTAGCCATCATATCAAAAAGTAAGCCAATAATGTGTACTGCAATTTCACCAGAGGATGCATTTGATGGAGTGATTCATGAACAAATTAACAAAATTAATGCCATGAATACACTAGTATCTAATTTAAAAAAAACAAGTGAAGAAAGTAGAAAGTCAAGAGGATCAGAAGAAAAAAGATATTTCCACATTAGTGCAAACAAAGTTTTAACTCAACTTCAAACAATGATCGAAGGATCAAAATTGTCAATTAAAATAATGACGGACCAAGGAGGGTTCGGATTACTAGCTGAATGTAAAGAACAACTGGTAGGAGTAATTCGTAGAAATCTAGATGTCAAAGTAATTATTCCATCAACACAAATTTGTTCAGAATCGTATAGATCAATTCCAGACGGGGTGGAAATTAAAACATCAGACATTACACAAAATTGTTTTATTTTTGATGAAACTGAATTATTAATGATAAATAATGACAACGGGAAAGGAGCAATATTTTCATCAACAGAAATATTAGGAATTAATCAAGAAAAAGTATTTTCAAATATTTGGAAAAATTCAGTTAAAACAAAGGTTGTAGCAGATATGACAAAAGCAGATGCACAGGAAATTTATAAAATTATAAAAATAATTAATGAAACAGGTTTAAGATATATTCTAAATTCTACAAGGGAATCAAAAAAAATAGAAATAGACTTTCTAAAATTATTAGAAAAAAACGGAATACAATTGAAAGCAAAATCACTAGACGATATTATTGAAATAATGGATGCAATTATACAAATCACATGTTCAGGACATGTTAATTTTGAAGCAAATACAAAAAATATTACGATAGAATCAAAACTGAATAACGGATATTCACTACCATGGGTTTCAATTTTAGAAGGATATTTACAAAAACAAGGTTACAAAACAAGAACGGTATACCAAAATAATTCTAGTAAAGGGGAAAAAACACACATAAAAATAAGTAAAAACTAAAATCAGCCTCAAAAAATGACATGATATTGATTGAAGAAAAATTAAAAACACTAGAAATCACACTTCCAACCCCTCCAACTCCAGCAGGATCATATGTTCCTGCAATAAAAACAGGGAATTTACTATTCATCTCTGGACAAATTCCGATGGAAGAGGGTAAAGTGATCTTTACAGGAAAAGTTACAGATGATAATATAGAAACAGCTAAAAAATCAGCAAAAATGTGTGCAATTAATCTTTTAGCTCAAATGAAAAGAGAATTAGGTAGTTTAGATAAAGTTACAAAAATTGTCAGAATATCAGGATTTGTAAATTCAGATCCAGAGTTCTATCAGCATCCTAAAATAATTAATGCAGCGTCAGATCTATTCTTTGAAATATTTGGAGATAAAGGAAAGCATTCTAGAATTGCAGTTGGAGTATCCGTTTTACCATTAAATTCCATGACAGAAATAGATGCCATAGTTGAATTTTCAGAATAAAGTAAAACTTAATTTAAAAATTAACAAATAATTAGAAAAATTATTTCACTTTTTTATTTAATTCAGTGATAAATTTCTTAATTTTTGGTTTTGGAACTACTGCGCCACATGCTTTATCATGTCCACCGCCAGAACCACCCAGACTAGTAGCTAAAAGATTGACAATTCTACCCAAGTGAACTTTACAGTTTTTAGAACCCCGAACAGATACAGCATAAATTCCATGATCAACTCTTTCTTTGTATGCAACGCCAACATCCTTTCCAGATAAACCCATTACAAAATTAACAGCACCACTTGCACCAGAATCTAAAATTTCCATATGACCAAGATTGCTCATTGTTTTCATTCCTTTTTTGACTTTAGCTATAATTTGAGATAGTTTTTCTACCTGAATCTGTGCAAATTCAAAAGTGTTAGGAATGTCATGGGGGAATTTAGAATCTGCTAATTCTTCAACCAAATATTGTAAGTAATCAGGTTCTCTTTGATGTCCAACAATATTGTATGTCATGGTAGTTGCACTAATCAAAGCAAATTGTCTATCATAAATTTGAAGTAATTTTGAACCTAGAGGTCTATCTTCCATATAATCAGTGATAGCAGCACATGTTGCTACAAAAGAAGCATGATCATTTAATTTTGTTTTGTATGTAGCGTATACTTGAACAGTAGTGCATTCATTGATATCGTGAATAACTTTTACTTTGAGTTTTTTCAAAGCCGTTACAACAGTCGGATCAATATCATGATGATCAATGTAAGTTACAGAAACTTTATTTTTTCTAAGTCGACTCATGATATCAATAAATTCATCTTGTGTTTTTTTACTTAAACCTAAATCACAGATGAATAAAGATTTTAATTTTTCATCAGATACTACTTGGTTTAACGCTTCCATTTGACCAGGATAATCTACTAAAATAGAATCACCGCCAAAAGCTTGTCGAATTAATGCAGCTGAACTAATTCCATC
>JAOMJV010000007.1 GCA_028351415.1 Candidatus Nitrosopumilus sp.
ATTGTGAGGCATATCAAATTACACATGATCCGTTTTATCTTGATATTTTACAAAAAACACTTGACTTTGTTTTACGTGAAATGACTTCTTCTGAAGGTGGTTTCTATTCTGCATATGATGCAGATTCTGAAGGGGTAGAAGGAAAATTTTATGTTTGGAGTAAAAAAGAAATTAAAGAAATTCTTGGAAATGACGCTGATATTTTTTGTCTATATTTTGATGTAACTGATGGTGGAAATTGGGAGGGTAATTCTATTTTGTGTAATAATCTTAATGTTTCTACGATTGCATTTAACTTTGGAATTTCAGAACAAAAAGTACTTGAAATTATAAATTCATGTTCTAAAAAATTATTGGAAGTACGTTCAAAAAGAATTTCACCTAGTTTGGATGATAAAGTTTTAGTTTCATGGAATTCATTAATGATAACTGCTTTTGCAAAAGGTTATCGTGTTACAAATGATATTCGATATTTAAATGCCGCTAAAAATTGTATTTCATTTATTGAAAAAAATCTTTTTGTTGATGGTAATTTATTGAGAACTTACAAAAATAATACTGCAAAAATTAATGGTTACCTTGAGGATTATTCCTATTTTGCTAATGCGTTATTGGATGTATTTGAAATTGAACCTAATTCTAAATACCTTGAACTTGCATTGAAGCTAGGTCATCATTTAATTGATCATTTCTGGGATTCAGAAAACAATAGTTTCTTTATGACTTCTGATGATCATGAAAAATTAATTATTCGTCCAAAGAGTAATTATGATTTATCTCTACCTTCTGGAAATTCTGTTTCATCTTTTGTTATGCTAAGATTATATCATTTGTCTCAAGAACAACCTTTCCTTGATATTTCAATGAAAGTCATGGAATCACAGGCACAAACTGCTGCTGAAAACCCATTTGGATTTGGATATTTACTAAATACCATTTCTTTGTATTTGGAAAAACCTACTGAGATTACTATTATAAATTCTGAAAATTCTGAACTTTGTAATTCTTTATTTAAAAATTATTTGCCTAATTCTTTTATGATATCTATTCAAAATTCTGATCAATTAAAAACTCTCTCCAAATACCCTTTCTTTGCTGGAAAATCTTTTGAGAATAAAACATCTATTTTTATCTGCAAAAATTTTACTTGTTCTTTACCATTACATACTTTGGATGAAGTAAATTCAACACTCTAGATTATTTTTAAGTCTACATCTATTATGCTGCCTACTTGCGGTCTATTCATACCGTCATATCTTGATTTTGGCATTGCTATTGTAATTTGTGTTTGTTGATAAGATTTAATATTTACAGTTGGTTGTGCTTGTAAAATTGCTTCTAACAATGGCATTACTTGTTCTTTTGTTTCTGAATCTAATTTTTTAGAAACATTTTCTATGATCATTTGTTTCTGTGAAATTGGTTCTGTAGATATATTTTCAATTAATGTTAATTGTATTATTTGACCATTATCTACAATTTGTGTAATTTTAAATTCATTTATTGCAGACACTATTTTATGACGTTCCCCTTATGATTTATCTTTAACGAATTGAAAAATATAATGCAATAACTGCAGTCGCTACAGCTGATGTTACTCCTAGACCAAAAATAATCTTACTACCGTCTATTTTCATGATGTTATTTTTTTATAATTCAAATTAAACTGTACTGATTTTCAAATTAATTTGATTTTAATTTATTGCCCTATTTTTTTATATTTACGCCTAATTTTACTTTAATCTGTTTTTTCTTTATCTGTGCTGCGTATTTTTGTTTCTCCTAAGATTGATTTTTTAATAAGGATTGCATTTTTTTTAATTATCTGATTAAATTCATTCATATCTTCTAAACTAGGTGTTTGTTGCTGATTTTGATATGTTTGTAGAAATCCTGAATACACACACCCAGTAATTATTCCAAATACTGTATCTGAAATTGATTCTACTTCTGGAAGAAAATTCTCTGCAATTTGTTTATATGATTCAGATTCACTTATGTAATATTCAATTAGACTATTAACAAATTCTTTATTCTCTTTTGATATTGGCATACCTTTACTTTAATTCTTAGTTTATTTAATTATTTTTTAAAATCATAAACTTATCTAAATGATGATTTTATTCTGAATTTTGTTAGAATACCTTTCTCCAGAAATAAGAAAATCTTTGAGACAAATTAAGAAACAAACTTTATGTCTACAATCTATACGTCACTTAAATAAAATTCAAAAATTAATTTAGTTTGAAGTGGCAACCCCGACAACTAAAATTGATGTCAGTAGTGCATGTTGTAGCAATAAATTACTCAATCCACTGTATGCGATGTTCCATATTCTTAATCTTCTATATTCCTTTGTACTAGTCATACAACACAAAAATATTTTTTAAAAGATATTTTTGAAGTTAAAATACTGGATAAAAATTTAGTAAACTCTTTTGCTTTGTAATTCTATTTTACTTTGATTTTTAGTGCCTATCTAAAATTGTAATGTAGAAATAGGCTCTTATTTTTTATTTCATTATGGACATTAATGAAATACTTACTAGGGAACGAGATTCCTTACGAGATGAAAATATTGAACTGCGAAAACGAATTAATGAACTTGAAGTATCTTTGCAAGAAGCCTTGAATTTACTTGAAAAGAACAATTAATTTTTTTAATTAAGCACGTGATTCTGAAAATTATCTTTTCGAATAAACATTTACTAATCAGTATTTCCGTATGTTTTCCTTGGGATTATGGAAATTAGAGTTTGAAGATGGCTATTTTCGAATATATGATTCTAAAAAATTAGTTGCTGGTTATTTTGATCCTGATTATGGTGATCTTTCTACTGTAAAAGATCCTGAGGATGTTATTTTATCTAAAATAAAAAACCATGATGTAATCTTGGGTGGTATGTTGATGATCCCTCTTGTCAAATTCAAATTATTTGATACTGATTTGAACACTGTTATTTCTGAAGTAAAACAAAATATTTCTCGTGTATCCGTTCATTTGGAAAAATGGGATGCTTTTCTTTCTGAAATACATAACACTCGTCATTTTATTGGAATTTCTCATACTGATCAAGATATGTTGACTATGACTTTCCCTGTTAAATTTTTAAAACCCACTATTCTTCAAGAGTCTGAGTTGTTATCTGAAATTTATCCTATTTTGAGTTTATTACAGAAATCTGAATTACTATAGTTTTCATATTTTTATTTATGGCATATGTTGTATTTTCCATTCTTTTGCTTTATTGTTACAATCAAACCATTCTATTTCTATTTGATTAGTATCAAATTCTCCTGATTCATTTCTAAACTCATCACTACATTGTTTTTGCATTTTTTCATATACTTGTAGTACTTTTTGTGGTGATACTCCCTGCGGCTCTTCGAATTTTTCGCCACCTTCATAATATTTTATGCCTACTTTTGCTGTTTGAAATTCAACTAAGCCTAAATTTTGATACTCATACGATTCTTGGAACAGGGCATCTGATCTAATTTTAGCAGACTCATCTCCCGTTTTTATCCATTGAATAAATTGTAAATCACTTTCTAGTTGAGTTTCAGCTGAAATTTTTAATAATGCTACTGAGCTTTTGAATAATTCTGGCGGTGTTAATTCATCATACTTTGATATATTTTTTTTAAAATTGTCTATGTGAATTTCATAAAACTTTAACAATTCTGTTTTTGAAATATCTCCTTCTACCCATTTTATTTTTTCTGAATAAAATTTTTCTTGAATGTCTGAAATATTATTTTCTATTTGATTTAATTCATTTCCAAATTGCAATCCTTTTTGTTTTGTAATGTCTACCGAATAATTATATCCTATAATTGAACCAATTATTAAAATGGCGATAGTAATAATACTGATATTTTGAATTTTCTTTTTTTTCAAAGATAATCTACATAATTTCCGTTTTCATCTAATTTTAATTCAATGTTGAATTCAGAACCACTAATGAATGAATCATTTCTAGTTGTTCTTACCCTTCCTATAACTAACTCGTATGGCCATATTTCGACTACAATTTCTCCTACTGCAACATTTGGTGTTTCTGTAATTGTCATATTTTCACGTTTTACTCCGTGTTTTTCTAGCATGTGAATTGCGTGATCTAATAGTGGTTCTGGATTGTTATAATTTAATACCCATACTGTTCCTTCATACTCAATTTTTTGCAATTTGAAACAATCATCGTTTCCTCATATAACAATTATTCCCTTATTTTTATTCAGTTTTACCCGTTAACCCTACTCTGGTATTTGAGGCATATTTCAAAATTTTAATTAAAATTATGCCCATGAAAATATCTTTTTACTTTTATTTTGAATTCCAAAAAACATACCCAAAGTAATTCTATCTACATTTCCTTGGATTTTTGTAATTTCATGAAGGTAATTTGGATTAATTATTACTAAATCCCCTATTTTGGATTCTACTACATCTACTTCTATATTTTTAGTCAAAATAGAATTATATCCAAATTCTATCTCTCTGAACTTTTCCAATTTTTTTTCCCATTTCTTTTTATATATTAATAATTTTCCTCCTTTTTCTGTTTCTTGTAAATGTAAAATACATGATAATTGGTTATCTATTTTTGATACATTGTATTCTACTCCTTCATACGTTACATTGTCTTTGTGTAGTGGAACCTTCTTTCCTTTTTCATGTCTTCTGATTGTACATGATGCATAACTCATTCTATTTTCTTTTGTTTCTGATATCTCATGATTTGGATAAACTTTTGAAATTATTAATTTTATTTTATTTATTGGGTCATCTATATTTAGAAAAATATTTTTAAAAATTATATTTGCTTTTTTTGCATTTTGAAAATATTTTTCTTTTGTTGTTGTATAGTTCATCAAAAAAGGACCTATGTGGTTAAACTTTTTTGAATCGTTTTCTATGTTGGTATTATTTATTTTTTTAATTATTTTTTTACAACTTCTTTTTTCATAAAAGTTTTTAATTATTATTGCTGATTTTTCCCCACTTATTATTTTTTTAATGTCTCTATTACTAATTTCGCTGTTTGTGATTACTATTGAATCCCACAATTAGTATCCTGCTGCCCCTGAATGTGACACTTTAGATATTAAACCCCCATCTGATGTTTTTGAACTAATTTCACATTTTAGAAATGAGTCCACAATAACTTTTTGAAGATCATCTATTTCCCAATTAGATTTGTTATCTGATAATCCTGGCAAATCTACGTCTGAAATTATTATTTTTACTACGTCTTGATATTCTTCAGAATTTCCATTTTGTCTGTGTGTTACAGTTAACTCAAAACTATCTTTAGAAATAACGTTCTTACCGTTACCCCAAATTACATCTGGCATGTTTTCCCCCTAATGTGGTATTTTTTATTCATTTTAAATTTTATTTTCTTTAAACTATTTATTTCAAATTTTATTTTTTCTACTAGTGCTAATGTTTTTTTATTTTTGTTGTTATTTTGAGTTATACTTGGAAATATCGTAATCATTTTAGGTACATGACAAATTAAAAAATTAATGACTGAAGATGTCGATAAAGCTTTTTTTGATGTAATTGTTGGATTGAAAGAAATTGACCCTGAAGCATATTATAAAATTCTAGAAGAATTGGGATTTGATTCTGAAGATGGTGAGAAATAGTGTTTTTTTGGGTAGAAAGATCTAAAAAGAACTTTAATAATAAAAAAAAAATTGATAGAAAAAACTAATCTTACGGGTAAAGCCTCTGGTAAAAAAATCCCTCGATCTTTAAATGATTTATTGAAAGTGGAAAAAGATTTAAAAAAAATGAATGCAGATCTCAAAAAAGTTATAAAAAAAGTAAAAACACTAGAAAAAGAGAATTTAAAATTATCCGAGAAATTGGATAAAAAATAATATTTTTTTAAGATACTGATAATTTGTGCCTACTTATCGGTATTAATTACATTTAATGTCATTGTACTTACAACTCTTGAAAGTTTTCTGATTATCGCCACTACTTTCTCAAACCCTTCTTGATCTTCTGTTTCAATCTCTGCAATTACATCGTATGCTCCAAAAGTCAAATATGCATTATCTATTATCGTCATCTGCTTTAACTGATCAACAATGTATTCTTCTGCTCCTAAATCACAATTTAATAAAATGAAACCTTTATGCATTATTTTACCTTGGATTAAGTATAGTAGTTCTTATCTTTAAATTTTTGTAATATTACCATCTACTACGTCCACCGTAGCTATTTTTACCGTCGCCATCAGTGTCTTTTCTTTTTGTTCCTCTATCGTCTCTGCTATTTCTACCATAGCCGCCGCCACCTCTGCTACCGTAGCTGCTTCTACCGCCGCCACCTCTACCATAGCTGCTTCTACCGCCGCCACCTCTACCATAGCCGCCGCCGCCAAATCTTCTTGATGATGATTGTCTTTTTAGTGGATCTGGAATTGAAACTTCGATATGCATTTCTTGATTTAGATCTCTTAACGGTACTTTAATTTGACGTTTAATTATATTCCAATCTCCTATTGATGAATATGATACAAATGTAATTGCTCTACCTTCAGTTCCTGCTCTTGCTGTTCTACCTATTCTATGGAAATATGCCATTTCCTGATTTGGAACATCGTAGTTAACTACTAGTTCTACTCTTGGCACATCTATTCCTCTTGATGCGACGTCTGTTGCAACCAAAATATCTGCTTTACCGTTTCTAAATTTTGCCATTGACTGTTCCCTTCTACTTTGAGACATGTCGCCCTCTATTGCAACTGCGTTGTATTTCTCTTGATGCAAATATTTTGCAACATCTCTTGTTCTATATTTTGTTGAACAAAATACAATAATCTGACCTTTTAGTGGTTTAATGAAATCAAGTAAATACTTGAACTTGTCTCTATCTTTAATTACTAAAAATGATTGGTCTATTCCTTCTCCACTTAGATCATCTGCATCTAACAAGATTTGTTTTGGATTATGTAGATAATCTTCAGCTAATCTTAAAATTGCAGTTGGCATTGTTGCTGAGAACAATGACATTACTCTGTCTTCTGGTGACAGGTCTAAAATAAATTGAATGTCGTCTACAAATCCCATGTCTAACATTGTATCTGCTTCATCCAGTACAATGTGTGTGACGTCCCCTAACTCTATTGAGCCTCTTTTAAGATGGTCTATGAGTCTACCTGGTGTTGCAACAATAATTTCTACTCCTCTGTGTAGGGCATCTAATTGAATTCCCATTCCTTGTCCTCCGTAAACCGTTGCAGTTTTAATTCCAGTATGTTTTCCCATTTTTCTAATTTCTGTACTAATCTGTATTGCCAACTCTCTTGTTGGTGCCATGATTAATCCTTGAATTCCTTTTTTTGGTACAATATCATTTAACATTGATAATGCAAATGCTGCTGTTTTACCTGAACCTGTATGGGCTTGTCCTACAACGTCTCTTTTAGAAAGTAATATTGGAATTACTGCTTCTTGAATTGGAAATGCTTCTTCATAACCTTGATCAGTAATTCCTCTTAGTACTTCGTCATTTAATCCTAAATCTTTAAATTTTGTCATTTTTTTTTGTTCTCTTAAGCCATGACGATAAAGCATAGTGGCTATTCGTCATTATTCCGATACCGAAAAAATCATTTCAGGTCTAATAAACGCTTCCTATTTTATTTTTTCTAATTGATTATCTATAATATTTTTAAAATTTTCAAAAGGATGTGCTCCTTTCAATTCAATAAATCCAACTTCGTCATTTCCTATAAAAAAACCAGGTGTTCCTGAAATCCCATATGTTCTACCATCCTCTAGATCTTTTTGAATTTCTTTGATATATTTCCCATTTTTTATACAAGAATCAAATTTTTCTTTTTGCATTCCCATCTCTGATGAATATTGATTAAATAAAATAATTACATTGTCTGTATTTTTACTGTCCCACTCTTTTTGATTTTCAAATAACTTATCGTGCATTTCCTTAAATTTTCCTTGCTCATTTGCACATTCTGCTGCTACTGATGCTAGTAATGCATTAGAATGAATACTTTGAATTGGAAAATCTCTGAATACTAATTTGACTTTACCTTCTTTGATGTATTCATCCATGATTTTTGGAAGTGTCTGTATGTGGAATTTTGCACAAAATGGACATTGAAAATCTGAAAATTCTATTATCGTGATTGGAGCATTTGAATTTCCTATTGTTGGATCATTATCTGCTGATATTTTTAACTCTACGATTGGTTGATTTGAAGGTAATTTGTTTTGAAGAATTTTTAATTCCAATTTTGCAATTGCCTCGTCTAGTTCTTCTTGTGATATTTGATTTGAATCTAGATTTGATATGTATGATCCTCCAAGAAATGATGCAATTCCTATGGTTATGATGACCGTTATGATTAATCCATTGAATGTTGATTTTTTGATAATTTTTTCATTTTTTTTAATTATATTTTCAAAATTTTCTGAAGCCAAATATTGTATTTTAAAAATTAGTGTACTTATTCGTATTGTATATTTTTTAAAATTACTCGATATTTTTAAAAATTAAAAGAGCCAATGACGGGATCTGAACCCATGACCTACTGATTACAAATCAGTTGCTCTACCAGGCTGAGCTACATTGGCACAAAATAAAATAAAATTTTTTAAGGTTTAAAGTGTTACCTGAGGCACTCTTTTTACTTTTAAAAATAATTCATTTACCTGTCAACTTATAATATTGCGTCTTTTTGATATTTTATATGAGATATATCGAGCCAACTAGAGTTAAGGTTCTAATGATGATGTTTTTTGCAACTGGAACCGTTGGTATACTTATTGGATTATCTGGTATCACCCCTCCTAATTTGAAAATTATGATTACTCTCATGAGTATGATCAATATTGGACTTGGTGCTTTCTTTACATTCATCTATCTGACTCAAATTCAAGGCGAACCTGATGCAAGAAAGAAAAAGAAAAAGAAAAAATTAGATTAATTTCATATTTTAGGTTCTTAGAATTAAAGTATAAATAATAATTATTTTGTTTGAAATTCAGAAATGTTGGATCTAGTAGCTAAGGAGTTATTTCTTACAAAAGGTAAGGGTGTACATGAAGATAGATTAACTAGTTTTGAATATGCATTAAGAGATGCAGGTATTGCTGGAACTAATCTTGTATTAATTTCTAGTATATTTCCACCACAAGCTAAATTGATTTCTCGTAAAGATGGTTTAAAGAAAATTAAACCTGGACAGATTTTATTTACAATATATTCAAAGAATCAAACTAAGGAACCTCATCGAGTTTGTTCTGCATCTGTTGGAATTGCACAACCCAAAGATACTGCAAGATATGGATATCTATCTGAATACGAATCTTTTGGCCAAAATGAAGTTCAGGCAGGTGATTATGCTGAAGATATTGCTGCACAAATGTTGGCATCCTCCTTAGGAATTCCTTTTGATGCTGATAAAGACTGGGATGAAAAAAGACAACAATGGTTAATTTCTGGTCAAATTTACAATACTCATCATACGACTCAATCGACCAAAGGTGACAAAGATGGAAAATGGACTACTGTTTTTGCAGCTGCAGTACTTTTAGTTTAATTATTTTTTATATCCTTTAAGATAAAATATTGCTGCCCCAATTGAAACTATTGTTATTATAATTACAACTACTATTGATTCATCTAATTCTACGTCTTTTGATTGGATGTTATCTCCTCCCAATGAAAATTTTAATTCATTTTCATTTACTGATGTGCTTTCACCAAAAATAAATTTTCCTTGAAGTAGTTCTCCTCTTTGAGGATCAAAAATCCACCCTTTTTTTGTAACGTCCATTGGCATTTCAATTCCATCTATAGTTTGTGTTGGTATGATTGACCCCTTAACGTCTGATACATTTGTTTCATTGTTTGATAGTATAATTATTTGAAATATTGAATTTAGTGGATAATTACCTGTAGAGAAATAATTTGATCTGTTAAGATTTTCTATATTAAAAAATTCAAGAGGGCTGATTTTTGATATAGTTTCATTTAGTTTACTTTCTTTTGGAATTGGATTGTCTACTGAAACTCTTAGTTGTAATAGTGATTTTGATTCTGTTGGAATTATTGAAAATGACATTTTGGCATTTTGCTCCTCGGATAATGTTTTTGCAATGTTATAGAAACCCTCTCCATCTCTGATTGATTTTGAAAGTAACATCGATGATAACTCGCTATACATTAAACCCGTATCCTCCATTGGCATTGTGTATACTGCTGAAATTACTCCTCCGCCTGAAATAATCCCTGATGTATCTAATGCCTGATTTGTAGCATCATTTGTGTGGACGTACACTTGAAGAAATTCTGCATTTGTATCAAAGACTTGATTAATTTCATCTATGTATGAATCTGCTAATTTTCTACTTGAATCTTGTATGGCATTAATTCCTTTATCTTCTGGATTTCTTTCTATGTTGATAATTATGCATGATTGATCATAGACTCCTAATATGCAATTATTTTGATTTGTTATGACAACTGCTTGAATTCTTTGATTTTCTCTTATTTTTTGTTCTAATTCTGATGGAATTTTGATTTCTTGAAGATTAGAACTTAGTAATGTAACTGATGTTGTGGTCTTATTGAACATTTTTTTGTCTATGATTACCTGTGCTGATTCTTGAAATGTAGCTAAACCTATTTCTTGTGAATATACATAATTTGTTGAAATTCCAATAATTCCAATTATGGCAAGAACAAATATTATTTTTAACATGTGATGATCCTCTAATTCTGAAATATTAAATTTACTTATCTTTAATTATGCTATTTTTAATACACTCTTATGATTATCTATTTTTTAGAAACTGCTATTTTGATGTGTGTTGATCTGTAAATAGATGGCATTATTTCCTATACTCGTTGAGAGTTTCAATGATCCTGTAATCCAATTAATTGTAATTTTAACCACATTTGGAATTGGATTGTCCCAAGGAATCATTCTAGGTAGGGCCATTCTTCAAAGATTTCCTCGTCTACAAAATCATGTAAAGACTGTATCCTTCACACTGTTTTTTTTATTTTTAATAAATGCTGTTCTTAGTGTTCCACGTTTTCAATCCCCCACAAAAATTGATCTAACTAATTTGTCTGTAGCCAGTAGTGGCGATATAATTTCTTCAGTATTTTTAATTTTTGGAATGAATACTGGGTTTCTGACCGTATTAGCTATTTCAATTATGGTCATGACTTTTGTTGTTTTAAAATTTACAGATATACATGGAATTGTAAAAGCATTTGTTTTCTTTTTTAGTGCCCTACTCCTAATTTTTACAGCTTTAAGCAGATTCACTGATCTTACTCCAAGTACTTTTGAAGTTCTACTTTATTTTCTTTATCAACTGGGAATCACGATTGGGATTTTATTGGGAACGATAAGAAAAATCAAACCCAAAAAATTAGACTTAAAATAATTCAAAGGTTTAAATCATATTATTTTTGATACACAGATGACATCGAATTCAAACCGTTCGGGGAACAAGCTGGCAGTCCATGCGTTGGACTGCCAGCCCCATTATTCTAAAGTCTAAAAATAATAATTTCTGGCAATCCTTATAGATAAAATAATTTTAATCATAATTATGAATAAATTTATCACAATTGGTGATGAAAAAGTGAGTATTACTGAAATAGAAAATGCAAAAAGCATTCCTGAATTATTACAATCTAGAGTTCAATATGCAATTTTAGATCAACTAAATGACATGGTTGCTCGAACTGGAATGGGAAATCCTGATGAAGTTAAAAAACTAGTTCTTCGAGACGTTGCTTTTACACGAGGTGGATATTCTTCTTCTTTTACTTTTCAAATGGCTAATCAGGCAGTAAATATTACCGAGGTTGATTTTACAAGTGAAAAAAACATCTCTGAATTATTGACATTAAGAGTTCAATATGCCGTTTTGGATCAACTTAATCATTTACTTTCTCAATCTGACAATCCTGATAATTCGTTAAAAAAAATTAAAGATTCACTTGTTTTAGACATTTCAAAAATTATTGATAATTTCACTCCTCCAAAAAACAGTGATGACAATTAAAGTATTTTTAAAATATGATTTTTTATAATTTTGAACTTAGATTTAATTTAATGATGATAACACTTTGACTTGCTGATTGACATAATCAAAACCTTCTTGCCAAAATTTAGGTGATTTGATATCAAATCCATGTTCTAATAGTAATTTTTCTGGTTTTTTTGAACCGCCTGCTGCTAGAATATCCATGTATGATTTTACAAAATCATTTCCTTCTTTTTTGTATCTTTGAAATAATGACAGTGCTAATAGATTTCCAAATGAATATGCATAGCAATAAAATGGTGTGTGGTAAAAGTGTGGAATACAACTCCATTCGATTGCAAAATCTTCTGAAAGATTTACAGAATTACCAAATTGCTCTTTCAAGTTTTGTAAATATGTCTTTGAAATTTCATCTATTGTGGTTCCTTTGCCAATTTGTTCATGTGCGTCAATCTCAAAAATTGTAAAATATGATTGCCTGAGTATTGTTGCATAAAGGTCATCAATTTTTTCAGATAACATGATCTTCTTTTGATCATCTGATATCTTATCTGCTAAATTATCGTAAAGTAGTAATTCTGAAAATGTTGATGCTGTTTCAGCTAATGGTAATGGTGCATCTTGAACAAGAATTGATCTATTTTGTGCTGCCTGACTATGCACTGCATGACCTAATTCATGAGCTAAAGTAAAAACATCTCTTGATTTACCTGTAAAATTCACCAAGACATATGGTGTAATTTTTGGAGTCAGTGTGCTGCAAAATGCGCCGTCTCTTTTTCCTGGTCTGATAGACGAATCAATATGTTTCTCATTGAATACTTTTCTAGCATATTCTTCTAGGGTGCTACTGAACTTCCCAAGTGACTCAAATACCAATTTTACAGATTGATTATACGAATAATTTTTTTCTTTAATCTTTGCTGCTGCTGGTGCATAAAGGTCGTATCTTTGTAATTTTTTCATGTCTAGCATTTTTGCTTTTTGAAGAAAGAATTTTTGAAATACAGTTGAGTTTTTTCGACAAATTGAAAGAAGTGATTCTATTGTTTTGTCATCTATGTCGTTGGCAATGTTTCTCATTGATACTGGACTTTTGTATCCTCTAAGTTCTATTCCTTCATCTTTCCAATTAAGAACAATATTTTGATAAATTTCACCAATGACTCCTTTGTTTTCTTCATATTTGCTTAGAATAGTTTTGTAAGCTGTTTCTCTAATTTTTGGATTTGTGCTTCTAACATAATTTGTTAACTCTTCTCTTGTCATTGTTTTTGTTTTATTACCAATTTTCATTTTGTATTCGTAGACATTGGTTATTTTATCATACAATTTTACCAGTGCTGAAATCCCTGTAACATCTAGTGTGTTTATGATTTTTTCTTCAGATTCACTTAATGCATATTTTGCAAATAATCTTTTGTATGCTAAATATTCTTTTAACTCTCCTGTGTCCTCCATTAGTCTTTTAGCGTTTTTGTCATCTACTTTTGTTTTCCACCATAAATCAAAAAATAAAATTTTATTTGAAATTTCTGAACCTAATTTTGACATTTGAGTCATTAATGAAGTTGCTTCATCTGATTGGGTATCTGATGAATATGCAAGTGATGCATATCCACCAATTTTGCTCATCTTATGGGATATTTCTTCAACTTGCTGTAGGATTATTTTGAATTGCTTGGATGTCATTTTTGAGTTTAGACCTGTTTTAATTTTTTCAAATTTCTTTGCTTGATTTTCTAAATCTTTAATTTGTTTTTTAAATGCGGGACTTTTTGGATTTTTTGCTAATTCTGATAAATCCCATTTACCTAATTCATACTCTGACATTATTTTTAATATTTTTTAACTATTAAAAAATGAATACCTTAAACTTGGCCTACGTTGGTAAGTTAAGTTCACAACAATTCTGATGAAGAAAAATGATCATGATAACTTTGCATATGTTTTTCTAATGTATCAAAATCATCAAATTCTTTATCGCATAATTTACATAATTCTTTTTTTACAGGGCAATCACATGATCCAATAGTTAAATATCTGCCACATGTTTGGCAAAGTAATTCATTTTTCATGTTACTACTCTTATGCCCCACTGAATGGTTTAATAATTTATTTTATTATTTACTATTTTTTTGTAAGCTTCTATTTTTTTAGATATCTTGTATTCCTTGTTCTTTAATTATGTTCAATGTCATGGTAGTTTTGAGATGTGGTAATCCTCTGATTGCCCTAGTTATCACATCTTGTAAAACCTCTTCACTGGCTGACTCCATTCTGCAAATTACATCATAATATCCAAAAACTACGTCTGCTTCCTTTACTTCTGGTATTTTGCAGAGATTTTTTAATGTGGGGTATTCTTGACCTTTTTCACAATGAAATACAACATATGCTTTACTGCTGTTTTTCCCTAGCATTGCCCCTACTAGTTTTTCTGATATTTGGAATAACTCCCCTGATTCTGAACTTGTTAATGTCATGCTGGTTTGAATTTTTGATATTTTTCGAATTTTCTGTGTAACGATCTCTTGAATCTTTTCATCTGTTGTACATTCAATTTGTGCTACAATGTCGTATAACCCAAATGTTCCGTGAGCTTCTTTTATTCCCACTATTTTTTTTAATTCTTGAATTGCCTCTTGCTCTTCACCTAGTTTACAATTCATCATGATGTATGCTTTTGACATTAGAATCGCATTCCTTTGTGCATTTTATTATGAACAATCATCTAAAACTTTATGCAAAATTAGCATAAAAGTATTCATAGATAATTTTGTAATAATTTCAATTTTTCTAACTAAAATCCATAATATTCTTCATGAATGTAACACCATTTCCAAATGTCTTCTGGAATGGATTTCATTACTGCATGACCTGTCTCCTCAAAATGCTTTGTTGCATGTTTTCCTATTGATGAATCACAACAACCTACATGTCCACATGTCAAACACATTCGAATAGCAACTGTAGGTAGATGTTGTTTTTCACATTCTTCACATTGTTTTGTATTGGGTGAAATGTTTTCTTTTTTTTCTAGAAAATGATTACACTCTTTGTGCATTTTTCTAATCTTTTTTTAAATTGTCGTTGTATCTTTTGATAGATTCTTTGATTACCATTTTGGCATCTTTTACCGATTTCCATCCTATAATTTCTACTTTTTTTCCTTCCAAGTCTTTGTATACTTGGAAAAAATGAGCAATCTCTGAACGATAATGATCTTCTATGTCTGTAATATCTGCTTTACAATCATATCTTGGATCATTTGTTGAAACGCAGATGATTTTATCATCTGATTCTCCGTCATCTTTCATTTGTAGTAGTCCTATTGGTCTTGATTCTATCAAAATACCTGGATATGTTGGATTTGTAACTAGTACTAGTGCATCCAATGGATCCCCGTCTTCAGACAATGTTTGTGGGATAAGTCCATAGTCTCCTGGATAGTGAAATGGTGAAAATAATACTCGATCTAATTTTATTATGTTGTGTTTTTTATCATATTCGTATTTGTTCATTGATCCTTTTGGTATCTCTACTATAACGTTGATTTTTTCTGGAGCGTTATCGCCTGTTTCAATGTCATGCCAAAGATTTTTAGTCATTTTCTAGATGTCCTAATTATTACTTGTTATATGAATTCTGTGAATGTTTTTAAAATTTCTTGAACATCCTATGTTTTTCATATAAAATTATTCATGACACGTGGATTTAATCTAATTTTATACTGTTGGATTTGTATTTGGAATTACCTTGAATATTTTTACGGTATAGTCCCCATAAAAGATGTCTTTTGATTCACCTGTGTTGTGGTCTACTGTTCTAGCTCTGAATTTGTACTCATATGATCCGTCACCTTTGGTATCTACTTGTGCTACATGAATTGGCTCGCTTTCTTTGTAAAATTGAATTATTACTGGATATCTTTCAACTACATCTGAAGATGCACCCCACACTTTACCCCATGGTAATTTATTATTTTCAGGCACTGTCATAGTGACTGTAGTTATCTCTAAACTCATTTTATCGTTAATTGGTCTTACATTGATTTTATTTTGATCTGCTTCTGCCATTACATCGTTTGGAACAACCATTACTGCAAACACTGTCATTATTGAAGCCATTACAATTAGATTCATTTTTGTATTCATTTCAAATTTTGTTCCTTTAAAGTCACTTAAATAATTTATTATCAACTTCTACTGTTTCTTTATCTTTATTCCAAAATATCATAATATTGATTTAGACGTTGAGTTAGCAAGTCTTTATAATCTTCAGTATTCTTTACAAATTCCATTCTTGAATTTTTTTCACTACTAACTAGGATGACAATTTGTTTAACTTCAATACCTGTTAATTCTTTGAACATTTTTGCATATGCTGTACCTTGAATAAAATGATCTGTCATCCATTCTTCTTTTTGATCACTTCTTTTTGTTTTATAATCGATAATTGACAATTCCCCATCATATTTTGCTATGCAATCTGAAGTTCCGGCAAGTTTCATTGCATAACTGTAGAGTCTTAATTCAGTCCCATGTACATCCTCAATTTTTTGTAAAAATGGAATTAGATTATTAAAATGTGCTACTGTTAGCAGTCTTACTTCGTCTGTTTGTCTTACGTCATTAATGTAATTTTCAATTAATTTGTGAGTTTCGGTACCTATAGTTGCTGCTTCACTGGTGATGTACTCTGCTGCTACTTCTCTGTCTTTCCAATTTTGTAAACTTTCTTTTTTTTCAATTGACATTGTTTTTTGTAATATTGTTGTAATTGATGGAAAAATTTCTCCACTGGGTGTTTCATAATAATGTGCGTTGTCTTTTTCAATTAATTTTGCTTGTTGAAAATTAATTGGAATGTGATTATATGATGACATTTTTATAATTATTTTATTGGTTCATATAGTTATTTTGTATTTTTATTTTTTTAAAAAATATTTTAATTTGCAAATATTGAATTAAAATAATGGACCCGATGGGATTTGAACCCACGACCTTTGCGGGAATTTCTTCCTTACGCAGTGTGAGTGCGTCATCCAAACCAAACTAGACGACGAGTCCGATTAATTTATGACAATGCCTGTTTTTTATCTTTAGTTTTTTGATATTTTGTAATTACCTAACCTTTTTCTATGAATTGTTAAAAGATGTTTCATATCTCTAAAAGAATTTGACACTGTAATTGATAGAATGAATTTGGCCTTTGATTCTGCTAATAACCTTGGTCAATATGTTGCTGCAGGACGAATTCTGTTTCAAATGAATGAAGTATTGCCTGATAATTTACAATTGTCTCTTGAAGAAATAGATGATCCTAATTCTGCAAAATCTTTTATTCTTGAAAATGAATCAAATTTAAAAATTGCAATTAGAGAATATCGTGAAAGTTTAATGTTACTTTGATTCTACTTCTTTACGCCGAGATTTCTGTTCTTTAATCTCAAATATGGATTTCTACATTTTCTGCATCTTGTTGCACCAATATCGTTTCTACCACCACATTTGAAGCATATTTTCATAACTAAACGTGCTTGTTGTGCAATTCGTTTCTTTTCAGGGTCTGTGATAGGCATTTAATTTTATCCTCAATCTCTTCCTTTTATTCTAATCTATTTTTCCATTTTTCCTGCTAATAAAACAGGAACTTCTGCTGGTCTTTTTGCTACTGGAATGTTTGCTTTGTTAAACATCGATACTTTTGATTCTGCAGATCCATAAGTTCCCATTACAATTGCACCTGCATGTCCCATTCGTTTTTCTTTTGGTGCGGCTCTTCCTGCAATGTATGCGACAGTTGGTTTGTTAAATCCTAAATCAATAATTTTTTGGGCTAACATCTCTTCGGAATCTCCTCCGATCTCTCCTACAATTACTAATCCTTCTAGATCTGAAATATCTTTCACCATTTCAAATGCGTCAATTAGCCTGGTACCATTTACTGGATCTCCTCCAATTCCAATTGTGATTGATTGTCCAAACCCTGCATTAGTTAGTGCGTCTGAAATTTCATAAAGTAATGTTCCACTTTTTGATAGCACTGCAATTTTACCTGCTTTGAAAGGCATTGGTGGCATAATTCCAATTTTAATTAATTCTGGAATCATTATTCCTGGAGTATTTGGTCCGATGATTACTGCGCCTTTTTGTTTTGCTAAATCTAATGCTTCCATTGTATCTCTAATTGGTACGTGCTCTGGTATTGCAACTAGTAATTTAATTCCTGAATTTAATGCGTCCTTTGCTGCTGCTAAGAAAAATTTTGCTGGAACAAAAAGAATTGAAATTTTAGCATTTGTTGCATCTACTGCTTCTTGCATTGAATTGTATATTGGAACTGTTTCTTCAAATTTTTGACCTCCCTTACCTGGAGTTACTCCTGCAACTACGTTAGTTCCATAGGCTATCATTTGTTTTGCGTGAATTGAACCATATGAGCCTGTAATTCCTTGAACGATAACTCCTTTCTTCTCATAATCTGAGTCTTCTGGTTTTCCTTTTAGTAATCCAAAAATATCTGTCATTTTTTCGTCCCCATCACTGCTGCATTAATTGCTTCTTCAACTGAATCAAATATGTTGGTTCTAGAACCTTGCAACATTTCTTTTGCTTTTTCTGATTCTGTACCTTTTAGTCTTGAGAATACTGGTATGTCAATTAGATTATTTTCATATGCTTTAAGAAATGCTTCTGCAACAACTGTGGTCTTAACAATTCCTCCGTACAAGTTTACTAGTATTCCTTTTACTCTGTCCAATTTACTTATCAAAGTTAATGCTTCATAAACTGATTCTGTAGTGGCACCGCCACCAACATCTAGAAAACATGCTGGTTTTCCACCGTTATCTGATAACATGTCCAGTGTTGACATTACAAGTCCCGCACCATTGCCTACAACTGCTATGTCTCCATCTAACTCTACCAATGAAAATCCACTTTTTTCAGCTTGCTCTTCTATTTCTGTTCTTTCTTGATATTTTTGTAATTCATCATGTCTAAAATTTGCATTATCGTCTGTTACAAATTTACCATCTAATGCCATTACTCTGTCATCTTGCATAATTGCAAGTGGATTAATTTCTACTAATTCAGCTTCTTTTTCAATTGTTAATTTTGATAATTTTTTTAGTGTATCTACAACTCCTTCTGCAGTTATTCCTTCTAATCCCATCTCTTTTGCAACTTCTTTTGCAACTTCATCCGATACATCTCCTAATCCTATTTCTTTAATAATTTGAGTTTTAACTGATTCAATTTCAACGCCTCCTTCTGCAGATGCAATAATTGTATAACATCTTTTTGAACGATTTAGAAATATGGATAAGTATAATTCCTTTTTAATGTCTGCCATTTTTTCTAGTAAAATTGCTCTTGCTTTTTCACCCTTAATTTCTAAATCCATTACCTGTGGATATTTAATATCAAATTCATCATCATTTTGACATTTTTGAATGCCGCCTGCTTTACCTCTACCGCCTACAGGAACTTGAATTTTAATTACAAATGGATATCCTAATTGTTTTGCATGTTTTTTCCCTTCTTCGATATTTGTTGATGATATGCTGTCAAGTAGACTAATCCCATACTCTCGAAAAAGCTCTTTTGCTTGAAATTCTAATAGTTGCATGCAAGTGAAGGGAATTTTACGGTCTTTATTAACTATGAGGCTATTTCAATTGCTCTTGAAGAAAATCAACCATTTCTAAAAAGCGATCTTTACTTTTTCTCAATAACTCTTGCGGATATTCCTCAATCCTAAAAACAAATTGTTGATGAAAACTTGGAACTAATATTCCTCCAGATGTGACCATTTGTTCAATTACATATCCTTTGGTGAGGCTGCAGACAATTTCTTCATAAGATTCATCTTCTTCATCTAGAGTCTGTCTGTACAAAATAATCGGTCTGTTTGTTTTGGCAACTATGTCTGATCCTTTTTTTAATAGATCTGTTAATTGTTGAATTTGCCAGGCATCTAGACTAATCTGTTTTACCATACTTTGTCTATGTGATTTTCTATTTAACCATAATAAAACAAATCTTCTTCACACCTTGTCATCAATAAAATTACTAATTTTTTAATTAAAATAAATAAAATGATTTGGCACTTATGCCATATCTAATGCTCTAGAATGCTTGCCCGTATGTGGTCTTTCTCCTGCATATTTTCTTCGCATGTGTCCTGACGGTCTTCCATAGATTAACTCTAAGAACCAAGACTCATGTTCAATCTCTTCCGCAAGAATATCCTTTGCAATATCGTATGTAACTGGATCTTTTCCAAATGTCATTTGACAAATTTTGTTCCAATTAACAATTGCACCTTGTTCTGCTTTTAGGCATTTTTCTAGAATTGCTTTATGATCTGTTGGGTTTGCTGGAAGTTGTAAGAATTCACAACCTGAAATTTTAATAAATTCAGTTGCATCATTTGGGAGAATTCCTCCTAATTGATAAATTCTTTCAAGGCATGATTCAAAGTGACTAAGATCTTCTAATCTTGCATCTTCAATAATCCCTTTGAGTCCTTCCCCTTCCATGCCTGTACAATGTGCTCTGAGATTAGTAAAGTAGTAGTATGCTGTAAATTCGACTGCAGCATTTTTGATTAATTCCTTTACTAATTCATCTACATCTAGGCCGTTTTGTTTTAAAACGTTAATTCCAACAACGTTTGGGTTTGAATCAGACATTTCTTTGTGTAGTAGATGATTCTAATAAAAATATTGCATTAAATTTTGTTAATTTTGGTAGGTTATTGAAAGGTTGTATATCTTTTTTTGATGGTTTTTTAAATAAATTTAAAGAAAAATTAGGGGAGAACCTAAATGAATGAAAAATATTATTGATTAATGAAAAACCCATGGATATCTGAATTTGAAAGAAAGATATTTTGTTTGATCATGGATTTGCCAGAATCTAATTCTAGCAAAAAGATAGAATATAAAGTGAAATGTGATGTTCCTGAAGATCACTATTCATTTTAGATTTAGAAATTAATTGTTAGTTTTATCATCGTTGAATCCACACATACATTCAGGATCATGGGGTTTGCCTTCTTTCTTATCCTCTAAGGCAAAGACGTTGTGTTGAAGTTCAACCCATGTATCGTCTAGGGATTCAATTTCTTTTCTTAATTTAGGATCATTCCATTCCTTGTCGTTAATCAATTCCTCTAATTTCTCATGGAGACTGTGCTCGTTTTCAAATAGTTTCTCATAGATGTCTTCAATCTGTTTGTCTATTTGCTCCAAATCTACCATTTCATTTACTGCTATTATTTTTGAATCTATAAACCCACTTTATTCAAAAATAGTTTTAGTTATTCATGATTTTTTAGCATTTCTAAAATATTTTGAAACATTATTTTCACAACTTATTCTTAGAACAGAGTTTAAATTTAATTTCAATAGTTAATATCTATGAAAGTCAAAATGTGTAACCATATTGATATCTCTGGAATAAGAATAGAATTATCTCAATCTGTTTTTGCACTTTGCACTATTGATGGGAATCAATTTGTCACTTATTCCTGCAAGAAATGTTTCAATGAGATAAAAGAATTAGAACATGAGATTATTTCAAAAGAAGAATTTGAAAAATATCTAAATTAGCTATTTTTGATGCGTCTTGATGTTCGAACCCTCATGTGAATATTCTTAAACTGTTGACCCTCCTGTTGAATTTCATGAAAATAAAAGAACAATACATTAGCTTACCTATAAGGGGCAAATATTGCATCAAATTTTATTCTACTGATATTTTGATTTTCTGACCGTCAATATCATCTTCTTTGTACTCTTTACATGATTTTTCAAAATTCACTTTTTTCACTCTCACTAGAAATGCTAATTCTTCGTCTCTACCTTTAATCATCTCTAATGATTCGCCATCTAATTCTAAAATTGATGCTACTTCTAAAACATCTGTTGGATTATACCCTCTTTCTTTTCTCAAAGTTTGTAACCTTCTTGCAACATCTTTTATCAATCCTTTTGCCATCATTTCTTTATTTCTCAATGTTGAAACGAATACTATGAAATTGTCTCTTTTTGCTACTGCAAAATTATTATCTGCATCAAAATCTACTATGAAATCTTCTTTATCTAATGATATTTTTTGGTCATCAATATTAAAATCATATTTTCCATCTTTTTGTAATGTTGAAATAATTTCATCAGGATTTGTTTCTAAAAATGTACTTACTAGTTTTCCCATGTATTGCTTTGCTTTTGGACCTATCTTTTTTCTTTCTAATTCTAAAGTTGCTTTCACTGGTAATCCTAATTCTTTTAATTCTAACAATTGCTCTAAACCGATATCTTTTTCTGTTTCAATGATGTTGAACTTCTCAACATTAAGTTGTGATTTTAGTAAACCTGATAATGATTCTAGTTTTACTTTCTGATTTTTCTTTACACAAATCTGTGCTTCATTTAATGGCCATCGTCTTTTTAACTTCCCTTTCATTCTTGCTGCTGATGAAATTGATACAATATCTTTCATGATGTCAAAAGATTCCTCAATTTCTTCATTAACCCGTGATTCTTGGTATTGAGGCCATTTGTCTAGTAGGATACTTTGTTTTCCTTCAAACACTGTTTGGTATAGATGCTCACTTGTAAATGGACAAAATGGATGAATCAGTATATCTAGTGTTTTGAGCACTTCACTTAACACTGCATAAATTGCAAGACGTCTATTTTTCTTTTCTTCAGACTCATCCCATAACTCTCCTCTAGTTATTGGAATGTATATCTGGCTGAGATTGTTAATTATAAAATCATCTATTGCTTTGGCCCCTTCATGGAATTTACATGTCTCATTTTTCTCTGTCATTTTTTGAATTAATTTCTGAAGTTTTGATAATAGCCAAATATCTGGTGATGTTAAAGAATTATTATTTTTAGCCCATTCTATCGTGTTTGTTTTATCAAAATTATCGTATTGACTATTTTGTTTAAAGTATAGGTGCAGGTTGAATAATGTGTTGATCACTTGATATGGTCTTGACATTAGTTCCTCTGTACTGAAGCTAAGTGGCTCAATTGGACTGGCTTTCCACATGAAATAGAATCGTATTAAATCCGCTGGATATTTTTTTAGTAGTTCTGCACCCTCCAAAACATTACCTTTACTTTTACTCATCTTTCCCCCTTTTTCATCCAGTACGTGTCCTTGAAACAAAAATGACTTGTATGGTGGAGTGGCACTGTTGTTTAGAATTACATTTTCAATTAGTAGTGTATATGCCCAACCTCTTGTTTGATCAATACCTTCAGTAAAAAATGGCGCTGGAATTTCTTTTTCATATTCTTGATTTGTTAACGACGCATATGGTGCAGCACCACTATTGTGCCATGTATCTAAAACATATTCTTCTCTTTTTGTTTTAACACTATTACATTTTTTACATTTTACTGTTATGTTGTCAATCCATGGTCTATGTAATTCAAAGTCTGGTCCATCTGGTAATTTGTCTGCAGAATCCACAATCTCTTTTCTTGTAAAAAACCAATTTTTTTCACCACAATCTTCGCAATTCCATACTGGTAATGGACAACCCCAAATTCTTTCTCGTGAAATGCACCATGGGTGTCTCTCTTTAATGATTCCCAAAAATCTATTTTTTGGTTGCTCAAAAAAGTATTCTACACTTTCTGCGGCCTCTATTGCTTTGTTACCTAATCTATCTAATTTGTAAAACCAACCCCTTCTTGCCAGCCATACAATTGGATGGTGTGATCTCCAGCAAAGTGGATACTTGTGTTTTATTTTTCCAATTTTGACTAATGCTTCGCATTCTTTTAGATCTTCTACGATTGTTCTATCTGCGTCTCTGACAAACATCCCTTCGTATTTTCCTGCCTGATTAGTGAATTTTACTTCATCATTTATTGGACTAAAAATTTTTACTTTTCTTTTATTTGCAATTTTGATATCTTCTTCTCCGTTTGCCGGTGATAGGTGCACTAATCCACTACCCGTACTTGCGTCTACAAATGACTCTGACACTGCAACGTGGTAGTTTTCCAATTTTGAGTATTCCTTCAAGTTTGGAATTAAATCTAACAGCGGATGAATGTATTTTTTTCCTTCAAATTCAGAACCCTTTACTGTTTTTTGAATTTCATATTTTTCAATTTTTAGTTCTAACATCAAGTCATCTAATCTTGTTTTTCCTATCACCCATGTTTCATTTTCTACTTTGACATATGCATAATCTTCTTTTGGATTTAACCCGACCATTGCATCTGTAACAAGTGTAAATGGCATTGTAGTCCATACAACCAAAAATGCATCTTCATTCACTAACTTTACTTTGTAGTATAGTGATGGATCCTTGACTTCTTCATATCCTTGATTAACTTCTGCATGACTTAGTGATGTTTGACAGCTTGGACAATATGCAATAACTGTAAAGTCTTCTTCTAAAATTTTATTTTCATATGCTTTTTTGAGTACCTGCCATTCTCTTTCTATGAATTCGTCTTTAAATGTCCAGTATGCTTTTTTATGATTAAATGACATTCCAAGTAAATCATCTACCTCAACCCAAGTTTTGTTGAATTTGTCTACGACTTTTTTGCATTCTGAAACAATCCTTTCTACTCCAAATTCTTTGATGGCTTCAGTTTTTCCACCTGAAACCCCTAATTCTTTTTCAACTTGTAATTCTACTGGTAGTCCTTGAGTATCCCATCCGCCATTAAATTCAATTTTTTTACCTTGTAATGTGTTAAATCTATACCATAAGTCCTTCATTACCCTGCCTCTAAGATGACCTGCGTGTGGAATTCCATTCATAGTTGGAGGTCCTTCAATGAATCTGATTTTTTCAGGTTTATCTGATGCAAAAATTAATTTTTCAATATCTATGGATTTGATGTATTCTTTAGTTTCTGATTCTATTGTTTTTGCATCAAATTTTGAATTTAACTCCATCTGGATTTTGATGTGTGTGTGGCATTATAAAGAAACAGATTTTTTGAGAATTGGAATATATAATTGAGTAACTGATATTTTTTATTGGTAAATATTCTTGTAATTGGCTCTGGTGGACGAGAGCATGCATTATCATGGAAATTATCTCAAAGTAGCAAGGTTGAAACTGTTTTCACTGCTCCTGGCAATGGTGGTACTGAAAACAATGTTTCTATCGATATTAATGATTTAGATGGATTAGCTGAATTTGCACAAAAAAATAATTGCTTTACTGTGGTTGGACCTGAAGATCCACTGGCTGCTGGAATTGTTGACAAATTCAATAAATTAAATCTCAGAGTTTTTGGACCCTCACAAGCAGCTGCACAACTTGAATCTAGTAAAATCTGGGCAAAAAATTTCATGAAGAGAAATAATATCCCTACCGCACGATTTGAAATATTTGATGATCCTCAAAAAGCTGAAGACCATGTAAAATCCATTGATTACAATGTTGTAGTAAAAGCTGATGGATTAGCTGCTGGAAAAGGAGTAATTGTTTGCAACAATAAGGATGAGGCTATTTCTGCTATACATACAATTTTGGTAAAAAAAACATTTGGAAATGCTGGCAATAAAATTATTGTTGAAGAGAGAATTGATGGTATCGAGGCTTCTTACATTGCAATATCTGATGGAAATGTGGCCATTCCCATGGCATCTAGTCAGGACCACAAGAGAATTTTTGATAATGATAAAGGTGCCAATACTGGTGGAATGGGTGCTTACTCTCCAACTCCTGTTATCACTGACATATTGGCAAAAAAAATTCAAGAAGAAGTAATTGAAAAAACCATTCATGCCATGAAACATGAAGGAATTTCGTTTAAGGGATTTTTGTATGCTGGAATCATGCTTAAAGACGGTGTGCCATATGTTTTAGAATACAATGTTCGCATGGGTGATCCTGAATGTCAACCCATTACAATGAGAATGAATTTTGATTTGTATGATTACTTTGTCGCAAGTGTTGACGGTACGTTATCTTCTATGCCTTTACTTTCTTGGAAAGATCAATTTGCTGTGTGTGTTGTTTTAGCATCTAGTGGATATCCTGGTTCATACCCTACAGATGATGAGATTACTGGATTTAATTCTATTTCCAACGAGACTCACGTTTTTCATGCTGGAACCAAGAAATCTGATGGAAGGATTTTTTCTAATGGTGGACGTGTTTTGGGAGTTACTTCTTTGGGTGATTCTTTGAATTCTGCAATAAGAAATGCTTATTCTGCAACCGAGCAAATTATCTGGTCTAACAAATACTGTAGAACTGATATTGGCAAAAAGGGATTATCTTATTTTTTAGATTGAAACATTCTATCTTCAGTTATGATCCAGTCTATGCTTATGTCGTGTTCTGATTTTGGAATATTTTTTATAATTTGTTTTTCTAATGTTAATGAAATTGTCAACGAATCTTTTTTTTCTAAAAATTTATCATAAAATCCATGACCATATCCTAGTCTAACTCCTGAAGGTGATATTCCTACAGTTGGAACCACTATGATGTCTAAATAATTATCCACTTTACAATCTTCTTTAGGCTCCATGATGTCAAAATTGCCCATTTCTAGGCTTGAAAAATCTTTAATTTTTCTAAACTCCATATTTTCACCTGTGACTTTAGGCAAAAACACTTCTTTTCCTTTACTGATTAATTCTTGAATTATGTCTTGAGTTAGAATTTCACTTCCTATTGGATAGTATAGTCCTATTTTTTTGGCATCTTTGAATGCATACACTTTGTTTATTCTTTTTTGTATTTTTTTACTTGCAATTTTTAATAAATCAAAAGACGTGTTGTCCCTTCTTTCTAAAAGAAGTTCCCTTAAGGCGTTTTTTTTACTGTTATCTTCCAATTTGAATTCCTAGTGATGTTGCAGTAATTGTATTTTTTAATAACATTGCAACTGTCATTGGTCCTACTCCTCCCGGAACTGGTGTGACAAAAGATGCTTTTTCAATAATTTTTTCATAATCACAATCTCCTACCAATTTATCTTCGAATCTTGATATTGCAACATCAATCACAATTGATCCTTCTTTGATCATCTCCGGAGTTAGAATGAATTTTGTTCTATCTCCTACTGCAGTTATGATGATATCTGCTGATTTACAAAATTTTTCAATATCTTTTGTTCTTGAATGACATGTTATCACAGTTGCATTTTTTTCTAATAATAAGTGATAGAGTGGTTTACCTACAAGGTTGCTTCTATTGATTAGTACTATGTTTTTACCTTCCAAGTTTATGTTGTGATAATCAAACATTTCCATAACCCCTGATGGTGTACATGCAACAAGAACTGCTTTTTTCACTGACAATAACCCTGAATTATGTGGCGTGAGTCCATCTACATCCTTTATTGGTGATATTCGTGATGTAACTGCAAATTCATTCAAATGTTTTGGTAATGGTAATTGAACTAAAATTCCGTGTACTGATACATCTGCATTTAATTCATCTATGATATTGTTAAGTTCCTGTTGAGTTACACTCTCATCTAGTTTGTGGTCTTTAGTAATTATGCCAACTTCTTCACATGCTTTGTGTTTATTTTTTACATATGTTGCAGAAGCTGGATTATTTCCAATTAACACTGTGGCTAGACATGGATTAATTCCTTCTATTTTTAACTCAGATGCTGCTTTTTTGACTCTATCTTTGACTGTTTGAGCAATTATTTTTCCATCTATTTTAATTCCAGTCATGATAATTTCATAATTTGTTGATATTTAATTCTTGGAAATCATTGTCGAGAATTTGAGAAAGTAAATTAAATGGGTTCCTTCTACCTTTCTGTATGTTTGTAATGATGGCAGATGTACAACTCAAAGATGGTGCGGAAGATGATTTTAAAACTTTGTTTTCAGAATCAAATAAGATTTTGTCCTCTTTCTCTGGATTTGTATCTAGACGATTTCTAAAATCCATTGATGGAACTTACCGAATAATTGTCGAACATGAAACTAAAGAAACTTTTATGACTATGATTCAAAGTCCGGAACATCAGGAATTTCATCCAAAATTACATTCTTTTATGAGTGCAGAGCCTGTAAAAAAATTATTCACTGTCTCTTCTGAATAAATTGAAACTTGAATTTAATTTAAAAGATAATTTAGAAAAAATCCAAAAAAGTAATTCCTATTTTCATACTTTCATCAACAAGGACCGTCTTGCTGCAGGTGTTTTGATATTGAAACCTGGCGAGGAAGATACACAAGAACCTCACGAAAGTGATGAAGTATATTTTGTACTTTCTGGAAACGGATGCCTTAAAATTAAAAATAAAAATTATGCCGTTTCAAAAGACAAGTTATTTTTTGTTGCAAAAGGAACTCCCCATTTTTTTTCATAGTAATACTAAGGCTCTCAAAGTTTTGTATTTTTTTGGCGGTTCTGATTCTTAAGAGATATGTGTTTTTCTTCCTGAAACTTTAATTTTTTTTCTAGCAAACAGATTAACTGCCTCTGGATAAATCCTGTGCTCTTCTTTTAAGATTTTCTTTGACAGTGATTTTTCTGTATCATTTTCTTTGATTTCTACAACTGCCTGAATTATGACTGGACCTGTATCCATACCTGAATCTACAAAATGTACTGTACACCCTGAATATTTTGCTCCATAATCTAGTGCTTGTTTTTGTGAGTCTAACCCTGGAAATGATGGCAGCAATGCTGGATGCATGTTTATTATTTTATTTTTATATTTTTTTACAAATTCGGGACTAATGATTCTCATAAATCCTGCAAGACACACAAGTCCGTTTTTTGGGGTGACGCCATATTTTACAAGTGTACTTATAATTTTTTTATCGTATTCTGTTCTATTACCTTTAAAATTTTTACTTTCAATTACTTCGATGCTGACTCCTAGTTTTTTTGCTATTATCAGACCTTTAGCATCTGATTTATTTGAAATAACAACTGCTGGATTTATCGGAATTTTTTTCTTTTTAATTGATTTTAGAATGGACTCCATATTACTTCCACGTCCTGAGATTAAAATTCCGAGATTTAGCAACTAGTCAATACTAAATCAAACCTGCAATTTATATCAAATCTATTATTTTTTATTTTTATTGCCTAGTAAAGTTAGGATGACAAAAAATGGAATCCTATGTGAGGTCAACGAAAAACATGTTTACTTAGATCCTAAAAAAACCGATTCAACTGCAATTAACTTTGTTTCTCATGCTCACTCTGATCACTTACCTTCAAAAAATGGCGGTACTATTTTATCTTCACTTGAAACTAGTGCAATATCTGATCTTCGTGGATTTACAATGGAGAATCACATTGAATCTCTTGATGGTTTTTCACTAATTAACAGCGGACATGTTTTAGGCTCTAAGGGGTTACTATTTGATGATATTTTCTATACTGGTGACATTTGTACCCGCGATAGAGGCTTTTTAAAAGCTGCAAAAATTCCTTCATGCAAAACACTCATCACTGAGTGTACTTTTGGTTTACCTGAATTCAAATTTCCTACAATGGGTGAGATTCAAAATTATGTGAATCAATTAATATCTGATCTTTATTCCAAGGGTGTACCTGTAATTTTGATGGGTTATCAGCTTGGAAAGGCTCAAACAATTACTCAATTATTTGGTCATTGGGATCCGCTATATCTCCATGATTCAATAAAAGAAATGAATACACTTCATCAAAAATTTGACATACCTCTTAAGGATTGTATTGGACATTCTGAAGCTCAAAAAAATGGATTACTGGATAAAAAACCCTGGGTCATGATTACTCCTGTTTTATCTGCAAAAAATGAATTTCTTCAAGAAATGAAATCAAAATATGGTGCAGTAACAATTGGTTTTAGTGGATGGGCACAATCTACAAAATTTTCTTTTGGACGACGTGCTGATTACTCTGTTACAATGAGTGATCATTGTGATTTTAATGAACTAGTTGATATGGTGGTACAATCCGGTGCAGAACAAGTTTTTACTATCCATGGTTTTGTTGATGAATTTGCATCACATTTGAATAAAATAGGAATTGCTGCTCAACCTTTAATTAAAAATTCTTTAGATTCTTACTGATTTCTATATCTCAATACGGCAAATTATTTGATGAAGAAATTAAATGGCGGAGCCCTCTAAACTGCAGAACATTAAGAGATTTCCTCTTGTGGTCAAGCGTCAAACGCTTGGTTGCCTTTTTCGTTCTGCGGGGCTACGCGGGTTATTTGTTAGATTTTTTAACTAACAATGTATTATTCATTAAGATATACAACTATTTAATATTTTTATGAAATTTTTATAATTAATTTCCTTTTTTATTATAATTCTATTCATTACTTATTAAAAATAGTAATTTTATTCTAATCTGTATTTGATTTTTTTCCTCTTTTCTTTACTTGCTGTTCTTTTTTGTATTTTCTAATTCGTTGATTTTGTTCTGCAGCCTTTTGTCCCTTCTGCTTCCTTCCTTCTTTCTTCCCTTCTGATTTATTCTTGAATCCCATATCAAAAACTATGTGATTTGATTATGATAAAAATTTTGATATGTGGATGATTCATTTAGCAAACTGGTTACATTTACAATCTACTACTAGACATATCTCGCTATTTCTAATGTGATTGTGAGTAAAATGCCTACATAATTTATTTTTACAAATTCTTTTCTGTGTTTCTTTTCTTACTATCGTTTGAGCAATAAAATTCGCTTTCTCTTTTGAATATGATTTTTTGTCAATGTAGAAATGAACTATTCCATTATATAGTAAATTATGATTGAATTGTTTTTCAAGCAATTAATCTCTCATGTTGCCTCTTCTCATATTTTTTATTTTATGATCGTCGCAACCACAATTTTTTTCTACACACAATTCTTGTTCTAATATTCGCATATACTCTATTTGCAATTCTGATATTTCATGTTCTCGATACTTTTACTTCTCAAATGTTTGTTTTTTTATCTTATTTTAAAAATAATTAAAATAATGATAATGTTTTTTAAAAAAAACATTCTATCTAAATTATGGGGTTTTTATCTAATTTTCGTAATGATTTAAAAAATGCAAAGAGAAACAAGGCTTCCAATATTAATGGAAAAAATCTTAAAGAATTACTTACAAAATTCAAAGATGAACGCGATAGAATAGAATCCGAAACAGGGGTTAGGCCTCAAATTGATGATACCACTCAAATGTTCATGCAAAAAATCCTGAATGTTTGGATTTCAGAAGGAAAGGAAATTGACGAGGAGAAATTTTGGTCTGAAGTTGATTATAACAAACAATTTACTCATTCAGTAGAATATTATGAACGACGTTAACAATTTTAATTCCAGGGTTGATTTGATTGGATAAGGAAAGATTACGAGTAAAAAGTGGTAGAAGTAAAGGTTGTAGGGATTGTATTGCCCATAGATGTATTCCTAACAGCTGCAAATGTGATTGTCATTGCTAATAATTTTATTTTAAAATTATGCCTATATCCATTAGATTCATGTGTGTGAAATCTGTTTTGATGTTTGCTTTTTGTTTTTGAAAGAATCTTGCTGAATCATTATTTTTTAAAAATTCTTTCATAATATTTAGATCCACTTTGATATTTTCTATGATTGCACCTGCAAAATTAGAATTTCCATCAACTCCATCTGTCCCCATTGATGCAATTGTTATTTTTTTTAATTTTTGAGTATTTTTTAAAAGTCTTAATACTAATTCTTGATTTCTTCCCCCCTGCCCTTTACCTGATACTCTAACTGTTGGCTCTCCTCCTAAAATTAAACACGTATTTTCTTCTTCTGATATATTTTCTAGAATTTTTTTAACTGTATCTTTTATTTCCCCAAAAATTTGCATTTTGATAACTTTGTATCCTTTAGTTTTGGCTGTTGCTTCCATTGCTTTTAGACAATTATTATTATTTGCAATAATGTAATTTTCAATTTTGGCTATTTTTGGAGTTTCTGTTTTTTGGTTGTGTAATCCATTACCTAAAATCTGTAAAACCTCAATTGGTATTCTTGTTTTTAATCTGTATTTTTCTATTATGTCCATTGCATTTTGATACGTTGTATCATCCATGTATGTTGTACCTGATGCAATTGATGATAGATCATCCTTTTCAACATCTGACATTATCAAACCAATCCCATCGCATTTCATATTCTCTACCAGTTTACCTCCTTTGATTTTTGATAGGTGTTTTCTAACACAGTTGAATTCTTGAATTGTTGCCCCTGACTTTAGTAGTATGTCTGTAACGTGAACTTTATCGCTAAGTGTAATTTCATCTGGCATTGCAAGTAATGATGATCCTCCGCCTGAAACAAGGAAAATAATTAATTCTCTGCTTTTTCTATTTTGTACAAATTTTATTACTTCTTTTGCTGCTTTTACACTTGTTTTATCTGGCTTTGGATGTCCTGAGTTGAAAATTTGGAATTTTTTACTTTTGATTTTTGCTTTTGTTCCTTTTGGAATAACAATTATTCCACTTTTTATTGAAATTATTGAATTAATTGCCCTGGTCATGGAATCCCCTGCCTTTCCAAATGCTACTGTGTGTATGCTGGCGTATTTTTCAATGTTGAATATTCTTCCATTTATTTTAATTTCATTTGGTGTGACATAATTTGATATGATATTCTCTGGATTTGCTGCTTGAAGACCTGATTCTAAAATTTCTAAACAATCTTTTTTCTTTTTTGTATTTGCCAATTCCTCAAAATTTTGAATTATCATGTGATTTACTTCTGTGTAAGATATAATAAACAAACCAATGATGTTTGTTTTATGCATACAGTACGCATTCCAAAAGTTATTAATTTTGGAGAAAACGCACTTGGTGAAACAGAATATCCAAAAAATGCCCTAGTTGTTACAACCGTTCCGCCAGCATTGTCTGACAAATGGTTAGCAAGAATGGGAATTCAGGATTATATGTTATATGACCAAGTAAAACCTGAACCATCAATTGATGATGTCAATAAGGTCATTTCTCAATTCAAAGACAAAAACCCTTCAGTCCTAATCGGATTGGGTGGTGGAAGTTCCATGGATGTGGTAAAATACGCTGCACCTGAATTGAAAAAAGAAAAAATTCTAATTCCAACTACATTTGGAACTGGAGCTGAAATGACAACTTATTGTGTTCTAAAATTTGATGGAAAAAAGAAATTGTTACGTGAAGACAGATTCTTAGCTGACATGGCTGTAGTTGATTCATATTTTATGGATGGAACTCCAGAACAAGTTATCAAAAGTTCTGTCTGTGATGCATGTGCTCAAGCTACTGAAGGCTATGATAGCAAACTCGGTAATGACTTGACTAGAACATTATGTAAACAAGCATTTGATATTCTATATGATGCAATAATGAATGACAAACCAGAAAACTATCCATACGGTTCAATGTTATCTGGAATGGGATTTGGAAATTGCTCTACAACATTAGGACATGCATTGTCCTATGTGTTTTCAAATGAAGGAGTACCTCATGGTTATTCTTTATCTTCTTGTACTACAGTTGCACACAAACATAATAATTCAATCTTCTATGATAGATTCAAAGAGGCAATGGATAAACTCGGCTTTGATAAATTAGAACTCAAGGCTGATGTTTCAGACGCTGCTGACACTGTCATGACCGATAGAGGCCATTTGGATCCAAATCCAATTCCAATATCTAAAGATGACGTCGTAAAATGTCTTGAAAATATCAAAGCAGGTAATTTATAGAAAATTCATTTTTTCTTTTCTTTTTCTTTTATATCTAAACTGCGAAATTGGCAGATTAACTAAACTTTTTATTATAATGATTTGGAACAACATCAGTTGGCAAGTAAAAAATTAAAGTTTGGTATTCAAAATGGACTAAATGTTGCTAGAGCCGGATTTACTGAAGATCAGATAATTACTGCATGTCAGCTCGCTGATCGAACTGGATATGATTCTATTTTCTATATGGATCACACAAATGTTCCACAATGGAAAAATGCAACTGTTTTAGATCCTTGGGTTATGTTGTCTGCCATTGCTGCAGTCACAAATAATGTTGAATTAGGAACCTGCGTTACTGATGCAATTAGAAGACATCCGTCAAATATTGCACTAGCTGCAATTACTCTTGATAGAATTTCTAAAGGTAGAGCAATTCTTGGTATTGGTGCTGGAGAAGCACAAAATCTTAAAGAATTCTGTATTCCATTTGAAAAACCAGTTTCAAAATGGGCTGAACAAATTGAAGTTATTAAAAAATTATATCATTCTAGCCCTGATAATACTGTAGATTATGAGGGTAAATTTTATCAATTAAAACAGGCATGTTTACAAGCTGCATCAATTAGAAAACCACACCCACCTACCTACATGGCTTCTGGTGGAAAGCGAACATTAGATTTAACTGGAAAACTTGGAGAAGGCTGGTTACCAATCGGTTATACTCCTGAATTATTTGAAGATCATAGAAAACAAATTGAAGTTTCTATGGACAAGTATGGTAGAAGTCAAGAAGATAAGGATAATTTTGAAATGGCATTAGATATTGATGTTTACTTTTCAGAAGATGCAGAGGCTTCTTGGGCAAAAATGAAAGAAGCTGTTAAAGTTAGTTTGTTTAAACCTGAAATTTTGAGAGTACATGGATTAAAAGAAATTGAAGGATTTGATTTTGTAAAGTACTTTACAGAATATTCAATGTCTGATCAAAGTTGGATTGTCAAAATGAGAGAAGCTGCAACTAAAATTCCAGATAAAATTGCTAGATCATCTACTGCAGTTGGTACTCCTGAAGACATCATTCCTACTTTTGAGAGATTTATGGAAGCCGGTGTGAATCACTTTGTAATTAGATTCTGGGGTAAGAATTACTTTGGCTCTATTGACAAGTTTGCAAGCCATGTTATGCCTGTATTGCGTGAAAAACATAAACAAAAATTCGCTTAATCCCAAATTATTAGAACCTTATTTACTGTGTCAATTCCTTTAATGTTATTATGAATGACGATTTTCCTGACGCTGTCAAGAAATGTCTTGATATTTTAGATGATAGTTTAGAAATATTGGTTGACATTGAATTTACTCTAAATGATGAAAAAAATGATGAATTAATTCCTGACATGAAACTTCATAATTTGTTTGATATGACTGAAGATGTAGCAGAGTCTGAAAAAATTAAATTTGCTGAATCTAAATTAGTTCAAAGACAATTTCAAGACTAATTTCATTATTCAACTAAAAATTAATTATTTTCAAGTTAATTTAGCACAGTAATAAAAAATCAAATTATATAATTTTTATACAATAGATATGTTGACAATAATTTAAAATCTTAGTTCGTGTTGAAGTGAATTATATTCTGGAGATTGTTTCATTTGAGTTTCCAAATCTTTTAAATTTAATTCATTACTAGACACTTTCGAATAAAATAAATCGAATCCTGGTTTATCCGGAAATCTACCTAGTATAGTTTGATAAAGTTGAATTATGGATAGAGCAATAGGATTATTAGAATAATCTTGTCCAACTAATTCTACATCTTCTTTGAAGTCTTTTTCAAATATAGCTTCAGGGCAATTCCTACAAATTATTTCATCATTATCTGATTTCATTTTTTTCTTAATATCCTCAAAATTTTCATTTTGGAATAACGATTGATAACTAGACTTTGTTAGATTTCCTAATATATTTTGTATTCCATAATCATTGCAACATAGCGTAACATCCCCATTTGGAAGAAGAACATTTTCATCTAATCTATCCACAAGACTGGTTCTACTAGCTCGATTACACACTAAAGGACCAGTTTTTCTCTTAAACTCTGTATCTATGGATTTTAAATTCCCCGCTCGATTAGTCATTTTATCTGCAAGAACAGTATTTTTTAAAAAAGTTTTAATTTTTGGATGTACTGTGCCCATTGTCATAGCTGATAGATTACTGATATTGCTTGAAAGAAGATGTTCAAACACTTCAAGATAATTTGAATTAACTGCTATTTTTGCATACATTTCTTCATCAGGTAAATGAACGTGAAACGTCCTAAATGGAATATGTTTAATTTCGTCAATATTTTTTAAAGTTAATCCCACAAGAGTTGAAAATACTTCTACGGTATAGCCAGAATTAAAGGCATAAACTATCATTTTAGAACATTCTGGATTCAAAAAAGGTTCAGCATATCCTGAAAATGCAATTGGAACCGATTTAGGAATTTTAAGCAAACATGTTTTAAAAGTTTCAAAGGTCATTATGTCTGGAGTTCCATAATTGATGTTTGTTTTATTATTGATTGAAGAATATTCTTTAATCAGTAAATCTTGTGGACAAAAATCACACTTTACTCTACATGCAATTACTGTATTGATTTCCATTAATACCATGAAGAATATTGTTTTAGGGCTTATAAAAATAAAGTATTGCAATACATATAATGAAAAATTCAATTTACACATGATTATATAATCTGGAAGAACGAGTGGATTAACTCTGTTTTTTTAGAGTAAAGTTCAAGACATTTAGCGATTTCGTGAATTGTGCTGATGCTTGTTTTTTGCTGACTGCTTTACTTTTCTTTTAGTTTGTTGTTTGAGTAATCTTTTTCTTGTTCTTTCTGTTCCACTTGTCGAACCTTGAACAATTTTTGTCTTACTTCCATCTTTTAACATAATTACTTTTCCCTTAAATCTAAATTCAACGTCTCTGCATTTGATATAGTATCTTCTAAGACTAAAAAATATTCTATTGTTAGTTCCATGCATTTCTTTAACTTCCTTTGTTTTTTTTAATTCGTTGAGAATATTTCGTAGTAAGCCTTTCTCGATATCTGTTATTCTCTGTAATTCTTTAAACCAGATAAATTTTGACTCTGATCCCCAGTCATTTAATATTTCTATGATTTTGTTTGTTGCTTCTTCTGTCTCCTCATTTGGGGTCATCATTTTTATTCAATTAATCCTAAATTTAGCAATTTACATTAATGAAAAGTTTGAATCAATAAAGTCAATTTTTAGAATGTTTTATCTTTTTGATAATATTTGTGATTAGTTACTATGAATGATAAATCAAAAGATGAATGTACTGAATTGGGATGTAAAATACTCCAAATACGAGAATTAGCCGAAGAATTGAATACTGATTAATTTTACATTTTTGATTTTTTCTTTCTTTGTTTTAATCTAGATTTTGTTACTTTAACTGACTGTTTTTGGTTATTTTCCATTTTGTTTGCTAATAAATCAATTTGTTCTGCTATCTCTAGTTGCTCCTCTGTGGAATTTGTTTTAACAAGTTTTTTGTTTAATTTTTTTAATTGACTTGAATACGAGTTAAACTCTCCTCTCAAATCATTCAGGTATGGATCATCCATGATGATTTTGAATCTTACTTGTATTTTAGGTATTTTTTTCTTGATATTCTGATCTTAATTTATAATATTATTTGTTATAATTATCCTATGCAACTTGTTGATATTCTTAAAATTAAATCATATGAAAAAATAAAAGAATTTCTTAATCAAGAACATGTTGGAAGAATTTCAAGTATAGATGTAAATGGATTCCCTCAAATTATTCCAATGAATTTTGTATTTCTTAATGGTGCTGTATACATACACTCTCATGTAAAAGGTGAAAAGTTAGATAATATTTCCAAAAATAATAAAGTTGGTTTTGAGGCTGATAGGGAGTTAGAATTTTTACCATCTTATTTTGAAGATCCTCGTAATGCTTCTTTAGCTGACACTTTGTACATCAGTGTTGTAATCAAAGGACTTGGTTCTTTAGTTTCTGATAGGGATGAGAAAACTTTAGCTCTAAATGGTTTGATGGAAAAATATCAACCTGAAGGATACTATGATCCAATTCAATCTGATATGCGCGTTTTGAATGCAGTTAGTGTGATCAAAATAATTCCACAAACACTTCATGGGAAATATAAAATTGGCCAAAATATGAATTCAAAAGATAGGTTGAATTTAGCTCAAAAAATTCTTGAAAAAAATTCACCCACTGCAAAAAATACTCTCAAAATTATGGGTTTTGAAGAAATTGATTGTAAATTGAGAATGGTTGATGAACCTGTTTGGTAATTTTATTATGATGTCGCCATTGCTTTAAATTCTCATGAGATTGCTGAAGAAAAATATCTCTATAACCCACTAAAATTCAAAACTGCTTTGAGATGTCATTCTATCGTTAGTTTTTGTTAATTATTTAATATCTAACTTTAATTTTTTGATCAAATTTCGTAGTGCTACTCCGATTCCTAGCATCAATACTCCCACTATGATTCCTACATACGAAGACCAATCCCCTGAATCTGTTAGGAGATACATAATCGCTGCAAATAATATTGTGATTCCGACGATAATTAGCAAATATGCAATTAATTTTGCAACAAGTACTACCTGTTCACGTTCCATGATTTACAAAGAAAATGTTTCTTGATAGTTGTTTCCCCCTACCTTCTTACAGATAATCTTTGAAGTATTCTATTTACGGCTTCATCTCCATATAATATTTTTAATTTACTTGATGTTGATACTATGCAACTACTGTTTTCTAGCTTACATTGCTTGATTTTAGCTTTAATTACCTACTCAATGTGTACGCTTTCTATGAGTTGTCTATGTTCTGTCTTTGTCTTGTTTACTCGTCCGAACATGCCCGCCGTACTGCTTGCTTTGTAATTATACATTGTTGATTTACTGTTGACACTAGGATATTTCGTCAACAAAGTCAACCCATAAATTCAGTTTTTAGTAATTCTAACTATTGCAACAAATCTCGAAATTTGAATTAGTTTCTGATTATTCTCCTACTGGTGATCAACCTCAAGCTATTGATGCTTTAGTTGAAGGAGTTGAAAAAAAATCGGTTCAAACTTTACTTGGAGTTACTGGAAGCGGCAAGACTTTTTCAGTTGCAAATGTAATTGCTAGAACTGGTAAAAATACACTAGTAATCTCTCATAACAAAACTCTTGCAGCACAACTTTACACAGAATTAAAACAATTTTTCCCAAAAAATAATGTCGGCTATTTTGTTTCTTATTATGATTATTATCAACCTGAAAGTTACCTGCCCCAAACTGATACCTATATTGAAAAAGATACTCAGATTAATGAAAAAATTGAAAAATTACGATTGGAAGCAACTGCAATGTTGCTATCCGGAGAACCTACAATAATCGTTTCAACTGTATCTTGCATCTATTCTCTTGGTAACCCTCAAGAATGGAAAGACTCTTCAATTCTCGTTAGTACTGGTGATGAAATTAAACGAACTGATTTAATTCGAAAATTAGTTGATGCCCGATATGAAAGAAATGACGTTGAAGTTGCTCCTGGAAATTTTAGAGTAAAAGGGGATACCATTGATATCACTCCTGCATATTCTGAAGACATTGTTAGAATTTCTATGTTTGGCGATGAGATTGAAAAAATAACTTTACTTGATCATGTTTCCTTAAAAGAAAAAAAGAAAATAACTCAAATGACCATTTTTCCTGCCAAACATTATCTGATTGCTAAAGATGCTAGTAAAAGAGCTGTCGCATCAATTAGGGATGAACTAAAATATCATTTGCCAACTTTGAATGAACTTGAAAAACAGCGTCTTGAAATGAGAACTAATTATGATTTAGAAATGATAGAGGAGCTGGGTTATTGTTCTGGAATTGAAAATTATTCGAGACATTTCGATGGCCGTAATGAGGGTGATAAAGCATACTGTTTGATGGATTTTTTTGGTGATGATTATCTTTTGGTGATTGATGAATCCCATGTCACATTACCCCAATTACATGCAATGTACAAAGGTGATTATTCCAGAAAAGATAAACTTGTAACATATGGATTTAGATTACCTAGTGCATATGATAATAGACCTTTAAAATTTGAAGAATTTGAAGAATACATTCAAAATACTATTTTTGTTTCAGCTACTCCTTCTGACTATGAAAAGAAAATATCTGCAAAAATTGTTGAACAATTAGTTCGTCCTACAGGTTTACTTGATCCACAAATTGAAATTAGACCTACTAAAGATCAAATGGATAATTTAATTTCTGAAATAAATAAACGGTGCAAGAATTCTGAACGGGTTTTGGTTACCACATTAACTAAAAGAATGGCTGAAGATTTAGCTGAATATCTCTCAAAAAAAGATGTTAAGGTTAGATACATGCATTCTGAAATTGATGGACTACAACGTACTGAAATTCTTCGTCAATTACGCCTAGGTGAATTTGACGTTTTAGTTGGAATTAATCTTTTACGTGAAGGTCTGGACATTCCCGAAGTTTCACTTGTGGCCATTTTAGATGCCGACAAGGAAGGTTTTTTGAGAAATTTTACTAGTTTAATTCAAACTTGTGGTAGAGCTGCAAGAAATGTATCTGGAACTGTAATCATGTATGCTGATACAAATACAAAATCCATGAAACATACTATTGATGAAACTACACGTCGTAGGAAAAAACAAATTTCATACAATCAAGAACATGGAATAATTCCTAAAACAATTATGAAATCTGTTCCTGAACAAGAAATTGTATTGGATGAGTCAAAATTAAAATCAGTACATGATCTTAAAAATGATGTGATTGATTTAGATGCTCAAATGAAAAAATATTCTGAAGAATTAGATTTTGAACAAGCAATTTCTTGCAGAGATAGAATTAAAAGATTAGAAAAGGAGATTGAATATAAAAATGATAGATAATAAATTAAAAATTAGGGGTGCTCGTCATCATAATTTAAAAAATATTGATGTTGATATCCCAAAAAATAAATTAGTTGTAATTAGTGGTTTGTCTGGTTCTGGAAAATCTACTTTAGCATTTGATACCATTTATGCTGAAGGACAACGAAGGTATGTTGAATCTCTTTCTTCATACGCTCGTCAGTTTTTGGAGATGATGGATAAACCTGATGTTGATTCTATTGATGGATTATCCCCTGCAATCGCAATTCAACAAAAAACTACTAGTAAAAATCCACGTTCTACTGTTGGTACTACCACTGAAATTTATGATTACATGAGATTGCTTTATGCTCGAATTGGAATACCTCATTGTACAAATTGTAAAAGAAAAATATCTACACAATCTGTTGAAAGGATTTGTGATTCTGTACTCAAAGATTTTTTGGGACAAAAAATATTGGTTCTATCCCCTCTCATTCAAAGAAAAAAGGGCACCTATGAGAAACTCTTTGAGCAAATCAAGAAAGATGGATACTCTAGAATACGCCTAAATGGTGAAATTTTGAGCCTAGATGATGGTATTCCTCCGTTGGACAGACAGAAGTGGCATAATATTGAAATTGTTGTGGATAGAATATCTACAAGTAAATCTGAAAGATCTAGAATTTTTGAGGCTATTCAAGCTGCAATTAAAGCATCAAAAGGTGACGTAATGATCTCATCAGATAAATCCGAAAAAATCTTTTCACAAAATAATGCCTGCCCTCATTGTGGATTAACAATTGGTGAATTAGAGCCTAGAAATTTTTCCTTTAACTCTCCTTTTGGATTATGTAAAACATGTAATGGATTGGGAGTTAAAATGGAGTTTGATCCTGCGCTAGTAATTCCTGATAAATCTAAGTCTATTTTAGAAGGTGCAATTGTTCCTTGGAGTGGAAGATTTTCTGCATTCAGAAGACAAGCATTGAGAACTGTTGGTGAAAAATTTGGATTTGATTTAATGACTCCAATTGAAAAAATAAAACCAAAACATTTTGAAATTATTTTACATGGTACTTCTGATTTAATTGATTTTCAATACAGTTCTAAATCTGGAGATTCTTCATGGAAATACACTAATGCATTTGAGGGTGTACTTGTTAATCTTCAACGTGTTTTTGTAGAGACCGATTCTGAATCTAAGCGTGAATGGCTTAAACAGTTTATGCGTGATACTCATTGCACCACATGTGATGGTAAAAAACTAAAACCAGAATCTCTTGCAGTTACAATTAATGATTTGGGGATAATGGATGTATGTGATTTATCTATTACTAACTGCTTTGATTTTTTTTCCAATTTGAAATTAACTGAAACTGAGAAACATATTGCAAGAGATATTCTTAAGGAAATTAAAGAGCGCTTAGAATTTTTAATCAATGTAGGTCTAAACTATCTTACATTAAATCGCCTTAGTTCTACATTGTCTGGTGGTGAATCTCAAAGAATTAGATTGGCTACTCAAATTGGGTCTAATCTTACTGGTGTTTTGTATGTGCTTGATGAACCTACAATTGGATTACATCAACGTGATAATGCGCGATTAATTAAAACGCTAAATAAGCTACGAAATCTTGGTAATACTGTCATTGTTGTGGAGCATGACGAGGAAGTTATACGAAATTCAGACTGGATAATTGATTTAGGTCCTGGTGCTGGAGTACATGGCGGGAATATAGTTTTTGAAGGGACCATCAAAAAAATCTTACAGACAACCAAATCTGTAACTGGAACTTATCTTAAAGATAATTCTTTAATTATTTTAAAAAATAAAATTCGTAAACCTGATGGTTCATTAATTATCAAAGGTGCATCTGAAAATAATTTAAAAAATATTGATGTTGAAATCCCTTTAGGTCTTTTTGTATCTGTAACTGGTGTATCTGGTTCTGGAAAATCTACTTTAATCAATGACATTTTACTCAAAAGCCTAGAAAATCATTTTTCTAAAACCCATATTAGATCCGGTGATCATAAAGAAATTTCTGGTTTAGATGATGTGGATAAAGTGATCGCTATTGATCAATCTCCTATTGGTAGAACTCCTCGTTCAAACCCTGCAACCTATATCGGTGCTTTTACTCCTATCCGAGAATTATATTCTAACACTGCTTTATCGAAAGAACGTGGATACAAACCAGGACAATTTTCGTTTAATGTTGCTGATGGAAGATGTTTTGCATGTGAGGGTGATGGTGTCAAAAAAATTGAAATGCAATTTCTATCTGATGTATATGTAAAGTGTGACGAATGCAAAGGAAAAAGATATAATTCTGAAACATTATCTGTGTTATACAAAGGAAAAAATGTTTCTGATGTTTTACAAATGACTGTTTACGAAGCATTAACTTTTTTTGAAAATGTTCCTTCAATTCAAAGAAAACTACAAACTGTTAACGATGTTGGTTTAGGATATATCAAACTTGGACAATCCTCTACTACATTGTCTGGTGGTGAGGCTCAACGTGTAAAACTTGCTTCTGAATTATCTAAACGCGGTACTGGTAAAACTCTGTATATTCTTGATGAACCTACAACTGGATTACATTTTGCTGACGTTCAAAAATTATTGGATGTGTTAAATCGATTAGTAAATCTTGGAAATACTGTTGTTGTAATTGAACATAATATGGATATCATCAAAAATTCAGATTGGCTAATCGATTTAGGACCTGAAGGTGGGGATGAAGGAGGTCGTATTGTAACTATTGGTACTCCTTCTGACGTTTCAAAATCACCTGGAAGCTATACTGGAAAATATTTAAAAAAATTATTGAAAAATGACGTTTGATATTTCCAAAATAATTATCCCTACTAGTCCTGGTATTTATTTAATGAAAGATTCTGCTAAAAAAATTATCTATATCGGAAAAGCAAAAAATTTGAAAAACCGTGTTCGTTCTTATTTTAATAAAAACCAAAATTATAAAACTCAAAAATTAGTTGAAAATATTTTTGAGATTGAATTTGTTTTAACAGATAATGAAAGTGAAGCTTTTCTTTTAGAATCTAACATGATTAAAAAATATAGGCCTCGATTTAATATTGAATTAAAGGATCAACAGCGATACACGTACTTACGATTATCTGATGAAAAATTTCCTCGACTATTAGTTGCTCGACGAACAAGAGATGGCAAATTTTTAGGAAAAGGAAAATTCTATGGTCCTTTTACTCAGGGAAGTTCAAAATTACTTACAATTGGAACTTTACGAAAAGCATTTCAAATAAGAATTTGTAAAACTCTTCCAAAAAAAGTGTGTCTTGAATATCATTTGGGTAACTGTGAAGGTCCTTGTGAATTTAAGAGTGCAGAAGAAAAATATCCTGAACATGTAAACAAATTGGAGGCTGTTCTTAAGGGTAAAAATGATACTAAAATTTTTACAAAAAAATTAGAAGATGAAATGTATCATGCTGCTGAATCTCAGCAATTTGAGCGTGCAAAAGATATTCGTGATACCCTAATTAGGCTTGGAAGTCTTCAAACTAAACAAAAAATGGAATATGTCAAAAATTCTGATGAGGAATATTTTGGTATTGGAATTCAAGAACAAACTGCAACAATCATGAATTTTAGAATGATTAATGGGGTAATTCGTGATAGTGATAAATTCTTTTTTGATTTAGTCGGTGATAATTCTTTTTCAAATTTTCTTTATCAATATTATTCTACACATAAAATTCCAAAATTTATTGTTCTCAATGAGCTTCCTGAAAATCAAGAATTACTGGAATCGTTATTGTCTGAACAATCTGGATTTACTGTAAAAATTATGACTCCTACTAGAGGTAAGAAAAATGATATTATGAATTTAATTTTAAAAAATATTCAATTAATTCATTCAAAAGGTGCTAACCCTGGATTAGTTGAATTACAAGAAATTCTAAATTTGCCGACACTCCCTAACATCATTGAATGTTTTGATATTTCTAACCATGGTGCTGAATTTGCTGTTGGTTCCATGTCTAGTTTTGTAGGTGGAATTCCAAACAAATCTGGATATAGAAAATTCAAAATTAAAACAATCACTGGAAGAGATGATTTTGGAATGATTGGAGAAATTATCAAAAGAAGATATTATCGATTGCTCGAGGAAAATTCTACATTGCCTGATCTGATTCTAATTGATGGTGGTAAAGGACAGTTGACTGCAGCTATGAAATCTTTAGAATCTCTTGGAATAAAATTACCTTGCATATCTTTGGCAAAAGAAAATGAAGAAGTTTATCTTCCAAAAACTAAAGATCCTATTGTAATTCCTAAACATAAAGAATCATTAAAAATTTTACAATATGCTCGAGATGAAACTCATAGGTTTGGTGTTGCATACAATCGAACTATACGTAAAAATCAAATAAAATAGAAAAAAGGAAAAATTTTTTTGGGTTAGTTAACTGTAACACTACCGACCATCCAAGGATGGACCATACAGAAGTAATCGTAACTACCTGCATCGTTGAATGTGAATGAATAATCCAGTCCTGCCATTAGTAGACTGCTGTCAAACACTCCAGATGGACCGTCTGCTGGGCTTCCACCTGTTACTGTATGAGCTGCGTTGTCTACGTTATCCCATTGTACTGTATCTCCAGTACTAATGGTGATGTCTTGTGGTAGGTAACATGCATTAGATGTTTCACATCCTGGTGCTCCACTTCCCATTGCAGTTTCCACGATGTGTGTTTGTGGACCTGCGTTAGCTGCTACTGCTGCTTCAGCTTGTATTGCTGCTGCTTTAGCATCTGCTGCTGCTTTAGCTTCTGCTGCTCTTGCGTCTGCTGCTTTAGCTTCTGCTGCTCTTGCGTCTGCTGCTGCTTCTGCTCTTGCGTCTGCTTCAGCTGCTGCTGCGTCTGCTGCTCTTGCGTCTGCTGCATCTGTATTCATTTGCTGTGTAGGTGTTGTTGGTGCGTTATCTGATGAACTTGCCACTGCTACAACTCCAATTGCAACTAATACAATTGCTAAAGTAACTACAATTGCTATTTTGTCTATACTTGCCATAATTGATCAATTTCTAGATGGATAGTAAATAAATCTAATCGTTTGTTTTTTACTAATACCAACAAATTGAGTATGATTATTCACTTTTGAAACTGTTTTTCAATTTTTTTGAAATATTTACATTAATTTGAAACATCTTTTGCAATTTTCATATGATCGCTGTAATTTAACATTGACTGTTGTTAGTCTTGTTTAACAATAATTGGTTTATCGTTTGTCATTTAATTAAATTTGTAATTACAATTAAGAGATCTCACCGAGTAGCTTCCAGTTTTCGGTCTTAATCTCTTTTATTCTAATTCTTTTGCAGCCAAGTTGTTTTCTAAATTTATTATTTTAAATTCTACTTTTAGTTTTCTTTGTTTTATGAACATTTGAATAAATTTTATTTTATTTTTAATAAAATCATCATCTGCCATTATTTTTAATTTTAACTGTTCATACATTATTTTTTCATCTAATTTTATTTTTATGATATCTTCATTTTTTATGATAAACGTTCCAATTCCCCAAAATAACGCTGCATGCAATGCGACATATTTTGATTGTATTTTTGTAATTTTATTTTTATGATCTTCCGTATGTTTTCTAGTTTGATACACTATTGTTTCATTTGTTTGGATTACCCATGAAATATTAGTGAAATTACCCTCTGAGTATATGATGTGTTCCATTTGTCAACCAAAAAATTCTCTTTAGTCTATATCTTTTGAATACTCCGTTTATGATCATCGTTTGAAATGTGTACATATGATTGAATCCCAGGCATTCTTTTCAAAAATGGTTGATGAACTAGTTGAATTTTCTGAGCATGATCCTGAATTATCTGACGGAATAAAGTGGTTGGACAATCAGGCTCAGCAAAAAGGTATCACATTTTATGATATGGTTTTTGAAGTTTTGTACAAACATGATGTTAATTCTAAGGCAAAAGAATGGCTTAGTACAAGAAATTAGTAATTATTTTCTCAAGTCCAACTCTTTGTATTCGCATCCTTCAGGTCCGCAATATTTTCCTACATACACCGCTTTTGGTCTATACAGTGCTGTTTTTGGTGCTGCTTCTGCAAATTTTTCTTCAATGATATGTGCTGCCCATCCTACAACTCTTGAAATTGCAAAAATTGGAGTGTTAAGGTCCATTGGAATTTTTAGCATGTAGTAAATTGATGCACTATACAGATCCACATTTGGATAAATGTCCTTGTTCTTTTGTAATTTCATTTCAGATATTGTTGCAGTTTCAATTTTTTCAGTCCTCTCAAACCATGGCTCTTTATTTTTAGCAGCTAATTTCCTTGATAATTCTTTTAAAACTTGGGCTCTGGGATCATATGTTTTGTATACTGCATGTCCCATTCCCATAATTTTTTCCCCTTGCATTAATTTTTCTTTTATCCATGAATCCACATTATCAATTTGAGAAATTTCTAACAGCATTTTCATTACTTCTGTATTTGCACCTCCGTGTAATTCTCCACTGAGTGCACCGATTGCTGCACTTGATGCTGAATACATGTGTGCTCTTGTTGAGGCCACTTGTCTTGCTGTAAATGTTGATGCGTTGAATGTATGATCTGCATGTAATATTAAACAGACATCAAATATTTTTTCAACTTCAACATCTGGTTTTTCCCCTGACATCATGTATAGAAAATTTGCAGCGTGACTCAAAGATGAATCTGGATTAACTACTTCTAATCCATTTCTAATTCTTTGCCAACTTGCAATTATAGTTGGAACTTTTGCAATTAGATTTATTGCTTTATCGTAACTTGCTTCTTTACTGGAAAATTCTTCATCATAATACCCTGCAAGTGCTGACACGAATGCTTGAAGCATATCCATAGGATCTGCATCCTTTCTCCAATTTTCCATATTTTTTTGCATTTGTTTTGGTATTTCTCTGGCTTCGATTAATTTTGTATTAAATTCATTTAATTCATTCTTGGTAGGTAGACTATCATAAATTAGTAAATATGCTGTTTCTTCAAAAGTTGAATTTTTTGTAAGATCTAAGATATCAAATCCTCGATAAATTAATTTTCCTTTTCCACCGTCAATATTGGATATTTTAGTATCTGCTACCTCTATTCCTCTAAGTCCTATATTTTTGGTTTCCATAATGAGCCTATCAAAATTCTTCTATTATGTTTTTTCCAAAATTATGTCTACTAAATTTACCAATTAGTCTAATATGGCAACTTTTGTTCATAAATTTCAATTTTTAATTAAAAATTAATGAATGCTGAAGAGCGTAAAAATTTACAACAATTAGATGAATTGGTGTTAAATGCTTCCCCTGAAGAATTAGAAAAAATTCAAGAAATTGATTATCAAACTCAACTTGATGGTGAGTCATTTTACCATATTTATGTAAATTCTGATTCCTTAATTTCTCCTAGTATTAAAAAATCTTTTTGAGAATTATATTTTTATTTTCTTCATTTAAATGAGGGTATCTGTTATTTG
>JAOMJV010000008.1 GCA_028351415.1 Candidatus Nitrosopumilus sp.
TAAATCTAAAATATCTGTAATGACGTGTCCGTTTGATAACTTGGTATGCCGTGTTGAACATTCCAATTACCAATAATGCTTGATAAATTCAGACCAGTATTTTCATACATGAATTATGTTGGTAATGTTTTTTGAAATAACCTGCGATAATTCTAGGGGGTCAAAACTGTATTCACGGAATTTGTAATGAGAAATGTTATTCCAATTGCCGTTGCGCTAATTATCCCTGCTACAACGACAACTGTCCATTTAATTATATTCATACAACACCTTTCAATTTTTCAAAGTTAAATGTTTTGAAAATTATGGCTTCTTCTTATATCATATGTCGATTCTTGATACAGTGAGTTTTTTTAGTGTAATATCTGCTAGATTGGTATGGTCAATTCGGTTGAAGATCCTGATAAATATGAAACAATATCCATTGAATCAAAAATACGAGAAGGTGTTTTTCATAAAGTCGTTAAAGACTTGGAAACTGGAAAAGCTGTCTCTTGTTCTTGCAAATGCTGGAGCAACGGAAAAAAGCAATGTGCCGCTATGAGAACCATTAATTAAAAAACAACCCTGCTTTCTTTTAGAGTAATTAAAAATCCCTGTAATCTAACGATTGATGATAATTGGATATGACATGTTGTGTAAATTGAATCTAAATTACCTGGGATACTGACTTCTACACTTCAAACTTACCTGTATTGAAGAATTTGGGCAGATGTTCAAATCTTCTTTCTTACTTAACATCATTAAGTTTAAACTTGCTTCATGTTTGATACTTTTTATGACTAATGAAACTCTGGTAAAAATTGAAAAATCAGAACTTTCTACTGGTGAATTGATTAGTCATTTTAGAGAAAAATGTTCAATTTGTGCCCATCATAGAATTATGCATAATGATTTGGGCAAATGTGAGGGAGTAATGAATAAACCATGTACTTCTGGTTGCGATAAATTTGATGCTGAATAATCTTTTTAAACTTAAATTATTTTTAATTCTTTAATATCAGACATATGTTAAATTGCTGATGAGAGATTTTCACCCCGACGATGATGTAGCTTTTCCTAAAGGATATGTCCCTGAAGTAACCCCTGATGACTATGATCCTGGAATTCCAAATCAACTTCTTGATTTTATTTTAAGGTCTGAATCTACTGAGGTAGTTGATACTGATTTATTTGCTGTTCTGAAAAAACGACGCTCTACTAGAAAATTTTCTGATAAACATGTTGAAACTATGAAAATTGACAAAATAATTGCTGCAGCTGACACTGCTCCTACTGCTGGCAATTTTCAAGGATTTGAAATATTTTATGTTAAAAGTCCTGAAAAGAAAAAATTACTAATTGATGCGTGCAATAACCAACCCTATGTTGATGCCCCTGTGGTGTTGGTTTTTTGTAAAAACCCTTCTAGAGTAAAATTTAATTTTCCTCCTTACGTTCTTAGAAAATTTGCCATTCAAGATGCTACTCTTGCAGCTGGATATTCTCAACTTGCATCTCAAGCCCTGGGATTAAGCTCTATTTGGATTGGGATGTTTGATGAACAAAAAATAATGGATATACTTGAAACTGATCTAGTTCCATCCTCTGTGCTGTGTATCGGTTATCCTAAACAAAGCAAATTCCCAAAATCTAGACGTAATCTCAAAGATCTGGTCCATGTTGTATGGTAGTCACACCTAACTTTCTCCATCTTTAAATAATCACAACTAATTCTCTATTTCGTGACTGATGCATACGTGATGTTAAATTGTGAATTAGGTGCTGAAGAAGCTATCATTGAACAATTAAAAGAATTAGAACAAGTTGTGGATGTTTTTGAAACTATTGGAACTCATGATATGATGGTTAAACTTCAGGCTGAAAACTTTGAAAAAATTAGAGAAGTTGTATCCTGGAATATTCAAAAACTTGCTAAAGTTCGCTCTACTGGGACTTTAATCAAAAAAGATAATTAAATTAATTACTCATTCAATACCCTTAAGTTTAAAATTATTTGTGTTTGATTATGGATATCTCTTCAAGCAAATTCCCTCTGATTTTGATATTTGTGCTTGCAGGAATTTTATTATTGCAATTTTTTGCCAGTGATAAGGATACCCCTATGATTGATTCTGAAACATGTGAACTCTACATTCAAGATTCTCAAATTAATGCAAAAAAATATTTAAATGAATTCAATTCAAAATGTTTAGATTTTAAAAATCTTAACAAATAATATTTTTAATATTTATTTACGATGTTGTTTTTAGATAATGATATGGTTAGTGATAAAAATGAGATTGAGAATCTTATTGACACAATGATTGAAAGTGGAGATGAATTGGTTGATAATTTAAAAACAGTACTCCCGAATTCTTTATCTGAATCCATGGTTGTGTTTCATGAATCACACGTTGCAAATTTAAAAAAAATTAAAGAATTCCTTAATCCTTAAATTTTATTCATGTGGAAAAATTAATTATCATTTACTCTTCCACATGGGGTTGATGTCTTGTTTTATTTTAAATAACTCTAATGGTACACCTTGATTTAATTTTCTTCACCGTATGTTGTATATGTTGGAAACAATTTTTATAAAAAATGAAATGCAAATATTGTGATAAAACATTTCCTGAAGATGATGACCTGGTTTTAAATTATTTTGAGCATACTAAGATTAATCATTATGAATTACTTGGCGATGAAGATAAAATGATGCACGATATTAGAGAAAAAATGATTAAATCCAAAATAGATCATGATCAATTTAAAAAAGAAATTGGTGACTCTGATTTATTTTTTAATTCCAATGATTCTGACACTGTCTGATGTTATTTTTCATTGCCTGGTCCAGTCATATCTTCTGGTTTTACTTTATTGTCCCAGTCTCCACGGGTTCCTTTGATCAGTGAAATTATTCCTGATATCACAAATGATAAAATCAATGCAAAAAATACCGTCTGATCCATTATTTTGAATGAACAATTAATCTTTGATGGTGGTTTGTCTTCAAAATATTCGTAACATGTCCCAAACTCATCTGATTCCAAGGTTGCGGCTTGATACTCATGACCAAACGCTCCTAAAATAATAAAACCTACAAAAATTAATGCGATTCCTAAAATTATGAATCTCATATCACTCATAATTTTTTTATTGATTCACAGTATTTACATTTTGACTAAAAAAACAACTAATGATATTTTATCCAAATTGCATTGAATTCAAAAATTCATAAGAACCAATTTTTTATTTATTTATTATGATTAAATCTATAAATTTTGTAATTTTAGGTAAACAGGATCTTGCACATGAATTTGGAAAAAAAGGAACTGAAACTGATCTAACTCTGTTTGATCGAAAGGAATCTGATATAATTAAAACATGGATTATTCCAAACGGTTTTCCTGAAAAAATTCAACCTCTATTTCAGGCAATTAATTTAGCTGAATATGTGATATTCCATGTTGATAAATTAGATAAATTCACTGGAGAGCAAATCATTGCACTTGATTCATTAGGTAAGGAGAAAGGAATCTTGTCTCATACTTTTGATGTTGATGAATCAAAACTTGGGATGATGATAAAGGGCACCGTAGTTGAAAAATATTTGAAAGTTGAACCTGATAAAATTAAAGAAGAAATGAATAAACTACCGCCACTAGTTAGTACTGATCCTCCTGAGATGGTAATTGATCATTGTTTTGATGTTAAAGGTGTAGGAACTGTAATTTTAGGAAAGGTAACTGGTGGGATCATAAAACAATATGATAATTTAAAATTATATCCTCACGGAATTGATGTTTTAATAAAATCTATTCAAATGCACGATGATCCTACTGTTGAATCTGTTTATCCTGCAAGAGTTGGAATTGCAGTAAAGGGTGCAAAACCTGACGAAGTTGGACGCGGTGATGTTATCTCCGCTGAAGATGCAGTGGATATTAAAACTGAAATTGAACTTGACTTTAAGAAAAGCCCTTTTTACAAAAATGACATTGCAGAGAATCAGGGATGCCTTGTTAGTGTTGGATTACAGATTAAGGCTGCAAAATTTTTATCAATCTCTCCATTAAAACTAACTTTTGAGAAACCAATTGTGTGTAAAAAAGGGCAAATTGTTGTAATTTTAAAACCAGAGTCTACCACTATTCGTATTCTTGGTAGTGGTAGAATTATTTAGTTTGAACCTACTTTTTAATTAAATTTCAATATCTTTAAACTTCTTTTTAGCATGCGTTGTTCTAGGTTTCTATTTTTATGGGATAATTTCCTAAATTAATTTCAAATTGAAAATTTTAAGTTATAACGTTCATTTAAGAAAATACATTTTTTAAAAGAAATGCTCTAATGCAATCAAGTGAGCAACATGCCACACACAAGACCTATGATAGAAATGCTGATTCCTTACTCTTCGCTCATCAAAATGCATTTGCTTTTTGCATAGAGTACAGGGAATGAACATAGGCTACAATGATGTTTCTGGATTTTAGTTTAAGACATATGGGTTATTGTAAAAAATTTTATGTTAAACCAAAGTTAATCAAGACCTATTCCCTCTGTAGATTATGAACAACTCCCTTGACAACATGCTAATTGTAAGTGGTATCATATTTACCATGTACGGGATATTTAGTTTACTTACTGCCTGGAATAGTACTGGTTCTTTTGAATGGCCTACCATTGTCATTCTAATTATTGGAATTACTTTACTACCTATAGGAAAAATGATTAAAAAACAACAATTGAAAAAAGACACGGCATTAGAAGTATTAACAAAAAAACACAACAATGGTGAAATTTCTGATGAAGAATTCAATATTGGATTTAAAAAATTCAGTTAGAATTACATTAAGCCACTTTTTTTGAATCCTAACCTTGCACGCTTTGTAGGTCTTGCAGTAGGTCTTTCATCTGCGATTAGTTTGTTTATTTTTTCCATCTTCTCACCCCACCACCAAAACCTTCCAGATTCAACTTGTACTCCATCTTTGAATATTTTTGTTTTAATTTGTGTTTTGAAGTTGCAATAATTTTTAGGACTCAATTCGATTTCTTTGTGTTCTGCTAAAACGTGTTCTTTAACCATTGAGATTAATTCCTCTTCATTTTCTGATGATGCTGACCATGTGCAATCTTTTTCTGCATCTTTGCAACTAATGTATTTCACTACAATCCTTTGATTTTTTGGTTATTTATCTAATAGATGTAATTGCCAAACCCGTTTTGATGTTTATGCGTAACAATCGAGTTTGTTTTGTTAACAAAAAATGATATAAAATCTACATTATCTTAATTATTTGATGGAGCCAGCACGTTCTTGCCCTATTTGTCCTAAATGTGGTTCTAAAAGATTCACACGACTTTCGGGAGAAAAAGTCACTGTAAAATGTCGCTCATGCGACAATGTTATTGAAATTTAGTTTTTTTATCTTGAATGTATTTGATAGTTAATATTTGCATATCCTTTAGGTTAGTTATGGCAAAAACATGGAAAGATAACGATATCAGTCTAGATCCTGTAAAGGATGAAATTATCGCTGTAATTGGTTATGGAATTCAAGGTGATGCACAAGCAAATAACATGAAAGACTCTGGTCTCAATGTTATAATCGGTCTTAAGGAAGGCGGTAAAAGCTGGAAAAAAGCCGAAGCTGACGGTCATAAAGTAATGTCTGTTGCAGATGCAACCAAACAAGGAGATATTATTCACATCTTAATTCCGGATATGATTCAGGGACAAATTTACAAAGATGAAATCGAACCAAATCTTTCAGACGGAAAAGCATTGTCATTTTCTCATGCAGCTGCAATCTATTGGAAATGGATTGAAGCACCAAGCAATATAGATCTTATAATGGTTGCACCAAAAGGACCTGGAGCTAAAGTTCGAGAAACATATCTTGAAAACTTTGGAACTCCATCTATTGTTGCAGTCGAACAAGATTTTACAGGAAAAGCTTGGGATAGAACTTTAGGAATTGCAAAAGCAATAGGTAGTGCACGAGCTGGATTAATCAAAACAACTTTCAAAGAAGAAGTTGAAACTGATTGGTTTGGTGAACAAGCAGACCTTTGTGGCGGCACAGCTTCTATGGTTACAAACGCATTTGAAACTCTAGTTGAAGGAGGATATCAACCAGAAATTGCATACTTTGAAGTTTTACATGAGCTCAAACTCATTGTAGATTTAATTCAGAAATATGGAATTAATGGTATGTGGAGACGTGTAAGTGAAACTGCTAGATACGGTGGTTTAACACGTGGCCCTATGGTTATGGATGCTGCAAGCAAAGATAACATGAAAAAAGTTCTCACCATGATTCAAGATGGAACATTCAACAACGAGTGGATTTCTGAATACCAAAGTAAAGGTTCAGATGCATTTGATCAATACATGAAAAAATATGACGAACACCAAATTGAAAAAGTTGGTAAACAAATGCGTAAAATGATGTGGCCTGATTCCACAGAATAATCTTTTTTTATTTTATATTTTTCTTAATTTTGAAACGCCTGTATTGATATGATCAATAATTGTCGGTAATGGTGTACCTGGACCAAATACATGATCAACTCCTGATTTAACCAATTCTGCATGGTCAATTTCTGGTATTACTCCTCCCCCTACAATCAGAACATCCTTGATTCCTTTCTTTTGTATTGTTTTTACAACTCTTGGAAACAATGTTCCGTGTGCTCCGTTTAACAAACTCATTGCAACTGCATCTACATCCTCATCTTCTGCAATTTGTGCAATTCTGTCTGGAGTGGCAAATAAACCTGAATAGATTACCTCCATACCTGCATCTCTAAATGCTCTACACAGTACTAGTGCGCCTCTATCATGACCGTCTAATCCTAATTTGGCAACTAAAATTTTGATACTTCGAGATGCAGTTTTTTGCTTCATTATCATGGTTCTATTTTGTATATTTTAAAAGCTTTATTTTTCTTCGATCCAGTATAAAATAAAATAAAATTCCTTTTTGTTATTTTTCTTGTATTCTGTCTTAAAATGAAAAATATGCTTAACATTGTCTCTAAACTATATTGATCGATAACTAATTGGACTATTTCCTTTAAATTAGACCTGAAAATTACTCTTGTATGTCTAATACTTCTAGAGATACTATTTTCATCGGTAAGAAACCATTGATGACTTATGTTACTGCAGCTATTATTCAGTTAGCTACGCAACCTGCAGTTACAATTAAGGCAAGAGGATTAACTACTGCCATTGCAATTGATGTTGCTCAATCTGTACTTAGTAAAACTAAACCTGCATTTGAGATTGCTAGTGTTACAATTGGTTCAGAATCTTTAGTAGCTGCTGATGGTAGAAATCGTGATGTCTCAACAATCGATATCTGTATCAAAAGGGCAGCTGCATAAGGGGTACTGAATTGGCAGCTGCAAACACCACTCCTAGTTGTTTACGTTGTGGAAAAAATTCTCTTCTCACTGATGATGTTACCGGTGAACAGTTTTGTTCTAAATGTGGTTATGTAATTTCAGAAAAATCTCAAGAATCTGGACCCGAATGGAGATCTTTTCAAAAAGACGGTGGTGCTGATCCTGCAAGAACTGGTGCTCCATCATCATTAATGATACATGACATGGGACTATCAACTGTAATCAATCCATTAAACAAAGATGCATCTGGAAAACCATTATCAACAACAATGAAAAGTACAATTGAACGTCTTAGAACTTGGGATAGTAGAAGTCAAGTTCATGAACCCGTAGATAGAAACCTTAGACAAGCTCTTAGTGATTTAAATAAATTAAAAGATAAAGTTTCAGTTCCTGCAAATGTTCTTGAAAAAGCAGCTTACATTTACAGAAAAGCATTAGAAAAAAAATTAGTTCGAGGACGCTCTATCTCTGCAATGATTGCTGCATCCCTTTATGCTGCATGTAGAGACACTGCAACACCTAGAACTCTAAAAGATATTGCTGACTCTGCAAATGTAAAAAGAAAAGATATTGCAAGATGCTATAGATTACTCCATCACGAACTAGAATTAAAAATGCCTGTAGTTGATTCTATTCAATGCATTGCAAGAATTTCTAGTAAGTTAGAAATGTCTGAAAAAACAAAACGTTATGCAGTTAAAGTACTAAAAGATGCACAAGAGCGTAAAGAGTCTGCTGGTAAGGATCCAATGGGACTTGCAGCAACAGCATTGTATCTAGCATGTGTTAAAAATGGTGTATCTATCACTCAGAGAGATCTTGCAGAGGCTGCAGGAGTTACAGAGGTAACAATCAGAAATCGTTACAAGGGATTAAAAGCAGATCAAGCTTCAACCCCAAAGCCAAAACCAAAACCTGAAACTGAATGATTTTTTAAACATTATTTTATTAGATGGAGAATCTAAATAAAGCCTAAAAATATAGTTGAATTGTGGATACATCTCCTACTAATTACAAATTAACCTTTGAACCTGATTTAAAAAAATTCACTTTTGATGGTTTAGAGTCTATTTCAATTAACTGCAAAAAACCTACCGATGTCATAACTATGCATTGTGCTGAAATAAAAATAAAATCATGTGTTGTTAAATCCGGTAAAAAAATAATTACATCTTCTCCTAAATTAAATGAAAAAAAAGAGGAATTACAAATTAAACTTGCAGAAAAGATTCGTGGATCATGTGTTGTTGAATTAGAGTTTCAAGGAATTCTAAATGATCGTTTACTTGGATTTTATCGTAGCAAGTACGAACAAAACGGTAAAACCAAATATCTAGCCACTACACAATTTGAAGCAGCAGATGCTAGACGTGCATTTCCATGTTGGGATGAACCTGAAGCCAAGGCTACTTTTGAAATTTCAATTATCGCCGAGAATAAATTCACTGCAATCTCTAACATGCCTGTGAACTCCAAGAAAAAATTTGGAAGTAAAACTACCTACAACTTTCAAAAAACACCATTGGTTTCAACGTATTTAATTTACCTTGGAGTTGGAGAATTTGAATATCTTACTGGAAAAGCTGGTAAAATTCAGATTAGAGTAGTTACTACAAAAGGAAATACTTCTAGAGGTAAATTCTCTTTAGATTTAGGAAAAAAACTTCTTATTTCTTACGAAAAATATTTCGGAATAAAATTTCCATTGCCTAAACTTGATTTAATTGCTATTCCTGATTTTGCTGCAGGTGCTATGGAAAATTGGGGCGCTATTACTTTTAGAGAAACAATTTTACTTTATGATCCAAAAACATCTTCCACTAGAACTAAGCAATTCATTGCCGAAGTAATTTCTCATGAAATTGCACACATGTGGTTTGGAAATCTTGTTACAATGAAATGGTGGAATGACTTATGGCTCAATGAAAGTTTTGCAACTTTCATGGCGACAAAATTTGTCGACAAGTTTTACCCTGAATGGGATTTATGGAATCAATTTGTAGAAGATGCCATGAACGTCGCAATGAGCCTTGATTCATTAAAAACTACACATCCGATAGACGTCAAAGTAAACTCTCCAGCTGAAATTCGCGAAATTTTTGACGCAATATCCTATGACAAAGGCGGATGCGTGTTGCGTATGTTAGAAAATTATGTCGGGGAACCAAATTTTCAAAAAGGATTAAAAAAATATCTTTCTGATTTTAAATACAAAAATGCTCAAGGTCAAGATTTGTGGAATGCCATTGGTAAGGCATCCAACATGCCTGTAACTTCAATGATCAATACCTGGCTAAAACAACCTGGCTTCCCTGTCGTTGAAATTAATCAGGATGGCGATAATTTGAAACTTACACAGAAACGATACTTGCTAGAACATAATAAAAAATTCAGTAAAGGTTTGTGGTCTATCCCATTATCTTTGGGATTAGAAAAAGAAACAACAAAAAAACTATTTTCTAAAAAATCAATGTCAGTAAAACTACCTAAAAACACAGTTGGATTTGTGGCAAATTATGGCAGAAAGGGATTCTATCGTGTAAAATATGATGAAGGAATTTTACTTGATCTTAAAATGCTAGTTGACTCAAAACGTATTCCTCCAATTGATAGATGGGCAATACAAAATGATTTGTTTTCTCTTTGTGTTTCAGGCGACGAAAAAGTCCGCAATTATCTTGACTTTTCTGATGCATACTTTGATGAAGATAGCTACTTGGCATCCGTTAACGTTGCACATAATTTGGCGTCATTATATTTTCGTGCATTTGATGAGCCATTTGCAGAAGAAATTAGAAGTTATGCTATTAATTATTTCAGAAAAATATTGTCAAAATTAGGATGGGAACCTAGTAAATCTGATAAACATACTGATGCGCTATTACGTACGTTTGCAATCGCTGTTTTGGGAAAAATGAATGATGATGATGTTACCGAAGTAGCTTTGGCAAAATATGAAAAATTCTTAAAACAACCTGGTTCTCTATCTCCAGATTTAACTGAAACAATTTGCTCAATTGCAGCTTGGAATGGAAATTCAAAAACTTTTGACGAGTTAAAGAAATTATATGCAAATGCAAAAACAATGGAACAAAAACTTCGTTTCCTAGGTGCAATGTGTGGATTTCAAAACAAAAAATTACTTCTTAAAACGCTTAATTTTTCACAAACACCTGATGTTCGTTCTCAAAATATGCAATTACCCATAATGAAAGTTGCTGGAAATCCTCATGGTGATAAAGTCTTATGGCAATGGTTGAATAAAAATTGGAAAAAAATTAATAAAAAAGTTGGACACGGTAATCCATTATTTAATAGAATTGTAGCTAGCATTGTTGGTGTAGCTGATGATTCTATGGAAAAAGAAATTAAATTATTTTTTAAAAATAACCCTACTCCTGGAACTGAAAGAACTCAAACTCAAACTTTGGAGAGAATCCGAATAAATTCTAGATTTCTTAGAAGTATGAGAAAAGAATTCAAACATGGCTAAAAAACTAGGACCTCCATTAGTTCTTGGAATCTTTACAATTTTGGCACTTGTTTTTTTAACTGGAGGTGCAACTGATGACAAGGATCCACTTCGTGAAAATTTTCAGATAAATGCAATTTATTATGATGCTGGATATGTTGAAGTTTCCTATATTGATAAATCTGATAAAACAAATTCTGTCATACTTGAAATTCTTGGAATGGAAACTTCCTTCCAAAAAACGTTTTCTGATTCAGAATTTATAGAAATCATTCAATTTCCAAATGTACCGAAATATGGTTGGGAAATCCATCCTGTAGTTATGGAGATTGAACATGAAGAATTTGGTTACGTCCAATTAAAAACTGAAATTCATGAACTAAACACCCCTTCTCCAAATACTATCTATTCTACTCCTTAGATCACAAACAAGATTTTATTGTACCCTCTAAATCTTATTGTATGTTGGAATTACTTTCTGATTTAAAAAAAGGAAAACGCGGTGCAATTGCAAAGGCAATCACTATTGTTGAAAATGATCCAAAAGAAACAAAAAAATTATTAAAAAAAATTTTTAAAGATTCTGGCAAGTCTAGTATAATTGGAATTACTGGACCTGCTGGTGCTGGAAAAAGCTCCCTGATTAACAAAACTGTAATCTCTCTCAAAAAATTAGGTTCAAAACCTGCTGTGTTGGCAATTGATCCTACTAGTCATGTTACCGGTGGGGCAATTTTGGGCGATAGAGTTAGAATGACTGAATCTACTGATTCTGGAACATACATTCGAAGTATTGCATCTAGAGGTGCAACTGGTGCGGTTTCACACTCATTACGAAACAGTATTCGAATTTTAGAATATGCTGGATTCAATCCTATAATAATTGAAAGCGTGGGTGCTGGACAAACTGAAGTGGAAATATCTAATATTGCTGATATCACTGTAGTTGTTTTTAATCCAAATACTGGCGATAGTATTCAAACTATTAAAGCTGGTTTAACTGAAATTGGCGATATCTATGTAGTAAACAAAAGTGATCTTGCTGGAACTAACCAACTCTTTGACGCTGTACGTGATTATATCGGTGATTCTAAACGAAACCCTACAATTTTGAAAACTTCTGTCAAAAAAAATTCTGGTATTGCTGTTTTTGCAAAAACTCTGAAAGATATGATGCTCATAAAAAATAAATTTAAAGTTGAAAAAGATTTAGAACGATTTGAGGCAGAACTAAAAGACATTGTTTTAAATAACATCAAGAAAAAGGTTGATGAAATGCTAGAATCTGATAAAACTTTCTCTAATTATATCAAAAAATTACAATTAAAGACACTTGATCCTTTTACTGTCGGTGACAAACTCACAAAATCTTTGTTAAAGTGATATTATGGTTGCAAAAAAATCTGTAAAATTAAAAGTCCCTGAAAAGAAAATATTCACTGATTCCACATTCCTTGTAAAACGTATTTATCAAAAATCCCCAAAAAAGAAACCTGCCGAAGATGCTGGGAAGTATCCTTTTACTCGAGGCATACATCCTGGAATGTTCCGTGAAAGATTTTGGACCATGAGACAGTATTCTGGATTTGGTGATGCGAAATTAACTAATGAACGATTCAAATTTATGCTTGAAAAAGGTCAAACCGGTCTTAGTATGGCATTTGATTTGCCTACCCAAATTGGATATGATTCTGATTCTCCTCAATCTGAGGGTGAAGTTGGAAAGGTTGGTGTTTCAATTACCTCCATTAAAGACATGATGACTGCCTTTGATGGCATTCCTCTTGGTAAGGTCAGTTCTTCTATGACGATTAATTCTAGTGCATCAACATTACTTGCGTATTACATTGCAGTTGGCGAGGCACAAGGATTCAAAAGTCATGAGTTGCGTGGAACTACGCAAAATGACATTTTAAAAGAATACATTGCAAGAAATACTTACATTTATCCTCCTCAACCTTCTATGCGACTGATTGGAGATATGATTGAATATTGTGCAGAAAAAGTTCCTTCTTGGTATCCTGTTTCAATTTCTGGATACCATATGAGAGAAGCTGGTTGTACTGCAACTCAAGAGATTGCATTCACTCTAGCAAATGCAATTGCATACATTCAAACTTGCATCGACAAAGGATTAAAAATTGATGACTTTGCACCTCGTTTGTCCTTTTTCTTTTGTTGCACTATAGAGTTCTTTGAAGAAGTTGCAAAGTTCAGAGTTGCAAGAAAAGTCTATGCTAAAATTATGAAAGAAAAATTTGGCGCAAAAAATCCTCGCTCCTTACAATTAAAATTCCATACTCAAACTAGTGGTGAATCATTAACTGCACAACAACCAAACAACAACATTGTACGAGTTGCAATTCAAACAATGGCTGCAGTTGCAGGGGGTACTCAATCACTTCATACAAATTCCAGAGATGAGGCACTTGCACTTCCAACTGAGGAATCTGCAAAAATTGCTCTTAGAACGCAACAGATTGTAGCACATGAGAGTGGAATTACTAAAACTGCCGATCCTCTTGCTGGCTCCTATTATCTTGAAGAGTTATGTGACCAAATTGAGGCTGATGTTTGGAAATATTTGAAGAAAGTAGAAAAAATGGGCGGTTCTGTTAAAGCAATTGAAAAGGGATTTTTCCAATCTGAAATTAGAGCAAATGCATATCGTCTCAAAAAAGAAACTGATAGTGGAGATAGGGTTATCGTTGGTGTCAATAAATATTCTGAGGATGAAGAACAACCTGATTTACTTAGAATTGATGGTAGGATTGAAATTCAACAAAAGAAAGCACTCAAAAAATTACGTGCAGATCGTGATTCTAAAAAATTAGAAAAAGCATTGTCTGCAATGCAAGCTGCTGCTGACACTAAAGAAAATCTTATGCCCTACATAGTTACAGCTGCAAAAGCATTTGCTACAACTGGTGAAATTAGTAATACTTTCAGAGAAGTGTTTGGAGAATACCGTCCAAAAGAAGTCTTTTAGTTAGATCTTTTCACGATTTTATTTTAATTGTAGTTTGTAATTTAATGTCCCAGAGTAATGTTAGACCTGATTATGCGCAAAGATCAATTCCCTAATCCCTGTATGCTGTATTTGATGTTTAATTTTTTCTAACAGATTCATAATTTTACTATTTTTTACTTTTCTAGCACTTTTGCTTTTCTAAAACATTGTTGTGCTTCCTCATCTCTACCTAATTTTTTTAACGAATCACCTTTACAAAATAATACGTCTGAATCTTCAGGGTCTATCTTGATTGATTTATCACAAAATTGTATGCATTCTTCATATTTTTCTAAATCAAATAGCAATTTACTTTTCATAAACAACACATATGCTGATTTATCATTTATTTTGATTGATTCATCATAACATGTCATAGCTTCTTCACACCTATCTAGGATGACTAGAGATTCGCCTTTATTTGACCATCCCATACCATCTTCAGGGTCTATCTTGATTGATTCATCATAGCATTCTATTGATTCTTCATATTTTTCAAGCATGAACAAGTTAACACCTTTGTTTAACCATACCTCTTTGTGTGTAGGATCAATTTTGATTATTTGGTCATAGCACTTGTTGGATTCTTCAAATAAACCTTGATCAAATAATGCAATGCCTTTGTTGTAATGTGCATCTCCATATTCAGGATCCAGTTTAATTATATTATCATAACATGATATTGCTTCACCATATTTGCCTTGTTGATATAATTCTAAACTCTGCTCAACTAACTTTAAAATTTTCTCTTCTGTATCTAATTCTTTCAATGATTTTAACTAATTTTATGAAATTTAAAATTTTGTAAATTAAAATCTATTCACATATATTTTATGATTCTACAAATGCTCTTATTTTCTTTCAAATTACACATACATGTTAATTTAAAAAATCGAGCACTTTTATTTTCCATTTTTAATTGTGTTACAATATTTTTTAATATTAATTTAAATCTTAATTTTTGTATTTTGCAATGTAGAAGTCCGCATAGAAATTACCGTCATCCTCATACTCTCTGGTATTAATTCCCATTCCATGTAATATGGAGACAGTTTCATCTTTTTCTTTAATATCTGAAAACTTTCTTTGAATTATTGGTTTCATATCCCTTTTTACAATGGAGTAGTTGTACCTCTCAAATGTTTTTTCAATATCGTTCATATCAAACATTCTGAGAACAGAAAATGCAAAGATTGGGGAGTTGTATTCTGTTTTATCTCCAATTGAGTTTGACTGTCTATTTTTAATCACTTTTAACAAATTTACAAATGCCATGTACCCGATATATCCAATACAACCAGTTGCAATCACCACATCTACTTTTGGCAACAATTCTAGTAGATCTAATTTCTCATCATCCAGATTAACCTTGATTCCTTTTTCACACAAACCCATCTCTTCGGAGAATTTTAGAGCTTCATCTGAAATATCTATTTGATAGAAGCACATCTTATCGTCACTAGTACATTTTTCATAGAATTGTTTAGTTTCTTTTTTTGTAGGTTCTGTTTCAGTTAAAAAGAAATTATTCAATTCTGTCATTGTTAAATTGTATTTCATTAATGCTGAGTTGATGCCATACGAACTTCCTAAATCTAGAATGTTGATGGGTCTGGATAATTTATTTTCAAGTTCCTCTACGATTGAATTGTACAACGGTTTTGTTGAATCTGATATGGAGTATCCTAATTTTTTCATTTCCATTAGATATCCGCATGGAGATTCTTGTGTGTAAATACCTGTAAAATCTTTTTTTACTTTTAATTCATTCACGATGGAGAATTAGACCTTTTTACCCTTAATAACACTCCATAAATCCCCAGTCACAACATTTGTTTTATTTTTCATAATTTTAAATAAACTAAACCATGTCAAAATTTTGTATTATTTTTTTACGTTCTAAATTTTCATCCATTATAATTTATTAGAAAAATGTTAATGGTAGGACTTTTCTTTGTATGTTGGAATAATGTCTGAAGAGAAAATTGAAGTAGTTGAAGATGAACCATTTGATGAAGAAGTTGATGAAGAAGAGCAAGAATACCTTGAGCAGGATAGAAGATGAAAAACCCTTAAAGTATCCAAACAATGTATATTTTTTAATTGAAAATTGATCATATTGCAATTGCTGTAGATGATGTTGAAGAATCTGCAAAAATCTACCAACAAGCATTGGGTGCAGACCATGTTGAATTTGAAACCGTAGAATCTGAAGGAGTAAAAATTGCTATCATTGAATTAGAAAACGGACGAATTGAATTAATGCAACCAACAAATGACTCTAGTCCGATTAAAAAATTTCTTGATAAGAAAGGTCAGGGACTTCATCATCTGGCATTAGACACTGATAACATTGAAGGTGAAGTTGAACGAATGGAGGGTTGTGGCATTCAATTTTTAGGTAAAATTAGACCTGGATCTGCTGGAACTAAAGTCACCTTTATTCATCCTAAATCATTAAATGGTGTTTTAACTGAATTGTGTTCTCATCCAAAATAAAATTTATCTTTAATTGTTTTTACTATTTATCTGATCATCGTGTTTAGAATAAACTTTTGATGACTTTGAATCTCAAAGTAGTTTTGAAGTTTAACTGTGATACTACAAAAAACTAGGATTGGACATTTAATCAAAGTTAATCAAGCCCTGTTATCTCGATAAATTATGATAAAACAAATTCCAATTCTTTTAGTTCTAGTTGGGATAGTAGTCATAATTATTGGGTTTAACCTTGTCATGACTTACGGTCTAAGTTTCTATACTGGCATAGCGCTATTTTTTGGAATTGCCATGATTGTATCTGGAGTAAATCTAAAAATGAAAATCAAAAAATTAGTGTCTAAAAATCAAAAGAAACAATATGACTATACAATTAAAAAAATGACTGAAGATATTCTAGAAGAAGATACGCCAAAGGAAGAATCTAAAGAGAAGAAACTAGATTTAGAGTGAAAATTATTTCTTATCTGTTTTATTAAATTATGATCTTAAAATAAAAACACCAACATCTAATTTAGGTAATAGTTTTAAATTATTTACTTCCTATCTTTCATTTGTACATCCCAGTATTCTTGTACTTTGGCTATATTTTCTTCAACAAATTTTATTCCGTCTTTTTTCAATATGATTGATGGATTGGTGTTTCTGATAAACCAATTTTCACTTGAATCAATTGTAATCCAATCCATGTCTTCTAATTCGTTAACATGTTCTCGAAATTTTCCAGCATTAGTTTTTTTACAATTTTTAAAAATGCTTGTATACTTTTTTACTCCATTTTTAATACAAGCAAGAATCACATAATCAATAGCATCTAATTTATCTGAATTCAATATAATCTTCAATCATGATGAGTATTTAGGAAATCGCTTAATTGTTGTATATTTCTAGAAATATTTTATCGTATGATTAACACTCCCTAGAACAATGTAATAACTGATCAAAGTTGATTAATTTTTACTAGAAAATACTTTTAAAAATTCTTTTAATTCTTCTTTTTGTTTTTCAGGTGGGGTATTTTCCCAAATTTTTAATTGATTAAATTTTGCTAATTCATAGAAGATATCTTTGTCTTCATCACTAAACTCATCATGTCCTTTTTTGTTAATTTTTCCACGTCTTCTTAATACTCCTTGCCTGCCCTTTGATTCTTCTTGATATTCGATAATTACTTTATTTTTAAAATCAATCAAATCTGGTACAAATTGCCTGAATCCTTTTTTTCTAAATTCTCCTGCCTCTTCTTCTGTTAAAAATGGAACTTTTTGCCATGTTCCAAACTCGTCTATGATTATTCTTGTTTTGCCTTCTTTGGTATCTGTATCAATCATAAAATTATAATGATTTTCTTTATCAATTTGTTTGATCTGTTGATTAATGTCAAATAATTTTTCAAGATCTTGAACTCCCATATTCTATCTGTTGAATTTAGATATATGAGCCGAAGGTTATCCTGTAATACAATGATCGATCATTTTTATTTTTTTCCAATCAATTAAATTGATACATGATTTAGAATAATTGAATATGGATACTTTTGAAGCAATTTCTACTAGACGTGCAATTAAAAAATTTGATAGTACCTACAAAATGACATCTGAACAAATTGATTCCTTAATGAAATTAACTATTCTTTCACCTACTAGCTACAATCAACAAAACTGGAGATTTGTAACAATTGCTGATCAATCCATAAAAGAAAAAATTGGAGTTGCTGCAAGAAATCAAGCACAACCTGTTGATGGATCCTTGGTGGTATTATTATGTGGAAATATGAATGCCTGGAAAGATGATCCGTTAAGATATTGGAAAAACCATCCTGTTGAAAAACAAGAATTAGTTAAATCATCTTTAGAAAAAAAATATTCTGATAGCCTTCAAAATAGACGTGATGAGGCAATGCGTTCTTGTGGTTTTGCAGGTCAAACAATAATGCTTGCAGCCAGACAAATGGGACTTGATTCTTGCCCTATGGTGGGTTTTGATTATGATGAAATGGCAAAAATAATTGATCTTCCAGATGATCATTTGATTGTTTTAATGATAGTTGTTGGAAAATCTAGCGAACCTGCCAAAGAACGTGGAGGTCAATTGAGTTTAGATGAAGTTGTTTTTAAAAATAAATTTAATTAAATTATTCCATCATTTTTAGAGTGTCTGAGGCTGTGATGATTCCTATGATTTTTGAATTTTTTGATACTAGGATGCATTTTGTATATCTTATCAGTGGAACTAAAACATTTGCTGGAGTATCAAAATTCACAATTGGTGGAATGGAATCCATTGTGTCAGATAGTTTTGCTTTTTTTAACTCTGCTTCTCCCTTATCTGCTAAATGTCTCACAATTCCATCTTCTGAAACCACTCCTACTACGTCTGTTCCATTAAAAACTGGAATTTGACTAATTGATAATTCGTGCATTTTTTTAATTGCATCATGCAATGTGTTTGTTGGTTTTAATTTTATGATTACCTTACTACAAAAATCTCCTGCTGTATGTGATGATGACTCCCCTTCTAACTTTGAAAGATTTTCAAAAATTTTCTTTGCTGTGTCATAACTTGGTTGACTTCTTCCTGACTCTATCTGATTAATCATTGATGTACTAACCTGTGTCATCTCTGCTAGTTTTTTTTGTGTGATGCCAATTTTTAATCTTATTTGCTTTATGGAATCAATTCTTGGCAACAATTCAATTATAATTGATCTTGGTTAGTTTAAAATGTATTATTTTCTACTCTTTTTTACTTTCTTTGGTTGCTCAATTGCTGCTTGTGCTGCTGCTACAATTGCAATGGGAATTCTATGCGGCGATGCACTAACATAACTTAGTCCTTCCCCGTGGCAGAATTTAATTGAACTTGGATCTCCTCCGTGTTCCCCGCATATGCCCATCTCCATATTTGCTCTGACTCCACGACCTGCCGATATGCCCATTTTAATTAAACTACCTACGCCTGTTACGTCAATTGATTGAAATGGATTTCTTTCTAGTAGTTCTTTTTCCATGTATTCTGGCAAGAATTTCCCCTCTACATCTTCTCTGCTGAAACTAAATGTTCCTTGAGTCAAATCATTAGTACCGAAACTAAAGAATTCTGCTGTCTTTGCAAGTTCATGTGCGGTTAATGCTGCCCTTACTACTTCTATCATAGTTCCAAAGTTTATTTTTAATTTCATCTTGTATTTTGTTTCTGTCTCTTTTTTAATAACATCGTATATTTTCTTTATATGATTTAATTCTGCAATACTACTAATTTGCGGTATCATAATTTGTGGATGTGCTTTGACTTTTTTCTTTGTTAATTCAACTAATGCTTCAAACACTGCTCTGATTTGCATTTCATAAATTTCTGGATATGTAATTCCCACCCTTACTCCTCTGTGACCCATCATTGGATTAATTTCTGAAAGTTCCCTTGCTCTCTTTAGTACAATTTCTGCTTTATGTACTTCACTTGTATTCCCACTTGCTTTTAATTTTTGAATTTTTTCAACCAATTCTTCTGGATTAGGTAAAAATTCGTGTAATGGTGGATCTAGTAATCTAATTGTAACTTCATATCCTTCCATTGCTTTTAGAATTTGAATAAAGTCGCTTTTTTGTAATTGGCCTAATTTTTTCAAAATTTTACTTCGTTCTTCAATATTTTCAGCCATGATCATTTCTACAAATAAGTTAATTCTATCACTGCCGTTGAACATTCTTTCTGTTCTGCATAATCCGATGCCTTGGGCTCCAAACTTCCTTGCTAATACTGCACCGTCTGGAGTATCTGCATTAGCTCTAATTCCTATTGTTTTTGTTTTTTGTGCCCATTCTAAGATTTGTTCAAACTCTTTTGTTACTTTAGGTTCCACTGTTGGGATTTCTCCAATAAAGACAGTTCCCTCACTTCCGTCAATAGTAATTGTATCGCCTTCTTTGATTGTTATTCCATTTGCTGTACCTATGTTTTTATCATAATCAATTTTTAATTCTGGACATCCTACTATGCATGGTTTTCCCATTCCTCTTGAAACAATTGCCGCATGAGATGACTTTCCACCTAAACTCGTCAAAATACCTTCTGATGAAAAGAATGCTGGAACGTCTTCTGGTTTTGTTTCTTTTCTTACTAGTATGATTTTTTTACCTGCGTCTCCTAATTCTATTGCTTTTTTCACACCAAATACCACTATTCCACTTGCAGCTCCTGGGGATGCTGCAATTCCCTTTGCTAATTGTTTAAAATCTTTAATTTTAGATTCATCCATTGTTCTATGCAGCAATGCTTCTAATTGCTGTGCTGGAATTCTTGTAAGTGCCCTATTTTTATCAATTAATTTTTCTTTAACCATATCTACTGATGTTTTTACTAATGCCCCTGCACTCATCTTTGCAGTTCTTGTTTGTAACAGGTAAAATTTTCCTTGCTCAATTGTAAATTCAATATCTTGTGGCTCTCTGAAATATTTTTCTAATTTTGTACACGCACTGCTTAATTCTTTATATGACTTTGGCATATCTTTTTTTAATAATTCAATACTCACTCCTGTTCTTACACCTGCAACAACATCTTCTCCTTGAGCGTTAATCAGATATTCTCCTTCAATCTCTTTTTTACCATTATGACCGTTTCTTGTAAACACAACTCCCGTTGCACTATCATCTCCCATATTTCCAAATACCATTGCCACGATGTTTACTGCAGTTCCATTTGCAATGTCTTTTGTAATGTTATTTTTTTCACGATAAACTATTGCTCTTTCTCCCATCCAACTTTTAAAAACTGCTTCAATCGATAACACTAATTGCTCATCTGGTGTATCTGGAAATTTTCTTTTTGTATGTTTTTCACAAATTTTTTTATATTCTAACACAATTGTTTTTAGTGATTCTACGTTTAGTTTACTATCATCTGTAATCCCTTGTTTTTCTTTTACTGCATCTAAAACATGATCAAATTTTTCATCATTTACCCCAAATACAACTTTGCCAAACAATTGAATAAATCTCCTATACGAGTCCCATGAAAATCTTGGATTTTTTGTTTGTTCTGCAAAACCCTCTACTGTCTGCTCATTTAGCCCTAAATTCAAAATTGTATCCATCATTCCTGGCATCGATGTTGCTGCACCTGAACGAACTGAAACTAGTAATGGATTTTTTATTGAATTCCATTTTTTCCCTGTCTTTTTTTCCATTTTTGCAATGTTCTTCATAACTGCTGGCATCAAATCTTTTGGAAGTTTTTTATTATTGTCATAATACTTGTTACAAACTTCAGTTGTAATTGTAAACCCTGCAGGTACAGGTAGTTTTAATCGAGTCATTTCACTTAAGCCTGCACCTTTTCCGCCTAACAACATTCTATTTTTACTATCTGCTTCTTCAAATGAATAAACTGGCTTATTCTTTACCATTTAGGAACTTGTAGATGTTTTAGCTTTTTAAACTAATGCCTTTGAAAATTCAGAAATAATCTTATTCCAATTTTTTGCTTTAATTATGCCACTTGCAACAAGAATTCCTTTTGATCCTAACTCAATTGCTTTTGATACATCCTCGCCTGATACAATCCCTGCACCGCAAAGCAATTCTGTTTTATTTTTTGAATTGTTAACTATGCTTGCAGCCTTTGCAATTAATTCTGGTTTTTCTTTAGAAATTGCTTTCCCTGAACCAATCAGCTCTGGTGGTTCTATTGCAATGAAGTCTGGATCAAGTTTGATGTATTTTTTAACTTCTGCAATATCTTTTACACATAATATGGATATCATTTTTAACTCCTTTAGCTTTAAAACCAGTTTTTTAATTTCTTTACTTGAAATTCTATGTTCACTATGATTGATTAATGATCCATCAACTTTAGATTTTTTTAATAATTCTGGAACTATGAACCCTGTGGTGCTTCCAATTTTTGAATCATCTATGTGTTGAGCTAAGATTGAAATTGAACTATTTGCAACTAACCCTATTAGGTGCTGTGGTGGCGATATGGCGATTTTAATTTTATATTTTTTAGAAACCTGTTCTGCAATTTTTATAAATTTAATAATTTTATCACCTGATACTTCTTCATAGTTTTTACAATTAATTACAAACATCTTTGTATGGATTTTTTTATATCGTATTTAATTCTTGGTTGAATTTATCATGCCTTAACTATTTTTTGATACTTTCTTTTCATTGCTGAAACGATGATCATCAAAATTAGTCCTGCAATATTCGTGCCTATAATAAACACGTCTGATACGATTGATCCGTAAACTAGCCATAATGTTGATCCTGCTGCAATGAATATCATTAAAAATTTAGAAATATCTTGCATGCTTTTGGTTTTGTAACCTTTGTAGATTTGTTCTACCCATCCACTAAGAATTAAAATTCCTGCCAATGTTCCAAGAATTGTTAAGTATAATCCGTCAACTTCCATTATTCAATCAACTCCAAAAGAATTCATCTAATCCTGTCTGTTTTGGTTTTCCAAGCATCACATCAAAATCTAAATCCATGGATGATGTTATTTGTTCCAATGTTGATTCTAAAAATTCCAAGTATTTTTTAGAATCTATTTCTTCTTTTTTTGCTAACTCTGCTGGTTTAACCCCTGGTTTGTTTAATATCTTGATAAATGATATCCTGTCTCCTTTTTTTATTTCTCTTATTCCTTCTAACTGCTTTGCTGCCCTAATGTGCTGTGGTATCGTTTTTGTATATTCTGATGGTGCTTTACTTAACATCACATTAAATGTTAAATCTTCTAAAGGAATTTCTTTTGCTTGCAATTTTTTACCGCAAACTGAAATTTTTTCAGAAATTTGTTTTTTTGCTTTCACAAAATCTTCCATTGTTTGAACTTCAGACAGAACATCTACCAATTCAAAAAATAGTTTTTTAATGAATGCAGGAGTGTGGGATTTTTTTCCAGTAAGGCCCTTTACATCTACTTTTCCAGAATTTGTTACCCCCAAATAATTTTTCTTTCTATTGCTCAGTACACAATACCTGTACGTCTTGTCAATTTCTAAATCTACTCCGTGATCATTTTTAGCTTGTTCAATTACTTTTTGAATTTGTTCTTCTGTAGGATTTTTAATAAATAATGAATCTGTATCCCCGTATAGAACTTCAATGTCAATGTCTTCGCATTTTTTAATTGTCTCTAAAATTGTATGTCTACCCACTGCCGTTGTTGCTTCTGCTACTGGGAGGAAATATAATGGAAATATTTCTGCACCCATCACGCCATAACTAGCATTCAAAATTACCTTCAGTGCTTGACTGACAACTGTATACTGTTGTCTTTGTTCGTCAGTTAACGTCTCCTTTTTAGAGAGGCTTTTGTAATAATTTACTCTCAAGTCTCGTAATGAGCCTATGATCAATGCAGTCAATCCATTTTTTTTAGAACATGTCCAATGATTTGTTTGGGGGATTGTATTTTTTTTACATTTTTCGTGAGAACATCTGACTGTTTCGTAGGATAAATTTTTAACTTTGATTATGCTTGGATATAGACTTGCAAAATCCATTACAACTACTTTGAAATGAATTCCTTGTTTTGGCTCAATAACTAACCCTCCTCTATATTTTTTATCTTTAATTACTGCATCTGACATAACTCCTTCTGATCTTTTTTGTAATTCTTCTCTTTTTGGAATGAGTGCATTTCTTTTTCTATGTTCATAATACATTAAACTTCTAATCCATTGTGACACTCCTACCCTTGCAATGTCATCAATTGGCATTCTTCCAATTCTTGCAATAATTACAAGTAAGTTCATCAGCAAGTCGCTGTTGAAACTTGTAAGTTCATAAGTTAATTGTGCATCATTATAACAATAATTTGCAGTTTGATATAGTGATAACTTGTCAAACTCTAAACCATAATCAATTTTTTCTTTTCCTAGCAGTGCTTTTGATACGCTGTTTAAAGAAAAATCTGTGTATGCTTGACTGAATGCATATATTTGAAATGAGCGATTTGATAACGTTCTATACAAATCTATGTGTACTCCGTGTTTTAGAGTTGCAGAATCTCTCATCATGTATAGGGGATTATCTTGATTTGAAATTCCTAATCGTTCTGCTCTATTGTACAAATATGGTAAATCAAATTCATCCCCATTGTATGTGAGTACAAATGGAAACCCTTCAATTATTTTGAATGCATCTGTAATCATTTCTTTTTCTTTATCTAGATCATAGAACGTAACTTTGATATTTTCATTTAATTCGTTATGTCCCTGCTCAGTTCCTTCTGTTTTGAGCACAAAAATTTGGTCATAATCGTCTGTCCCTTTAAGTCCTATTGCAGTAATTCTTTTTTCAGCAAGTTTAGGATCTGGAAATCTTCCTGGATCAAATTCAACTTCAATGTCTACACTTAATCTTTTTATTTTTGGAATTGGTTGATTGAGTAAATCTGCCCACTCTGAAATAAATTCTTTAAATTCGTCTGCATCCACCATGCTATCACTATCTACCTTGTCCCACAACAAACTCTTCAGTGCAAGTTTTACTTCATCTGAAATTTTCATGCTATGAGGTTTTAGTAGTCCATCTACTACCTCATAATATTTTCCAACGATTAATTTTCTATCTTGAAGATATGTTTCATAATATTTTATATCTGACTCCCACGTTTCAATTTGATTTTTAATGCTGTCTCCATAGTTCCCTCCAATTGTAAGTGGATTGTCTACTGTTATCTTGGATACTTGGATTTCTTTATCTATAATTAAATCATATTTTTTAACTATTTTAATTTCTAAAACATCTTCTCTCTCTTGTAAAAAATCTAATTCGTCGGGAGCTAATTTTGAGTAGCAGTATGGTTTGTGCCCTATTTCATCTTTCCATAAGAATAATTTTTGTGATGTCGGTTCATAAAATTTTAGAACCGCTGATTTACTAACTCCATCATATGTTGCAGATACTAACATTGAAGGTAACATTGTTTCTATTTTTTCTACTTGTGCTACTTTGGCTTGCATTTTTTTACCCTGAATTCTCGTACTTACTAACTAACTCTTTTGCCCACCTTACAATTTTATTTTTATCTAAATGAATTATTTCTACACCTGCCTCTTCTAGTAAATCATAATCTGTTTCAGGATATTTATCCAGACAAACAAATTTTTTAATTCCAATCGTTATTGCCATTTTTGTACATTCTAGGCATGGAACAAATGTTGTGTATAATACTGCACCTGCTGCACCTGCCTCAATTCCTAAAATTGCACAATGCATTATTGCATTTGCTTCTGCATGATTACACAGACATCTGTCTAATGCTGCACCTGATTCAATTTTTCCTTCCATTCTAAGTTGACATCTTTTACATCCTCCTTCAAAACAATTTTTGATTCCCGGAGGTGTTCCATTGTACCCTGTTGCCAATTGCCTGTGATTTCTAACAATTACTGCTCCTACTTGCCTGGTTATACAATTTGAACGTAATTTTGCCAATTCTGCTTGTAACATAAAATACTCGTCCCAATTTGGCCTCTCAAAAGAATTACTCATACGAATTATGACTAATTGTTCCATATATGGATCTCGTTAATTACGACTTTTTTGCGATCATAATTTATTTTAAAAACTATTTCTGTTCACACCCTTTAAATTCAAATTAAAACACTGAATAACGAAATGAAACTTAACGTATTTTTAATAATTACAATGGTTTCAATCTTTGCTGTTTCTGCAATTGGTCAATCTGCTTTTGGATATGGTGGCCCTCCTGCAAATAACTCTGCAAATAACTACGCTGTAGAAATTATGTCTGATCAAGAATCCTATACTCTTGGAGAATCCGTGATGTTTACTGGTTCTGTAAATAAAATTGATGATGATCGTTCTTTGAGAATCTCTGTTTTTGATTCTAGTAATAATTTAATCATAACTAAAAAAACACCTGTTGATACTTATGGTAAATTCTCTTACACTGTTGTATTAAACGAAAAATTTTCTGATGGAAAATATATTGTAAAATCTCAATATGGAAATTCTAAATCAACTGTTAACACGTCTTCTTTTATGATTACTGCTGGAAATAACTCTACAATGACTTCAAATGTGTCTGAAATCCCTGTGTGGATTAAGAACAATGCAGGATGGTGGGCTGACGGTTCCATTGATGATGCTTCATTTGTACAGGGGATTCAGTTCTTAGTTAAAGAAGGATTTATGAAAATTACCAATTAACTTTTTTCTTTGCTAGTTTTTTTCTAATCTTCATACCTATTCCAAATGATATGATCATTCCAGTTATTGAAAGTATTACTAGCGAATTAGTATCGACTGTTGACGGCGTTTCAAAAATCAGTGGAACAATTAATGAAAATGTAAACATCATTCCACTCAGATAACTAATGTTTTTTAAAATTGGTAATTTGCATGGAATTGTCATGATAATTCTTTTTTTATAAATTATTTAGTCTTTGGTAATTATACCCATGCCTGATGAATTCTTAATTTCTTTATGTGTTTTTTAAAATTAACTTTTAATTTATTTTTATGATTCTAACTATGTGTAACATGATTAGATTATAGAATACTGTAATGTATGTAGAAAACCAACTCTGGGGTATAATACCTAAAATAAAATGAAATGATTAATGACTTGGAAAACTTCGTTACTGATTTTATTTGCAACAGTAATGGTTGCTTTGGTACCTCTTTCTGCATACGCTACAGTTGAAGATGGTGATTTAAGAAAAATTACGTCTGATGGACAGTATGAAATTGGTATGACTTGGCAACCTGCAGGACCTATACAGCCAGGAATTGACTACCTCTTTAATTTTGAGGTACGTGAAGGTATGACCCAGAAAAGCATTGATGATGCATCATTTAATTTTGACATTGTAAAAGATGGAATAGTTACTGATAGCACATCAACAAATTCTGGAGCAATCACGCAAACAATATCCTTTGACAAACCTGGAATAGTTAATCTAATGTTGACTGATGTTAACTCATCAACACAACAAGTTGATTTTACTATGCCTGTAGGAACTGAAACAACGACAAAAGATGGAATATCCTTTATTAAAAAGAACTACAACTCAGAACCAAAAATTTACTTTTGTGGAAGTGCTAAAGATCTAAAGACTTGCCTTGACAAAGAAGTTGATGGTGATGTAGGTTGGTTTGGTAAAGTAACTATCATGATCTATGCACCTGGTTGGAATACTGACTCTGATAAAAGAGATGCAATTGGAAACACTGCAGAATCTGCACTTACAATTACAGCTCGTGGAGACGGTAATACCAATTTTGAAGTAGGTCATTGTAGCAGTACAGGATTAATTGAAACTGGTGAAGACACTGGTGTCTTTTATGGACGCCTAAAACTTAGTGCATCAGATCACGACGTCAATAACGACGGCGTAATTGACACTAAACTTGGTGGAACCGGTTGCAAGAACTCTCCATTTGATGAATATGCAAAAGTTGAAACAGGTAGAGATGGTGCAGTTACTGTTAACTGGGAATATAATCCTGAAGACAATAAAGTTGTAACAAAAACTATGACTTATGGATGGAATATAGCCACAATCAAATTCCTAGAGGATGAATACCCAATGAACAGTGAGGTTCAATTCCAACTCAATGAGAAAGATTTGGGCGACATGCCAAAAGACAAACTCAAATTAACTTTTAGAGTTTGGTCTGACAGTGATCTTGCCGGTATAACCGTTGAGGCTACACAGGACAAGAACTACAAACACACGAAACCATACCACTTCAACATACAAGATGACGATGAATCAAATGGTGATAACTTGTTTGCACAAGAAGGCGATACCCTATATGTTGAATACGTTGATACAACATTACCTAGAGTTGGACCTAATGGAGAAATAAACTCTAAAAGCGACACTCTTGATATTATTGGAACAACCTCTGTAACATCTGGATACCCATACGTCACACTTCGTTGATAAAATCAGAAAGCAAATAATACAAACACACGACCCCTGATTTTTCTACTTTAACCGGTAGAGAATCTTTTTTTATTTTTATAAATTAATTTTTATCTCCATCATAATGAATTAACTTATATTTTTTGAATATTACCATGAGTAATGAAAACTGAAAAAGAAATTGAGGCGTTTAGGAAAGACATAGAGCAAAGATTAGAAAACGTATCTAAATTACCTGATCCTATGACTGCCATGAATTATTATCAAGGTGCACTTCGAACACTTGAATGGATGACTACTGGACAGGATATTTGAGAATTATTTCTGAGTGATTCTGAGAACTATTCCAATTATCATAAAAATAATCGTAAAGTACGATGACATTACTGTCCATTGAGTGATAGCGCCTAATTCTAAATCATTTAATAACAAAATTGCGGACAACATCACAAATATTATTCCGATTACCATGGTGATATTTCTAATTATATTTTTTTTATTGAAAATTCCCATGATGTTGATTTAAAATTAAATTATTTATTCTAATGTATTTTCTAATTTACGCCGCTACGTCTTTTAATTTCTGGAGTTTTTTCTGTTGTTACGCCCTTGCTAAAATCATCTAATTTCACTTTATTTTCTTCCATTTCTTTTTCGGTCCAATCCCGAACAAATTCATCCTTGATATTTGTAAAATTTTTACACTTTTCACAAAGCCACAATGCATCTCTCTCTTCTGGAAATGCAATAGGGAATCTTCTTCCATTGCATTCCTTGCATAATAACGGCATAATTTTATCTATTTGCACTTCTATTTGTACTCACATATTTTGTTTATTTTTTTAATTTATTGCAAAACTTAATGAATCAAATAATATTTTATTTAATATGGATAAATTTTGGAAAAAGTATACTGATTCAGTATTCTCTGGCAAGAGCATGATTATTCTTGTAGTTGGTGGGTTGATTGCTGGTGGTATTTTAGCCGTTTTAAGATAAATTATTTATTTCATTATGGTTGTAGACCTGTTAGCGTTAGTAAAATTGCTCCTATCCCCATCACAGACATTCCTAAAATAAGACCTTTGGAAATCATGATTATTTTATCTGAACAAATTATCTAAATCTATCTTATGTGCAACTACCATTTTAGTCACAAATACGTGTGCCTGAACTATTTTTCTTATTTTTTTTATTGATCAACATGTAGTATTTTACACAGGGAACACATAAAATTCCTAAATTTTATTTTTTCTTTATACTTTGATTGAATATATTGAAAAAAATTACATACAGAAAAATTCTGTAGAGAAACGAGATTATCAAATCAATCTTGCAAATCAGGCAATGAATGAAAATTGCGTTGTTGTTTTACCTACTGGTCTTGGAAAAACCACTATCGCACTACATGTAATTGCTGAATATTTATCCAAGAATTCTTTTGGAATTTTATTTTTAGCCCCTACTAGAGTTTTAGTTAACCAACACTTTGAGTTTTTAAAAAAAAATCTAACTATTGATGACATCACATTGATCACTGGAGAGGATGCAGTTGAAAAACGAACTGAACTTTGGAATGGCCGTATAATTTGTGCCACGCCTGAAGTTGCTAGAAATGATCTAAACAAAAAAATCATAACTTCCAAACAATTTAGTTTGGTAGTTTTTGATGAAGTACATCGCACTACCGGAGATTATGCATACTCTAGTATTGCTAAACATTTTGAGGATACAGATACTCGACTTTTGGGAATGACTGCAACACTCCCAAGTGAACAAGAAAAGGCTACTGAGATTTTAACGCGATTAAAAATTTCAAGTGTTGCTGAGAGAACTGAAAATAGTCCTGACGTAAAACCTTACATTCAAGAAACTGAAACTGAATGGATTAATGTTGAACTACCTACTGAATTAAAATCCATTCAGAAATTTTTAAAATTATCTTTAGATGAGAGATATGACACTCTTAGAAAAAATGGCCTCCCTCTAAATAACCAGCAATCCCTTTCAGCACTACTTCGATTGAGACCGTTTGTACTGGCAAAAAGTAGAAAATCTGCAAAGCCATTGTTTTCTGGAATTAGAATTCATTATGCTCTTAACATGCTTGAAGCTCATGGCATCACTCCGTTTTTACAATTTTGTAAGCGTGCACAGGCAAAAAAAGGAGTAGGCGTAAAAGATCTTTTTGAACTTGATCCTAATTTTACTAAGGCACTATCTCTTGCAAAAGAAGCGCAATCCAAAGGCATAGAGCACTCCAAAATCCCCAAACTAAAAGAAATTTTAGACTCTGTTCCAGGCAAGGCCTTGATCTTTACTAGTTATCGTGATTCTGTAGATATGATTTTTAACAAACTCACTGAACTTGGAATTCCTGCAGGCATTTTGATTGGGAAAGCTGGGGATGCTGGTTTAAAGCAAAAAAAACAGATAGAGGTTGTACAGAAATTTAGAGATGGTGAATTCAAAGTATTAGTCGCAACACGAGTTGGGGAGGAGGGATTGGATATTGCAGAAGTTAATCAAGTAATTTTCTATGATAATGTCCCAAGTTCAATTAGATTCATTCAACGAAGGGGACGAACGGGTAGAAAGGACACCGGCAAGTTAGTTGTACTAATTGCTAAAAATACAATTGATGAGACATACTATCACATCGGCAGGAGAAAAATTACCGCGGCAAAATCAATGGGATCCAAAATGACTAAGGTTCTTGAAAAAAACAAGACAGGGGAATCGCCCAAAACTGGTCTTGATGCTTTTATTTAGTTCTCGTATCTTTTAGAAACCGTTTCTATGATCTCTTGTTTTTTTTGTATTACTTTGTTTTTCATTCCTGATTCTAAATGATGTATGCTACTTTTTTTTGCAATTAGCAAATTCTCTAACCTGATATCAAATTGATTTTCTAGGAAATTTTTCACCCCTTGAATTCCTCCCTCAATTTCTAAATTATCAAATGCGTCTGTTGCTAGATTTGTAATTGATTTTTCTAAATATGCCAAAATATCATTTAGCATTTTATCTGTTAGAATTGTCATTTTTATTAAAACTATGTTATCCTAATCTTTTGATAATATGATATCCGAATTCTGTTTTAACAGGCTCAGAAATCTCTCCAATTTCTAATTTAAAAGCAACATCCTCAAATTCTTTAACCATTTGCCCTTTTGTAAAATATCCTAAATCTCCTTCCTTTTTTCCGCTAGGACACGTGGATGTCTCTTTTGCAACTGCTCCAAATTTTTTACCTTTCTTAATTTCCTCTAGTAATTCTATTGCTTGACTTTGTTTTTCAACAAGAATGTGTGAGCATTTTACTTTATTAGACATAGTAATATGCTCATTACCTCATCTTTTATTTGTTTTTCTTAACCTCATTTAGATAAAAATAAAAATTATGGCGTTATCTTTTCTAAATTTTTGTATAGTGCCAAATCTTGAATCTACACAGTTGACCTAAAATACTAATTTTTTAAAAAAATGACATGAAGAAAATTATTATTTTATTTTTCCTTATGATTATTATTTCAACCAGTCCTGCATACGGTCATAAATTAATTAGTCATGATGATTCTCACAGAGATTTTGCTTCGGCATTACAGATACCTGATCATAAAATTTCATGGGCAATTTATGACAATCTAGGTGTTGGTGAAACAAAATTTTATAAATTTGATGCTAAGGCTGGCGATTCATTTTATTCAAGTATCGTGATACCTAAACTAGAAGGTCTTGAAAATTATTCGCCTTCTTTAGTTTTAATGAATGATGATTTGTTTACTGGGGATGCATCATCAGATATCCAATCAAATATTCAAAAATTTCTCTATGAGGGTGATTACCCTGGAAATGAATTTTATGAACCATTTGGACAAGTGACCTACTGGGAAAGACAAGAAGTAACAACGACAATCCCTGCTGACGGGCAATATTTTATCCTAGTTTTGGATGAGAAAAACCAAAGTGGAAAATATGCTTTAGCGGTAGGTACAATTGAAGATTTTTCTGGTTCTGATTTTTTTAGTGTTCTTCCAAAAGCTTGGTTTGACACAAAGTTATTTTTTAATGACTATGTCTCTTTTGCAATTGCAATTTCTATATTGTTTGCCATTCCTGCATTGTTAGTTGTGTTTATCTTAAGAAAAAAAATATTTAAAAAATAATTTTCAAGTAAAACTTGTTAAAAATAAATTAAAAATAAAAAAATATTTTCCTAATCTTTTTTCTTACTTCTAGGCTTTGTTCTTAAAACTGCTTTACAACAAATACACCTAACATCATCTATGGATAAGAAAATTCCACAAAATGTGCATCTTTTTTGTCCAATTTCATACCTAATTTTGTTGGGAACCGGGTCTGCCCGATATCTTGTACAAATGTTTCTACAAGTTCTACCCAATTTTCACATCTCCTATTTTCATTACTATCTCTTTTCTTCTTTCTCTGATTGTGACGGCACTGATTCCTGAGATTTTTGAAATTTTTAACTGCGAAACACCTTCAACTGTTATAGTTGATGCAAGGTATACTGCAGCGGCTGCCATGGCCATTGGATTTTTACTTGCTGAAACTTGTTTTTTTGCACACAAATCTAATATTTTAAATGCCAATCTTTGTGTTTTTTCAGATAGCACCAATCCTTTTGAAATTCTTGTGACAAATTCTGATGGCGAATATGCTTCAGGGCTCAAGTCTAATTCTTTGGCAAGAAATCTATACGTTCTTTGCAACACTTTTTTCTTGATATTTCCTGCATCTACAACGTCCTGAAGTGTTCTAGGTGTATCTGTAATTCTGCAAGTAATGTAAATTGTTGCACACAACATTGCGGTTGTAGATCTACCTGCTAGAATTTTTCTTGCTGCAATTTTTCTAAACAAATATGCTGTTTCCTCCACAACTGATTCAGGCAATCCTAACTTTGAACTAATTGCATCTAACAGTATGAATGCTTTTTGAAATGATTTAGAGGATACTGCTGAGCGACTGTTTCTGTCCCACATTCTTAATCTGTAGAACATCCTTCTGTTTTCTAATGACAATGGTTTTCCTGTAACATCTCTGTCCTTGGCTTCGATTATTGTTGATAGTCCCATGTCAATCATTTTCAATGATCTTTTTGCACCCACTCTGGAATTATTCATATAATCATTTGGATTCGAACCAACTGATTCAGAACCTTGATCTACTACTTGGTCTGATGATACGATGCCACAACTACCGCATGCAATTTCACCGGTATATGCATCTGTGATCATTTCATTTTTTTTACAATTTTTTTGATGGATTAATTCAGTTAACATGTCGTAACTAAAATTTTATTTTATTTAAAAGACCAAAAATTCCTTATCTAGTGGTAATATGGGCAAAAATAACTATTTTTTTATACTTTTTTAGCACTAGGTTATTTTTATTTTTATTCATGGCACTAGTTTTTTTTGAATTATTTCTTTTTATAAAAAATTCAGTAAAAAAGTGTATTGCCACATATCGTGTTAGATGCAAGTTTGAATCTTTTTGATTTCTCTGTATTGTTTACTCCAATTCTTGAGAAATCACCTTTGATTAGAATTCAAAACATGTATGTTGAGTCTACTGGAATCAGTGCTTTATTTTCTGTAGTTGTAATTGATGAATCTCATCATGAATTTTTTATTCATGTGTCATCTGGAAAGGACAGGACTACAATTCGATTGTTGCCTCTAACTGATCCTGTAAAAACTGATTCAGTAAAGAAATCCTTGGCTCTACTCTGTTTACAAATTCAAAAACACTATCCTAGCATGAGTGTTACCAAATCAAATTTATGGGATTATCTGCCAAAAAAAATAGTTAATTGACTGTTTGTAATCTAGTACAAAAAAGTAATTTAAATTGCAATGCTATTTTTAAAATCAGCACTGATGTAGAAAATTTTCATAAAATAATGCCAAAATATTTTAAATCTTTAGTCGTGATTAGTGATTCATTGAATGAAAAAATTGTTTCAGAATCCATACATTTCTTGGGCAGAAAAATTAAAATTAAAACTAAGCATGTTATTTTAAAACCCAATGTACACAAGGTGTTTATTTTAGATGGTCCTGTGAGGGGTACTTCTTTTATTGAAACATACAATTCAAGTTTGTCTGGAACCGATATTTCCATTTTGGTGGATTTAAAACTTCATGGACTTCTTAAATTAATTCCATTTTTAAAATTTTTTCTACTAAAAAGAATGAATTCTGTTATGTCTGAATTCATTACATGTGCTGAAATTTATTCTAAATCTAACTAAATTCATATTTAGTTGGCACTATTCAATTTAGTTAGGCTCTATTAAATAGAAAAATATACAACAACTTTTGATGTCTCTCCCTACAATCATTATTGGTGCAGGCGTGGGTGGTTTAACTACTGGTGCTTTGTTAGCCCATGACGGTAATGATGTAATTGTTTTAGAAAAATCATCCAATTTAGGCGGACGAACTGCGTCGATGAAATTTAAAAATCATATTCTTGATAATGGATTCCACATAATGCCTTTTTATAAAAAATCTGCAATTTTTACTATTTTAAAAAATTTAGGCATTGAATCTAGATTAAAACTGGCAAAAGTTGATGACATTGCATTTTATGCGGCAACAGGATTTCATATCTATCCCAAAGGCATGGTTGATTTACTTCGCCTATCTTTAATTCCTTTTAAAAGTAGGATTAGACTTTTAAAATTATTACTTCCTCTAGCGTTTTCTTCAATTGAAAAAACTGAATTGTGGGATAACATACCTCTAACAAAAATAACTCATGATTTGGATGCTGACACAAATGCTTTTTTTGAAGCTGTATGCATGCTAGCCTTTGCCGACACTGCTGACCATATTTCATTAGGAGAATTTGCTCGAACAATTATCCGTGCAAACCCGTTTAAGGGCGGAACGAGTGAATTTGCGTACCCTGATGGGGGTGGATATGATTCAATATGCCATGTTCTTGGAGATTTTATTTTAGAAAATAACGGGATCATTAAAACCAAAGAATCTGTAAAAAAAATAATTGTTAAAGATTCTAAAGTTACCGGTGTTGTTGTTAATGATTCTTTAAATTCTGAAAAAATAATTCCTACAAACTCTGTGGTGGTTTCATATCCTGCATACACTGCACTAAATCAATTATTTGAAAAAAATATTATTGATACAAAATTTGTTGAAAAAATTGATAAATTAAATAAAACAACTTCTGTTGTCGAAGTACATTTTGCATTAAATTCACAAATTGATACTCGCCAAGTTGTATTTCCAGTAGGCAAGGATTATGTTACTAAGGGCATATTTTTCATATCCAATATCACTCCTTCTGTTTCACCTGTTGGGGAGCATTTGATAATTGCAGGAACTCCCGTGTCATCTGCAGATACTGAAGATTCTAAAAAAGTCAAAAATATTGTTATCAAAATGAAGGAAGAGATATCCTCGATTTACCCTAAATTTGACTCTGCACTGCTCTGGGAACGTCCTATGGCCTGGAAGTTAGTTGAATCTGTTGTTAAGGAACCTGGTAAAGTTTGGAAGTCTAAGATGCCTCATCAAATTCCTGGCATTGAAGGTTTATTTTTTGTTGGTGATTCTACAATTAGCTATGGTATTGGAACTGATTCTGCCGCACACAGTTCTATTTTGTGTCATCCAAAAATTAAATCTTTTTTAAATTCTTCAATTAACTAGTGTTGTATTCGTAGGATTTTTGGAATTTCATCAAGTCTAGCATCTTTTATTATTTTTCCCTCAAATTTAGGAACATCATCTGCTTGTAACGCATAACCTCCGACGAGTATTGGGATTTTACTGTGCTCTCTGATTTTTTTTGCCAATCTTTGACCTGCTGTGATGTTGTCATTAATTGTAATTGAAATTAGAACTATGTCTGGTTTTTTCATATTTATGAATTCTAGTATTGCATCACTTGGAATCGAAGTTCCCATGTTGAATACTTTGAAACCTTTGATTGTCAGATATGTTTCAAGCACATCGCACCCAATGTGATGTTCCTCCCCCACTGGTACACACAGCAATACTTTCTTTTTATTTCCAGAACCTGAAACCTGCTCCATGATTATTTTTACTAATGTTTGAGCTACATTACTTGCAACGTGTTCTGTCGCAATTGCTAATTTCCCTGTCTCCCAATCTGAACCTATTTTGCTCATTACGGGTCTGAGAATTTTATCAAAGAAATCTGATATGTTGAATATCTGCACGTATTCTTTGTAAATTTTTATACATTCTTCTATATTTCCATCTGTTAATTTTTTAAACAACTGTTGCCTTGATCTTTTTGTAGCGTCCTCTCTTTTTTGTATGTCTTGCGGGTTGTAGGATGCTAACACCGATAGAATTTTAGCATCATTTCTAAATTCAATTGGAATGTCATCTTTTACCACTAGTGATGCCTTTCCAAGATATTTTATTATTTCTTGTTTTGATGTCTTTTTTTTAGAATCCCAAACACTTTTCACTAAATACAGATATTGCTCAGATTTTACTTTTTTAAACCTGATATACACCATGAACTTTTTTTATATTGTTTGTATATAACATAATGGTAATATTATTTTCTAGTGCCATCAAATTTATTTTTAAAATTGATTTATTTGGCACTATGCTAATCTAGTATTCTCTGTTAAATATGATAAATTAAAAAACTACATCATGGCAGAAGAACAAGAATGGGCTAACCTACTTGCTGAAATCTTTGACAAACTTACACAAAAACATGCCTCAATCACTTATGATTTTGACAATCTTGAGATGGCCGGTAAAATAGTCAAAGAGGGCGAAGTAGTACCAACAGGAACTGTTTCCCTTAGCGGGAAACTGACTATTACAGCAAAAGAACTTTGAGTGTGGATGACAATGAAAAACTTTGATATTCCCGCTAATTTTTTATCTTATCTAGATACTGGCAAGTTAAGCATAACTTGCAATGACTCACCTACAGTTAATTTTCATGTTGATGGAAGTACAAAAATAATTGATATAATCGACATACCCATTGAACTTACAAAAATGCCTGGTCTCTTAAAGCAACTTTCTGAAGCTAAAGAGCTTGCAAAAGATTTGGCACAGAAAAAAACTACTATAGAGGTTAGACTGCGCGGTGATACCGTATTGAAACTTGGCGAAAAAGCAAACCCTAAACTTGCAAAAATTATCACTCTTAGCAGTAACATTGAAATCACCGATTTAAGAAAATTAAAAAAATTGAGTGATGAATTTTAAACATGAGTGACAATTTTTCTCAAAAAAATGCCTATGATATTCTGGTAACTGGTTCGAGTGGTTTTATCGGAAAAAAACTTTTGAACAAATTAACTGATTATGGATTTACAGTCACTGCGATGTCTAGATCAAAATATCCTGACACTCAAAACGTTAAACGTGTTCAAGCCGATGCATTTGACGTTAACTCTTTGATTGCCGCTACAGAAGGTATTGAAACTGCATTTTATTTGCTTCATTCCATGGAAGGTTCAAAAAAGGAATGGGCTGAATTTGCAACTAGGGAGAAGCAGCAGGCTGAAAATTTCTTAAAGGCTGCAACTGATTCTGGTGTAAAGAGAATCATATACTTGGGTGGATTGGTTAACGAAGGTCTAGAGTTATCAAAACATATGAAAAGTAGACACGACGTGGGAAAGATTTTGGCAAGTGGGGATATCCCTGTTACTGAATTGAGAGCATCCGTTATCGTTGGTGCGGAAGGCGGATCTTATGCTATGCTTAGGTATCTTGTTGAAAGATTGCCTCTAATGGTTTGTCCAAAATGGGTCAAATCCCAAACACAACCAATTGCTGTTGACAATGTAGTTGATTATCTGATAGGTTCAATGAAAAATCATGAAACCGCAGGAAAAATTCTAGAAATCGGTGGGCCTGAAACAATGACGTATGAACAATTAATGAGACTGTACTCTTCAATTCTTAATAGAAATTTGAACGTAATTCAAATTCCATTTCTAACCCCTAGACTCTCTTCGTATTGGATTGATTTAGTAACTCCAGTTAAAGCCTCTTTGGCAAGACCTCTGGTTGACAGTCTTGTACATGATTCTGTAGTTAAAGATGATTCTGCACAAAAATTGATTCCAGTCCAACTGGCATATATGACTCAGGCAATTCAAACTGCTAGAGAAGAAGCAAAAGTTTTCAATTCAATTTCTAAATCTGAAGGAGAAAAAACTTCTTACAAAATGAATCAGAAAATTCTCTTAATTACATTGTGTGCTATGGCTTTTGTTGGTACGACATACTACTGGCTAGATGACAGATCTGACGTCTGGCAAATACCGTGGTTAGCTGGTTCAGCTATTTGGTATGCCGCAATTCTTTTTGCTATTTCTTTTGTAAGGCAAAAGGCTAGACTAGGTTATTTGATTGGCGGTTTGTTGTCATGGGTCACTCTTGCATTTTGGCTATTTGACAATTTCTATGTTGTATTTGAACTCTCACTGGTTGCATCTGAACCAAGTTTGGAAATCACAATCAGAAATTTCATTGGTGCTGCACTCGCTGGATTGGCAATATTCTCATCACACAACGTATTTCATAAAGTAAGAGTCTATCAAGTTAGGGGCAAACCTGTGTCTGAATCTGCCTCATCTGAAGTTCCAACTGGTGCACGACCTGTATACAACACCAATTTTGCCTAACCACAAAATTATTTTTTTTAAAAAATAGAAACAGCGTAGCAGAAATATGAGACAGAAACTATGAATGTCAAATAGATTTGATTTCTTATGGTCTTTGGAACAAAATACTATGTGAAAGATAATACTTCATTATTTTTATTTTTCTCGAGAAATTTTTCTTTTTCTTTCTTTTGATTTATTTTACAATAAAAACATGCTTTGGTATTATTATCATGTATGCAATAATCCATGTTTTAAAAAGACTCTTGTTTTATTTTAAGAAGTTTTTGTAATTCTTTACACATGTTTATTTTTCTTAATATTTTTTAATTTTTAATAATATATTTTTTAATTTATGCATGATTTTTTATGAAAAATTCTCTTTAGGATTTTATTTAATATCTTAGAATACGATCGTAAAATTTCATATGTGTATAATACTTTGATTGTCGTATCAAAATAGATCTTATGTGCTTAGTCTGCCATAGACGTGAGTGAAATAGATAGGATCATGGAGTAGTGGAAATACTGGAATCTATAATAGTAATCTGATTAACCGACCAAGGACTTGTTACTATTGGCATTCATTCTAAATTATTTCCAGTGCTCTTTTTAGATTTTTGTAACAAGATTCTATAATCTTCTGATATTTTTTAAATGAATTTTTCTATACTGTAATTATGAAAAACCAATGTGATTTTTGTAATGAAGCAAATAAAACACAAAAAATTCATTGCAATAGTTGTGTTGAAAACCATGAAATTTGTTTAACGTGTTTAACAAACTACAAATCTGAAATGGGAATTAAACCTGTTAGAAAACATACTCTTTATGAAAGCAATTTAAAAAAATGGGCATAAATGGATGTGTGTGTTGTTCTTACATAATGCGATGTGCATGCAGCAGAATTTTTTATAAAATAAAAAAATAAAGTTAATTTTTAAAATGGAATTAATCTATAAACCCATTTCTGATTTAACTTGAGTACACCAATTTTTGACTCGTTCTTCAGTAAGTTCGCCTTCACTGTCTTCATCTACTGGAAGACCACAAAATTTTTCACCGTTTTCAGGTTCTGTAATTTCGTTAAGATGTGGAATTAAACATCTTGAAGAGACAAAATTGTATCCTTCAAGGGGTACATATCCTACCATTTTTGCTCCTGCTTTTTCAAAGAATCTATGTAATTCTTCCATAGCATCGACGAAATCTTCGCCGTAACCTACAGAATCACCTAGACCAAATAATGCAACAGGTTTATCCTTGAGGTCTAATTCACCAATTTTTTCTAAAAGGTCATCCCAAACAGTTCCAGATCGTAGTTCTAAAGCGCCTGTATTCCAAGTAGGAATACCGCATATTAGACCATTAAGATTTGGAAAATGTTCTAGATCCCCTTCAGCAACATCGATAGCATCTGTTATTGCATCGCCGAATTCTGCTTTAATGTATCCACAAACTTGTTCTGTTTTACCAGTTTGTGTACCAAAATAAAGTCCGATTCCTGCTGTTGGTGCGTCAGTTGGTGTAACATCATGTTGACCATTGTCGTCATGTGCGTGTGGACCAGCCATGATTCAGATTCAGATATAAACTATTTATTTGAATCGGATGGTTATAAGCACACATTCTAAGGTTCGATTATGAATATTTATTTCAAATTACCAGGAAAAAACATTGATCTCAGTTGTCAAATATAATTAAATTTTTAAAAAAACAATATTTGATAATAAATTAAAACAGTGTATTCGTTTTTTATTCTATAGTGTTAATCTCTGGTTAAACATTCATCATATCACTATTATGTAAATTCCCTGTAGTGATTATTGTCAATTAGTTGTGATGAGAAGAACGGGATTTATTTCACCTGTGTTTTACTATCTTCTTATCACTTCTATAGTAATTAAACAAAACTTAATCAGTATACCTTGTTTTTGCACAATATGAAAAAGGGATCTGTCAACTTGCTAATTATATTTGGTTTACTATTTTTAGTAATTGGAATCACTGTCCCATACTTGAATTGGATGGGCGGTGCAACTTGGTATGACTCTATTTTATTATTAGTAATTTTTACAATCATCGGTTCTCTTTTATTCTTGGTAGGAAGATCTAACCAAAAACAATCCACTCTAAAAGAATCAAAAAATGATTAATTTTCATAATAACCCGTATGTTTAATGCCTTTTTTGAGTAGGAATATTCCTAATGATTTTTGGTTTGTAGCCATTGCAGGAGGACTCTCATATTTTATCAGGTGCAAATGATTTGGGATTGATATCTATCGCCAAGATTGTGTAGAGCACGTGTCCACTGATAAAATATGGGAAGTTGTTTTTTTACTCTTTATTTAATGTAGAGTTATAGAAATTACGTGTTCTGGAACAAATACTCTTTTTAAAATTAGAATAATTTCATAAATACCTAAAAGAATCACAAAATAGAATGGCAA
>JAOMJV010000009.1 GCA_028351415.1 Candidatus Nitrosopumilus sp.
CTTTCCAATTACTTCAAAATTCTCGGCAACTAGTTCTCCTCTGACCATAGTCTTAACAGGCCAGCCTTTTAGATTTTGTCCCTCATATACAATGTAATCAGAAAAACCACCAAATAGCTCAGAAGTTACTTTTTTCTCTTTTTTTAAATTAATCATAGTTACATCAGCATCAGAATTTTTTACAAGTGTTCCTTTTTGCGGATACATGCCAAAAATTCGAGCTGCATTTTGACTAGTAAATTTTACAAGCTGTTCAACAGTAATCCTATTTTGATTTACTCCATAATTGAGTAATAGCGGTAAAGAAGTACCAATTCCAGGAAATCCAGCTAACGCACCCCAAACGTCATCACCATCTAGTTTTAGTTTAATCTGATTAGCAACATGATCAGTTCCTATCGTATCAATTTGGTTATTGGATAATGCATTCCAAACTGCTTTCTGATCATTTTCAGTTCGTATTGGAGGCATAACTTTAGCAAGATACCCATTTTGTTTTTCATAAGATAGTGTAAGATAATGAGGACAGGTTTCTACAAAAATTTTGGTGCCAAGTTTTTTTTCTTCCTGAATTTGTAATAATGCACGCTCTGAACCAATATGGACAAAATAAATTACACAGTCATATTCTCTTCCAAACTTAGATATGGTTTTAATTGATTTGGCTTCAAATTCAGGGGAACGACTTGATGACCATGCAGATAATCCATCTTGATTTTTTTCTTTAGCTTTTTTAATTCCGCATCCACATGATTCATAATCTTCAGCATGAACAAGTACAGGACAACCAAGTTGTGCTGCATTTTTTACAATTTTTTCAACAAGTTCATCTGTAACATTTACTTTAGATGGTACAAGATTAGAAGAATTTGGCGGCATGTCCATGTACACATGACCAACTTCACCACCAAGATTCATGTAAATTTTAAAGGACGTGATGCCCTTATCAATACAAAAATTCATTTCGTCAATTTGTTGTGGAGTAAAAATAGAAGCATGTATTGCATAATCAACATAATGATATTCTGATGCAGATTGGAGTTGCGGAGGTAAAGAATTTACAAAAGAACTTTCCAAACGGAGCATTCGCATCATAGTTGTAACTCCACCTATAGCCGCAGCATGAGATTCAGTTTTTGCAGCTTCATTAATTGGAGAATAAACACCATAGTGGACATGAGTGTCAATTACACCAGGAATTGAAATTAATCCATTTCCATTAATTTTATGATCACATGCAGGAATGTCACTAGTTAGTCCCACAATTTTTCCATCATCAATTACAATATTTTTATCAATTTTTCCAGTAGGTAGCATAACATGTGAATCAACAATCACAGTATCATATGTCATCAGGAAATTTTACACCATGGACTCTATTATGCGTTAAGGAATACGCTTAAGTGGATTATTCTTAAAGAAAAATAATGGAAGGTTCAGAAATAGCAAAACGGGACCATCAGAGAAATAAATCAGAAATTGTAAAATTAGTGAAAGAAATGTTTAGTCAAGAAAAATGGGGTGATCAAGAATATAAGAAAAAACTGCAAGAATTAGTTGTAAAAGACGAAAAATTAGTGAAAGATGTTATTAAAAAAATTAAGATAGAAAGAGGATTAGAATAAACATAAATCTGCTTAGAAAATGAATAAAAGCCCAATTTAGTCCACATAATTTGAGGGCCGGTGGTTTAGGGGTAGAATGCTTCGTTCGCAACGAAGATGTCGAGGGTTCGATTCCCTCCCGGTCCATTTAACCAGAAACTATTATACATAAATAAAAAATAGCATCATCATGGAAGTTTTTGATGGTAAACAGGCTGCACAAGATTATATGTCAAAGCATACGCTAGCGTTCTCTACTCCAGAATTAACTTTAATGAGATTTTCATTTTGGTTAGGAGATTCAGTTCCAGATCCAAAAAATGATGGAAAAGGAATACCAAGAATGATGACATATTTGGTAGAACAGGACTTCGAACCAGTATTAATTGATGATGAAACATATGTTCCATCAGGCGCAGTAAAAAGTTCAGCAAATGTTGGAAATGCATTCATGGAAGTAAAACAAGATGGAAAATTCTGTTCAGAATGTGGGAATACTCTTTCAATGACAGCAAAGTTTTGTCCTGAATGCGGTACAACACAAGAATAAGAAAATTATATTTTTAATTTTTATGCTTTAGCTCCGCACTTTGTGCAGAATTTTGAATTTGGTCTTAATTCAGCACCACATGATGAACATCCGTTTCCAGCTTGTTGTTGTGGTGCTGTTTGTCTTGGCATCAAAGATGGATCAGGAGAAGGTAAAGTTCCAACATCTCCAAATGATTCTTGTGCAGATACAATTCCAGGTGGACCTCCACCTACTGGATTAGCTGAAGTTCCTGCTCTTGGTGGCGGATTCATTCCGCCAGGTTGACCCATTCCAGGCATTAAACCAGGAGATTGTGTATTTCCAGGACCCCCAGAACCTTGAGATTTTTTTAATTCAAAGATCACTTTGATAGCTAAAAATTCTAATGCAGAATATGCAACTGTGTAATCACCTAGTTTTTGAAAAAAGGCTTTATCACTAATTTTACCTGCTTTGTACATGTTGTTAGTGTCTAAAAATGATTCATAGTATCCCTGAGATTCATCAAACAAACTTTCTAGTTTCTCAAAAAGCATTCCAAGTGTATCTACTTCACCAAATGACATACTCAGTCTCAAATTTTGGAATATTAATTACTTTAGGATGAAAAAATAATAAAAAACGTTTTCTGTAGTAATCTATGCTAGTGCTCTATCAATCATACTTTGGTATGATTCTTTAGAAGCTGCACCTACCTGCTGACTAACTATTTCACCTTTGTTAAGGAGAATTAAGGTTGGAATACTAAATACATTGTATTTTGAAGCCAATTCATTAGCCTCATCAACATTAACCTTGACAAATTTTACTTTGCCATCATAGTCATTTGCAAGTTCTTCAACTACTGGACCTACCATTCTACATGGACCACACCATTCGGCCCAAAAGTCTACGAATACAGGAATGTCAGAATTTATGACATCTACTTCCCAAGACTTGGTATCTGAAATTTGAGTAACTCCCATTATATTTTTCGAATATTTATCATACCTAAAAACGTTCACCAGATTCTAAATCTTTATTTTTTAAAGAAAGATTAAATTTCATATATACTTAAATGACGTTTTGATAAAACTGATTTATGAGTTCAGAACTTAGATTAAAAAAATTAAGAGGTTCTGGAGGCTACATTATGGCCACAGTTACAGATGAGCAACAAGTGAAAGGAAACTTAGGAGGTCCAGATTTATTTTTAGCACCAATTGGAAGATTAAATGATGATAAAATTACTAAACATTTCTGCAATACATGTGAAAAAGAATTTGAAGGTCCGCCAAAAATAGAATTTGAAAATCCAAATGAAGAAGTTGCAGAAAATTTGGTTCTAGCCGAACGAGGTCAGTATATTTGTAAAGTATGTAATGCTTCAATTGCAGAATATAGAGAGTTCAAAAAACCAAATGAGGAGGAGGAAGTTGGAGGTGCAAAACCACTAGACGCAAACGTTGCACCAGCAGTAGAACCTCCAACATTACCTAAAGCAGAAACTGCACCTGTAGCAGAAACTGCACCTGTAGCAGAAACTGCACCTTTAGTAGAAGTTACACAACCAAGTTCATCTGCGTCAGTTAGTTCAATTGAAGGAAGAGCAGTAATAGATGAAAATGCAAATAAAGTTGGCATTGCAAAACAAGTTGGAGTTGATGCCAATACACAATCAATGGTTTTGGTTATAACTAAAAACGATGGTACAGAAGGAAGCATCCCTTGGACTAGTATCAAAAAAGTAGGTGAAGTAATTCTACTAGGAAAACCTGAAGAAGCCGTTGTTACTCAACCAGGAAAATGTTCTGAATGTGGATTTGTAAATAAAGACGAGTCTAAATTTTGTGAAGATTGTGGAACAAAAATTTAGTAATTAAAAAAATTAATGAATATTACTAAGGAGATAATGTAATTGGCTAAAAGATCAAACTCAAAAGGGATAATCAGAGATATTGGAATTGTCGTTGTAGCAGTTGTAATAATGTGGATTGGAATACAAGTAGTATTTGGTACAGAGGTGCTAACTTTAGAAGGAAATCAAATCAAAGTCGGGGGTCCATTTTATGTAGTTGTAAGTGGAAGTATGATTCCAGTTTTACAAGTTTATGACATCATAGTTATTCAAGGGCATGATACATTTGAAGAAGTTGAAATAGGGGATATCATAGTTTTTGATAGACCTTCGGATCATAATAGGGTAATAGTTCACAGAGTGGTATCAATAACTAATGAAGACCCTAGGACAATCAGAACACAAGGAGATGCAAATCCAGGATCCATTCCAGGAACAGATTTTCCAATTACTGAAGAAGAGTATATTGGAAAAGTTGCACACATAATTCCACAATTAGGATATGTTACACAAATTTTGCAACCTCCAACAAATTACATAATTATTGCAGTTGTAATTGGAATTATGATAATTAAACAATTTACAGGTAAGAAAAAAGACGCAGATGATCTTGTAACTAAAGAGACATTAGAAGAATTGTCAGATATTGGTAAAATTGAAGCGGATTCAGAATATTCTGAAGACATAAAAAAATCAGAAATTACTGAAGAAAAAATTGAAGATTCAGAAGAATTAAGTAAAAAAGATATTTCTGATAAAGAAAATAATCAATAAATTAAAGACTACAGTTAAAGAACAGAGTCTTTTGTTTTAAAAACTCTTTTGAAGTAATCAGATGGCTCATTAGGTTCTTCAACGTCATTTGTAATTCCAGCTAAATTCTTTGCTAAATTCTTCTTGTAACCTATTTGCATTTGTCGTTGAATTTGGATTCTTTGAGCCTGTGGTGAACCTGCACCATGCATAGATTCTGTAAGATATCCAACTGAATTTCTACCAAGTGTCATATTTTCTATTAATCTTAAAATTCTCATTCTGTTTTCTACATCTACACCTTTTCTTCCAGCAAGATATTTTTTTAACATTGGACCAGCTTCTGGATGTCTAAAGTCTTGTTCTGATGGTAAGGTGACCATTAATCCACCTGCAATATCTTGTGCCAATCTACTAATTTCATATGGGAATCTAGTAACATTGTGTTTACAAACTTGTGCAAGCATATCATCATTTAGATAAACACCAGATTTCATTTTCTGTCCTTGGTGTGAAGATGCAATACCTGCTGCAAAAATTGTTTCGTTAAGATGAGTCATCTCAATAATTTTATCTTTAATGTGGGAAACTTTGGGTACTCCGTTATAATCTGCAATTGTTGCAGCAGCACCAATTAAGACATCACCTAATCCAGTTTTACAAACATAACTGCGTCGGTGATAGCAAGTAAAACGTTCAACTAACATTGATGCAAATTCAAATTCTCCATTCATAAAAATTTTATCCCATGGGATAAACACCCTATCTAAAATCATCAAAGCTTCTTGTCCACCAAATTTTGCATTACCAGAATCAATATCACCCTCCTCCATAGCCCGAGTATCACAAGATTGTCTACCATAAATGTAAGTTAGTCCTTCAACATCTGCTGGAATTGCACCTACAATTGCCCAATCTTTGTCACTTTCAGTTAATCTAATAGTTGGCATCAAAATTATCCAATGGGAGTTTATGCAACCAGTTTGGTGTGCTTTAGCTCCAGATACATAGACTCCTTTCTCATCACTGTCAACTACTCGTGTGAATAAATCAGGATCATCTTGTTCAGATGGACCCTTACTTCTATCGCCTTTCGGATCAGTCATTGCGCCTCCGATTACAAGATTTTCTTGTTGAACCATCTTTACAAATTCTAAGAATCGTTTATGATAATCAGTTCCATGTTTTTCATCTATTTCAAATGTAGTTGAATGTAAAGAATTCATGGCATCCATTCCAACACATCTTTGAAAACACGTACCAGTGTTTTGTCCTAATTTTCTTTGCATTTTATTTTGTAAAACTAAATCTTCTGCACTTTCTGCAATGTGTAAAAATCTATTAACTTTCAATCCAGTAATTGAGGAATCAGCAGAAGCAAGTGATTCTTCACGCATTGCAAGATCATAAGTTTCAGCAACTGCATTAATTGATGGTCTAATTATTGGATGATCTACAGGTTCTTTAACTAATTCGCCAAAAAGATAAATTTTGAGATTTCGATTTCTAAGACTTTCAATGTAATCATCGCCAGATCTAATTGTCTTTAACACATTTGCCATGAATCAATTATGTCTAAGTTCTATAAATAGTCTGAATTCCAAGAATGAGGATTTTACGAATGAGAGATGATTATAAGCCGATTCTAACATCTAAAATTTTACAACCCTTTCCTTTTTCCATCACTAGTACAGGATTCATGTCTAATTCTTTAATCTCTTTAAAGTCAGAGACTAGTTGAGAGAGTCTCTGAATACATTCAGAGAGTTTTGCAATATCGGACGGTTTTTCTCCTCTAACACCTTGAAGAAGTTTTTGTGTTTTAATTGAGGCAATCATATCATCTGCTTCATTATCAGTTACTGGTGCAAGCTTGAATGTAACATCCTTTAGAACCTCTACATAGATTCCACCCATTCCCAACATAATTACTGGACCAAATCCAGGCTCCAGTTTAGAACCAATGATTAATTCTTTACCTCCTTTGACCATCTCTACAATCAAAACTCCCTTTATCTCAGCATTTTTATCATATTTTTTAGCATTTTTGATGATTGTTTTGTAGGCATCTTTAACTTCAGCATCATTAGTGAGATTTACTTTAACTCCACCTGCATCAGACTTGTGAATAATTTGCGGTGATGCAATTTTCATCACAACAGGATAACCAATTTTCTTTGCAGTTTTTACAGCTTCTGTTTCGTTTGTAGCAAGTGCACTAGCAGGAAGAGGTAGACCATATGCTTTGAGAACTTCTTGACACTCTTCTTCTAAGAGATTAGGTCTTTTTTCATTTTTAACTTTATCAAAAATTTTCTGTGCTTTTGCTTTATTTACTTTAAATTTAGTGATTTTACCAGTAGGGGATTTAATCCAGTTTCTAAATCTAATCATTGCTGCAAGAGTTCGAATTGCACCTTCAGCATATGTATAGTATGGAACATTACCCTTTGCTAAAATTTCTCTATTAGTAATTCCTTCATCCAATCCCATCAAACTAGCAAGCATTGTTTTTTTGTATTTTTTTGACATACTAACAATTACATTTGCAAGTTCATCATAATCTAAAGTTCCAGAAGGAGTACACATTGAAATAACTGAACCGACTTTTGGATGAGCAAGTACACGATCTAAAACATTGTTGAATCTATCAGAATCAGCATCACCGACAATATCAACAGGGTTTCTGGAGCTGCCCCAAGGCGGAATTACAGCGTCAATTTTTTTTCTAACAGTATCAATATTTGCCATTTTAATATTCAGTTTTGAACATGCATCAGTTGAAATAATTGCAGGTCCACCTGCATTTGAAACAATTACAAGATCACCTGCTAATGGTAATGGTTGCTTAGAAAATGCAGTTGCATAATCAAATAGTTCTTCCATGGTATCAACTCTAATTGCACCAGATTGTTTTAGTAACGCATCATAAATTTCATCAGAGCCCATTAAAGCTCCAGTATGAGACATTGCAGCTTTTGCACCTTCAGGACTACGTCCAGATTTAAGAACAAGTACAGGTTTTTTGAGTTTTTTAGTAATATTTTTACAAACTTTAAGAAATTCTTGACCATCACCCATATCCTCAAGATACATTACAATAACTTCAGTTTGTTTGTGATTTGCAAGAATTTTAAGAATATCTACTTCGCTCATTGCAGCTTTGTTTCCAAGACTTACAACAGCTGAAAAGCCAATTCCTTGTGCACTAGCATCTTCAACTAATGCTGCACAGATAGCACCACTTTGTGATACAAGTGCAATCTTTCCAGATTTTGGAGTGATTTTAAGAAATGTAGAATTCATCATTGTTTTTGGATCAAGATTCATGACACCAAGACAATTTGGTCCAATGATTTGGATTTTGTATTTTTTAGCTATATCTTTAATTTCTTCTTCACGTTTTGCACCCTCTTCATCGACTTCTTTGAATCCAGCTGTTATGATAATTACACCTTTGATTTTTTTCTTTCCACATTCCTCTAAAACCGGCGCAACAAGAGTATTTTTAATTACAATAACTGCAAGATCGATTGGTTTTGGAACATCCAAAACAGTCTTGTATGCTTTTTTAGAAAAAACTGTTTCTCTTGAAGGACTAATTGGATAAACAACTCCTGTAAAGCCATTAATGATATTAGATGTAATTGTAGCACCAACGCTGCCAGGTTTATCAGATGCACCTATCACTGCAATAGATTTCGGAGATAAGAAAACAGATTCTGCCATAATAAAGGGGATCTAAGATTTTGTATAATAAAGTTATTCATAGAAATGTCTGATCTTAGATTTTAACTTCCAAGCATCTTACCTGCAAGATTTTCTTTTCTAGAAATCCAAATGATGGATATGCTAGAAAATTTTGCAATTAGTACCCAAGATTCTCTTGCTAGATCACGAAGTTTTTCATTATTTATAGCAAATTCATGATTTAGTTGATTTACAGTATTTTTTGAATCGCTGTAGATAGTAATTTCATCATCGGTCTCAACAAATTTTTTTAATGCCAAAATTATTGCCATATATTCAGCCTGATTATTTGTAATTTCAGATTTTTTTTCATAAAAGGATTCTCCAGTTTCTTTTACAAAGAATCCAAACCCACTGTTTGAACCACCAGAGCCATCAACATAAACAGTAATTTTCAAGTTTATACGATCTATGGTCAGAATAGAAACTATAAAAAAGATAATCAAACAAAATGAAATGAATTAAAATATGATGTTAAATTATGATGCACCAATGTATAGACCTCCATCAGAGGCTAGATCATTAATTTTTCAAGTTACACTAGGTTGCTCATTCAATGAGTGTTCATTTTGTGATATGTATAGATCAAAAGAATATTCAGAGAGATCATGGGATGATGTTAAGGCTGAAATTGATATGATGGCAAATTATGTACCAGATACAAAGAGAATATTTCTTGCAGATGGTGATGCATTAAATCTTGATTCTGAATATATGATTAAAATTTTAAAATACATCAAAGAAAAATTTCCAAATATTGAAAGAATTTCATGCTATGCAATGCCTATGAATATTTTGAAAAAAACACCAGAGGAATTAAAAAAAATGAATGATGCAGGATTAGATATGTTTTATCTAGGAATTGAAAGTGGTTCAGACATTGTTTTGAAAAAAGTAACTAAAGGTGCGGTTGCAAAAACAATTATCAAATCTGTCAATAAAGCAAAGGAAGCAGGCTACATTATGTCATGTATGGTGATTTTAGGATTAGGTGGAAAAAAATATTCAAAGGAACACATCAAAGGAACTGCAGAAGTGATCAGTGCATGTTCACCAAATTATGTTGGTGCATTAACACTTTATCTAGAAAATGGAATCAAACAAGAATTTATTGATAAATACAAAGGAGAATTTGTTAAAATAAATGATGACGAGGGATTAGAAGAGCTTTATGAGTTGGTCAATCAAATTAATACAAAAGAAAAAATTGTATTTAGAGTAAATCACGGTTCAAACGCATATACCGTGAAAGGCACATTCCCGCAAGATAAACAAGAAATGCTAGAGAAAGTAGAATGGATGAAAGATCATCCAGAGATTGTACGTCCTCAAGGAATTAGAGGATTTTAAATTAAAATCTCTTTTTTAAAATCAGAATAATTCTTGAAAGGATTAAGAATAAACCCTGCCTATTGCATACCCGCTCCAAGAGTATCGTGCCCGTACACAATAGGCAACCTAAGCATGCCATACATGCATTAGATAACAAATTATTTTTCATACCTACATTAATTGATTAAGAATGTCACTGGTAACCGAAGTTACCAGCGGAGAATTATTTTGTTTCGTAACCGAAGTCACTAACATACAATAACCAATTCTCGTGGCGTGCAAATTGTAATTTTATGAATTCATGAGTTTACAAAAATGTTGTTGTTTGATTAATTAATCTATTAAAAAAGACATTTCGCCCTAATGTTCATAATTATACAAGAAAAGGGCTTTTCAAAAGTAAAATTAACTTTCTGAGAATTGCATAGACGTAGTTTTATTCAAATTAAAAATTATAAATTCTCAATTACAGATTTTAAATTTTCAGGTAATTCAGGTAATTCAGTATGACTTTCATTATTTTGAAGAACCTCAGGCCCTATTCGTCTTACTATCTGAGTTGCAATTAGAGTGTCAATATTTCTTTGAATATATTTTTCACTCATAATGGTTTTTAATTTTTCAAAAACAATTTCCTCATTTTCATATTTTTTAATTCCGTATTGAACTAAGATAGTTTGTTCAGTAGATGAAAATTCAGTCATAGCCATAATTTAAAATTAAAGGGTAAAAATCTTGTGTTATTAAAAAATCCTTAAAATATGATAGAGTATGAGTCAAATGACATGCAAACCAAAATTGAATTAATTTCAAACGTATTAAGAATAAAAAAATATGCAATAATTGGAATAATTAGTGGGGCAGGTTTAGGAATAATTTACTATTTTTTAACAATGTCAATGTTGCCAACTCATTTTGATGCAGCAGTTGAATTAGCACCACATTATATTCTAACATCAATTGGGTTGACAATAGCAATTTCAACATTAGCTGGAATTAATTTTGCAATGATGGGATACAAGATGAATCAAATTAAAAAAATGAATTCAGTTAAAAGTAATTCATCAGCAATATTTGGAGGAATATTTGCAGCATTTACACCTGGTTGTCCAGCATGTACAGCTCCATTAGCAGTAATTTTAGGAGCGGTTGGTGGATTATCATTATTTCCAATGCAAGGATTAGAATTGAAATTTATTTCAGTTGGAGTATTGATATTTTCAATTTATTGGATTACAAAAGGATTGCAAAATAAAAGTTGTTGTAAGATAGGATAACAACATATTAAAAATTATTTATTTCTTTTAACTTGAAAAATTGTATATCCATATTTTTTATTTATTTCAGTTTCAGATAATTGTGAAATATCATACTCCGCAAAATCTTTCAAAGCCAGATACAAATTATTATCAATAATAAGACCATTTTCAGGGCATAATGAATTTATTTTAAAACATCGATTAACTGTTGGGCCAAAAATGTCACTAGTTGTAGACGTAGTACTCTGAGCTACCTTTACTGAGCCATAACTAATACTAATTTTATAATTTAATTCAGGCATTTTTTCTTCTTCAAGTTGTTTCTTTAAATCATCATGAGATTCAATCATGTATAAACAACATTCTAAAATGTTTTTTGTTGTTTTACTATCACTAAGATCAGTATTTGGAAATCTAAACATCAATGCATCCCCAATATTTTTTACTACTTCCCCATCATATTTTTGAACAATTTTAGCCATAAAATTTAAAAAAGTTTCATACAATTTAGTAACATCGTTATCAGATAGTTTTGCAGAAATTTTTGTAGAGTCTTTCATATCAATTACACCAACACAATCATTTTGTGTATGTTGAGAAAATTTTAGAAGGATATCTTCTTGTTGTTTGATTACCTCCTCTTTTTGTTTAATAGTAATTTCAGCTTCTTGAAGTTTTTTTGCCATGTTATCAAATGACTCAGAAAGATCACCTATTTCATCACGTGATTTTATATTAGTTCTGATATTAAATTCACCTCGGGAGATTTGATAACTTGCTTCACTAAGCTTTGTAATAGGATCAGAAAGACGTTTTGCCAAAAAATACGTAACAATACTTAATCCAATCATTAAAGAAATACCAATTAAAATTATATTTTCTTGTAATTCAAAAATTGAGATATTATCAAAATTTAAAAATATTATAGTTGTAATAGAAATTGAAATAAAAGTAGTAGATAAAACTAATACTAGTAATTTTTTTTGTAGACTGAAAAAAGTAAAAGAGGACATTCCAGTTATCGGTAGTAATCATCACTTATAGGATTGATGAATATCACCATATCCTGCTTAATAAGAGCAAAAATGGGCCCACAGTGATTTGAACACTGGATCTTCGCCGTGTAAGGGCGACGTCATAACCGAGCTAGACTATGAGCCCACTGAAACATCCCTCGTTGAAATCCATTTAAACTTTCAGACAAAGGAAAATCTAGAAATTTGATTAGAAATAATGAAAACTGTGAATACTTATAATTTTTTTTCCAGTCCAATTGGATTAGGCCACGTGACTAGAGATATTGCAATAGTAAATAATTTGAAAGATATTGGAATTAATTTTGTTACAGGTAGTGGAGCTGCAAAAATTTTAAAAAAATTAGAATTTAAAGTAAATGATGTCTATAGCCCGCCTTCATTTAGTGTAAAAGATGGAATTTTAAATAATCAAACAAAATGGTTGTGGAACTATTATCAATATTATAAAAATTGTAAAAAGATATCAGAAAAAATTCTTGAAAAAAATAATTCAGATTTAATAATTAGTGATGAAGATTTTGCATCATTAACTGTTGCACAGGATTTAGAGATTCCAAATATATTGATTACAGATGTTTTAGAAACAAAATTTACAAAAGGGATTACATCATTTATTGAAAGAAAAATGAACAAATCAATGATGAACATTATAAAAAATTGTGATGTTGTAATAATTCCAGAAGAAGGAGATAATCACGATAATATTAAAAGGGTAGGGCCAATAGTTAGAAAAATAAATTGTTCACGAGAAGAATTAAGAGAGAAATTTTCATTTAGCAAAATAACGATACTTATTTCAATTGGAGGCACTGATACAGGGTTATTTTTAATAGATAAAGCAATTAAATCAATTTTAAAAATTAATCAAAATATTGAAATTGTAGTGGTATCAGGTCCAGCAGTTAATAAAAAATTTCTAAATGTAAAAAATTTAGGATTTGTAGATAATTTACATGAATTAATTTTTGCATCAGATTTGGTAATTTCTCTAGCAGGTAAATCAACAATAGATGAGGCTAAAGCATACGGTACACCAGGAATATTTATTCCAATTAAAGGTCATTTTGAACAAGAACATAATGCAAAAATCGAAGGATTTGTTTTTGAAAATATCAATAATCTTGAAATGTTAATTTTACAAAAATTAGAACAAAAAAGAAATAAAGTAAATACAGATGGTGCAAGATTTGCATCAGAAATTATTAAAAAAATGATCAAAGAGAGATCAAATAGTTAATAGATGGTAATTTGCTTTTAAGGTAATAATATGACTAACTTGATAATTGCAAAATTTGGAGGTAGTGCAATAGGTCCAGATGGAATATCAATACCGCAAATAATTGAGAGAATTAATAATTTAAAAAAAGACTCCAAAGTAATTGCTGTGTTTTCAGCACCACTAACATTACACAATGGGAAAAAACGATCATTAACAGATGTTGTACTAGAACAAGGGAAGAATGCAGAAAATGGCATTAGACCATCACTGGATATTGTGAAAATGGCATATCAAAAAATTCTTCAAAGGGTTAATGAGGATAATAAAAAAAATTGTGAAAATGTTGTAGACATACATTTGAAAAAAGCACAGGTAGCATTGGATGATGCATTTGAAAATAAAGAGTTTGCAGATGAAACACGATCAAAGGCATTAGCATTTTCAGGGGAGATCTTGATGGCTCATGTAATGAATTACATTCTAAGGAGTAATCAAATTAAAACAGATGCTGTAGAATTTGATAACTGGCCAATAATTACAGACAATAACATAGAATCTACAAATTTTCTCAGAACAGAATCAAATGAGAGAATGGGTGGAATTTCAAATTTAGTTGAAAATAATGAAGTGGTTACAATTGGTGGATTTATAGGAAAAACCGTAGAGGGTATAACTACAACATATGAACGAGGAGGCTCAGATAGAACTGCAGCAGATCTTGGAATATTGTTTCATAAAAAATATGATACTAGTATAGATTTCGAAAAAGATAGTTCAGTAGTATCAGCAGATCCAAAAATTATTGAATTAGGCTTAAGAGAAGTAATTCAATTATCATACAACGAGGCAAGACTAGCTGGAATGTTTGGAATGAAAATTTTAGATCCAATCGCAATAAAAGAAATTGTAGAACACGGTGTAGACATGCCAATTAGAATTACAAATATAAAAAATCCAGAAAAAATCACAATAATAAAAAGAGAACTAGGTACGCACAAAGGTCATCCAATTAAAATAGTTACAGGAAAAGAAAACTGTGCAATTTTTAGAATTGAAACAAATTCTATTCAAAAACTATTGACATCATTAGAAAAAGATAGACGTTACAGTGAATTTGTTATTTTATCACCATTTACAAAAGATGGTGTGGGATTATCTAGAATATTATTTTTGGATGGAGATTATGTAAAAAGAAATGAAAAATATCTACTAGGATTTGATCCACTTGCTACAATTACATACAACAGAGGAGTAATCACATTAATTGGTGATGAAATGTGGCGAGTCCAACAAGTTGCATCAAGAACTAGTGCAAAAATTGGAGAGTCTGGATTAAATATTTTGAATATGGATGCACAGGAAGAAACATCACGAATAATTATTGTTGTAGAGGATGCAGAAGAAAACATAAAAAAAGCTATCAAAGCAGTGCATGAAGGAATTGCAGAAATTAATTTTATTTAGTAAAAATTACGATATCACAAGTAAACGTATTATGGATTTTTTATGTAAATTAAATTTTATGGAGCAACAGTTAGCGTAAACTAAAACACGTTATGGTTAATGCAAATTTTTACTATAAATTCTGACAAAGTAGATCAGATACGTTCAGCTGCATACCAACAAGTGATACCAATTCCAATAATTGCATACCATTTGAAATTACTCTTATTCATGAAAATATTGGGTGAGGCTAATTCATCATTATTGTAATTAGCCAAACGAATATTTCTCATTTGAAATGCCTGACCAATCAAGCCTATACTTAAAAAAATTATTCCAATAAAACCTAAAGTCCACTCCACATGATAACTCCCAGTTTATCTGATATGTATTTTTTAAATATAATACGACCAAATAAAAAATAATTCTTTAAATTACCAGAGTTTTTTTCTTTTCCTATGATAGAAACGGGTAAAATATGGATGAATGGAAAATTAGTTCCATTCAAAGATGCCAAAGTCCATGTGTTAACCCACGCATTACATTATTCAACATCAATTTTTGAAGGAATAAGATGTTATGATACTCCAAATGGTTCTGCAGTATTCAGATTACCAGAGCACGTGGATAGGTTATTCAAATCTGCAAAATTATATTCAATGAAAATGCAGTATACAAAAAAAGTAATCTCAGATGCTATTTTACAAACTGTTAAAGCTAGTGGGCTAAAAGAAGCATACATCAGACCATTAGCATATTATGGTTATGGAACAATGGGACTAACTCCTACTACAAACAAAGTGGACATGTCAATTGCATGTTGGGAATGGAAAATGGGAGAGTCAAAAGCAGGTAAATTTTCAGGTGCAAAATGTAAAGTTTCAAGTTGGATAAAAATTGATTCAAGATCTCAGCCGATGCAAGCAAAAGCAGCATCAAACTATGCAAATGCAGCTCTAGCAAGAATGGAAGCATTAGAGAATGGATTTGATGAGGCAATTATGTTAAATTCTCAAGGAAAAGTTGCCGAAGGTAGTGCCGAAAATATATTCATAATTAAAGATGATATTATTCAAACACCACCACTTTCAGCAGGAGGGTTAGAAGGAATTACAAGAGACAGCATTATACAAATTATTGAAGAAAACAACGGATTTGTAATTGAACGAGATCTAGAGAGAGATGATCTCTATACTGCAGATGAAATTTTTATGACTGGTACTGCTGCAGAGGTAAAATCAGTTACACAAATAGATAAAGTCAAAATTGGAACTGGAAAAATGGGAAGTGTAACTAAAGCATTACAAAAGTCATATAGAGATGCAGTAATGGGTAAAGATGAAAGATTTTTGCCATGGTTAACATTTATTTAATTTCAAAGAACTTTTTTATCCATAAAAAATATTGAAGATTATGGATTTATGTGCGACTGGAGATACACCGGAAATTTGTTGGTTTTGTAGAAAGGGGCGTCATGATGATTGTATGAAAAATATTCCAACACAAGGAAAATCAGATGGACCACATGATTGTACTTTTGATACAAAGTTAATTCCATGTAAATGCAAACATTAGGAAAAAGAAGTAATAACAAATACAGCTTTAGTTAAAAAAGCATATGCAGTATAATGAGGAATTTTGGAATAAATATGCAGATGAAAATGAATCAAGATATAATGAAGAATTTGCAAAATATGTCAGAGATTTAGCTAGTTCCTTACCAGGTGTACAGAGTATTTTAGAGATAGGTTGCGGTACAGGGATTGATTTAAGATTATTTTCAGACTCATTCCAATTACACGGGATTGATCTAAATGAACATGCATTAGAAATTGCAAAAGAAAAATTATCATTTGCAAATTTTCAAAAAAAAGACATAACTAAATTACCATTTGATGATTCCTCAATAGATTTTGTATTTACACATGGATTAATGAATTATCTAGATGATGATGTATTAGAAAAAGGGATTGCAGAGATGTTTAGAGTGTCTAAAAGATGGATAATGCATTGTGAAAAATATGAAAAAACTGAAAAATGGATTGATAGTAATCACAAATTTAGAAACATGGGAGAAAAATGGTTAGAATATAAAATAAAACTTGTTAGTGATGTAGACTTGCATGAAGATTATGGACAAGAACAAACAAGATTTACTTTATTAAAAAAAATATAATTTTTATGACTAATTAAAAATATTTTAAAATAAGTAAAAGCGGGTCTAGAGGGATTCGGACCCTCGACAACCGGATTAAGAGTCCGGTGCGCTACCTGGCTGCGCCATAAACCCACACAAAGTAAAAAATGCCTAGAGTTGTTATTAATCTTAAGATTTTAAAATAAATTATTATTTAGTTTCTGATTTAGCTTCCATTTCAGTGTACTTTTCTAAAATTGCTGTAAGTGCAGTTGAAACTGGTACATTGTTCATCTTTTTCTTTTCTGCAAGAAGTTTTTGATATGCATCTAGTGTGATGTACACAGGGATAGAGCCATTTCCTTCAAGTAACCCTCTAACATTGTAAAGTGCAGTTTCCATTCCTTTATCAGCAGATTTTGCAAATTTTGCTTTGTCTAGAATTGCTCCTAGTGGACCAAATGGCATTTTATAATCTACAGACATTGTTATTCTTGTAAGATTATTACCTAATGATTTGAATTCGTTTGTAATCTCCCATTTCTTAAATGGACCTTTAATTTGCTTAGCAACAATTTTCTCATTTCTAACAAATTCAGTTGTTTCACAATCCCACTCTAAACGCTTTCCGCTAAAGTCACCAATAATTCTAAATGTTGTACCAACGCCCATTCCTTCTTTGATATCCAATGGAACGACTGTCATTCCAACGGTGTCATTTTTGATTTGATCAGAAACATGTTCTGGTCTTGCAAAATATGTGAATACATTATCCACAGGCGTTTTAATATCAATTGATTTACTAACTAAGGTCAACATTGTGATTTCTTGTCAATAATAATTTAAAGGTTGTGAAGATTTCCTTGAAAGAAATTGATGTACAATATATTCATCTATGAATCATTCATAGTATAATGATTAAAGTGCGATCAATATTATTAATTACAATAATATTATTTTCATCTATTTCAGCAGTAAATACGGCATATGGTCATTCACTCTTTAATTCTGCAGAAAAATTCTATGGAGGATATAGGGTACAAGTAGCCACAACGCCAGAATTTCCACAAATTAATGAGACATCACAATTTTTGGTCAGAGTAACTGATGAAAATTTTGAAGAAGTAGAAAGTTTCACAATGGGAATCAGAGTTTTTTATAATGATAAACAAGTAAATGCAATTCCTCCAACAACGATCAAGGAAGGTCATTGGGATATTGATTACATTTGGACAAAACAAGGAAATCATATTGTGTTAATTGACTTGTATGACATGGATGGAACACAAGGAACATTGACCTATACATTTAACATGGGAACTCAAAGTCCATTTGGAGTGATATTTATCGCTGCAATTACAATTGGTGCAATAAGTTTTGCAGTAGTAATAGGATACATTTACCTGCCGAAAATTTTTAAAAAATCTAAATTTTAGGTTTTATTGGCATTTTTGCTATACGGAATGCAAACAGGGTAGTTAGTAGCACCATTGAAAATAAAAATATTCCAATTCCTAAATGAACAGATACTAAAACTGCATGTAATTTTAAATCAATTACTAAAGCACCTAAAGTAATTTGTGTAATTACTAATGCAGTTGCAAGAGAACTAGTAATTTTTATTTTCATATCTGAATTTTTATTAATCAGACTTGCAACCATTGTAGAAATTACTAAAACGCCTACACTTGCTGCAACTAATCTATGAGTCCATTCAACAAAATACTCAGCTGAAGGCATGAAACCATTTGGACATTGAGGCCATTCAGGACAAGTGAGTCCAAGTCCTGATGCTGAAATATATCCTCCAATAAACATCAAAGAATACAAAACAACTAAAGTTGATAATGCCAGATATTGAATTGCCAAAATTATTCTACGATAAATTCGCCTATCATTCCTTGTAATGCATGTCCTGGAACTGTACAAATGTAATGGTATGTTCCAGGTGCACCAGCAGTAAAGGTTGTACTACCAGACTCGCCAGGTTTTAACGGATTAGTTGCTGCTGCAATTGCTGAATCAAAAATAACACTGTTAAAGTCATCAGGATTTGAAACCACACCAAATGCGTGAAATGACATTCCAGCATTGTTTGTAGTAATAGTTACTTCGTCACCAGAGTTAACAATAATTTGAGGATTATTGCCTTCTTCTCCAGGTAATGCATCAAATGCTAAAGTCCTAAAGTCTGCTGATTCTATAAAATCAAGTTCAAATTCATGAGATATACCAGTTGGGGCTGCTGCAACTGCAGGTCCGCTAGAACCAGATACAATAATTTCTCCAACCATTCCTTGATCTCTATGACCTGGAACTGTACAAATGTAGTAGTAAGTTCCTTCTTCACCTGCGATAAATTCAGATGTACCAGACTCGCCAGGTTTTAACGGATTAGTTGGGGCTGCAATCTCACTACCAGGAATGATTCCAGCAAAACCTTCAGTGTCTTGCGTAACACCAAATGCATGGAAGGACATTCCATCATTTACAACATCAAACACAATTTTATCACCAACACTCATCTCAATTGTTGGATTAACTCCGGGTTCATCTTTCAGCGCATTAAATGTCAAAGACCTAAAGTCAGCTGATTCAAGAAATGAAAGATCTTGTGTAATTGTTTGTCCAGTTGCTTCTGCAGGTCCAGCATGAGTTTTTTCTCCTGCCATTAATGCTACAACTGGCGGTGGTTGTGAAATCCAATAATCCCACATTGAAAAGAAAATAATTCCACCAATTAGACAAACTCCCAACATAATGGCCAGCATTCGGTTAACTCGATTAGGTGAAGTCATGTAAACATTTTGGGAATTATTTTTACTCATTTCATTTATCTCCTAATGTGATGGGTTCTTTGCCTCAAATGGATAATAGTATTTGCCTCCAAGTCCAAACGGATCATCTGTATCTGCAGGTTTTCCTTTTCCAGAACTGTGTATCATGTTTGCTAAGAATATTACCATACTGATTCCAATAATCATTGCACCTACTGATGCTATTTGATTCATTGCAATCCATTCTGGAATTGGCGGATAATCGTAAATTCTTCTTGGCATTCCATACAACCCAAGTATGTGTTGTGTGAAGAATACTAAGATAGTACCAATAAAGGACAAGATAAAGTGAACCTTACCCCATGTTTCATTATACATTCTACCTGTAACATATGGGAACATGTAGTAGAGATAACCAATTGAACCAAATGCAATAGTACCCATTACAAAGAGATGGAAGTGTCCAACTACCCAGTATGTGTCGTGTGTTGTAAAGTCTAGTGGCATTGCACTGTTAACTACACCACCTGCACCTGCAGAGAAGAATAATGCAATTCCTCCAACAGCCCACATCATTGGTGTTGCGAATCTAATTCTACCATTCCACATTGTTGCAACAAAGTTGAAAACGTGCATGGCAGATGCTGGGACAGCTGCTAAAGTTCCAACCATAAAGACTGTTTTTTCGGTGAAAGACATTCCGGTTGCGTACATGTGATGTGCCCATGATGAGAAACCGACAATAGACAACATAACAAATGCAAAGACTCCGGAATTGTAACTGTAAATTGGTTTTCTTGAAAATCTTGGAATAATTTCATACATCATTCCAATTGCAGGAATTACCAACACATACACTTCAGGATGGAATGTAAACCAAAACAAGTGTGCATATGCAATTGGATCACCACCCATTGCTGGATTGAAGAATCCACTTACACCAAGTCTGTCAGTTAACAGCATTAACAGGGCTGCAGCAAATGTTGGAATTGCAACTATAATTATTAATGAGGAAGACAAGAAAGCCCAAGCCATTAATGGAATTTGTCCAATTGACATGTCAGGATGTTTACATTTTAGAATTGTAACGACAAAATTTAGAGCACCTAATACAGAAGAGATACCCAAAATCTTTAATCCAAATATCCACATATCCGCCGCAGGTCCTGGTGCACTAATGATAGAATACGGAGGAGTTGCATACCATGTAAAATCTGCAAATCCTAACCAAATTAGGACACCAGCAGGAGGAATCATCCAAAAGGCAATTGCATTAAGTTTTGGATATGCCATATCCCTGTATCTCACCATAATTGGAACGTAATAGTTACCAACAGCGGATGCAAATGGAATAATGAATAGGAAAATCAGGGTTGTTCCGTGAACAGTAAAAATTCTATTAAATGTCATAGAATCTGCGATTATTTGAGATCCTGGATAAAATAATTCAGCTCTAATTCCAAGTGCTAGTGAACCACCTAAGAATAAGAAAGTAAGTGAGGTGATTAGGTAAAGTAATCCAACATCAGTATGGTGTGTTGAAAACATAATTTGCCAAATCGGACGTGGCTTTTGTAATTCTAGAGTCATTAGTTAATCTCCTCGATAATAATTTGTGATAAAAGCGTTATCAAGATAATGGCTCCGTAACATAGAGTGTTCCTCTCATGTTATAGTGAATTAATCCACAATACTCTCTACATTGAATATCGTGTTCACCAACTTTATCAGGTGCAAACCATACAGTATTGACTCTGCCAGGAATTGCATCAATTAAAACAACATAGTCGTGAATGTTAAAGGAATGATTTACGTCTGTTGATACTATTTCAAACTTATAGGCTTTTCCAACTTCTACATGTAACTCACCAATTTCTTTTGTTCCATCTTCATGTTCAAAAGTCCAGAACCATTGTTGTCCTGTTACAATAATTGTTTTAGCATCTGCAGGAACGTGTTCAACTAATCTTTCTGCTTCCCATGCTTCTGCGCCTACCCAAGTCATTAATGCAATAACTACAGCAACATAAATCCATTCAGGCCAATTAGAATGTCCGGACATATCTACCAGTCAGTTCCCTCATAGCGAGTTGGTGTTGCTTTTGGATGGGATTCTCTAAATCTCCAAACTTGCCAAATAATAGTACCAGAAACTACTGAGCCAACTGTAAATGCAACAGTCATCATCTTATAGAATAAATTCCAAATGACTACTCTACGATCAAGATACTCACCAGGTTCATCACCGGCTGCAAATGCAAGATCTACAGCTGGAACTATAACTAAAACTCCAATTATCAATAAGAATCCAAATATGAACTTCATTAGCGATTATTTGACTTCGACTTCAAATTCTTTATAAGGGTTATCAAAATTATTGTCTACCAATTCTGATCGAATCGGGAAGGATGCATCACATTAATTCCAGAAAGAGAGAATTTGCGATCTTTTTCTTTAAAAATATTAAGTGAAGCATTAGCAATAATGAGTTCAAAGAGATTGGTTGAAGATAAATCAACTATTGTTGAAAGCATTGCCTTAATTGGATCCATATGGGTAACCAGAACAACATTTTCATCAGGATGCTTCTCAAGTACATGATCAACTATTCCTAAAACCCTTTTTTTCACATCTGCAAAGGTCTCTACTCCATTATGGGCAATTTCCAATTCACCATTATAGAATTTCATAAAGACATTACCATGACTAGTAAAAATTTCATCATAGGGCACACCAGTAAATTTGCCCATATCAAGTTCAATAAGACGATCATCGATTGTAACATCAATAGAATTATGCTTCCCAGCAATTTCAGCAGTATGTTTTGCTCTTTGGATAGGACTTGAATAAATTGCAGAGATATTCATTTCTTCAAGTAATTCAGCAGTCTGTTCTGCTTGTTTAATTCCTACATCAGTTAAAGGAACACCCGGAGTTCTGCCAGTTAGAATTCTTTCAGTGTTATTTGTTGCCTGACCATGTCTAAGGAAAATTATTTGACCCAAGTTGAACGTCTTTCAAATAGAGATAATAATAACATTTTCAGAGGGTAAATTATGAAAGTTGGAATTATCGGTGGAACAGGTGGAATGGGGAAGGGTTTTGCACTAAGATGGGCACAAAATCATGATATTATAATTGGTTCAAGGGATGCTACAAGAGCATCAGAGTCAGCAGTAGAATATACAAATCTTGTAAAAGAATCTTTTGGAGACGTTAAAGGAAGTATTACTGGAAATGATAATGTTTCAGTTGCAAAAGAAAGTGATGTTTTAATTTTATCAATACCATATGAAAATATTGATTCAGTATGTTCTGGAATTTTATCTGAAATAAAAGATACTTGTGTTGTTGTATCTCCAATCGTTCCAATGACAAAAACAGATGTTGGTTTTGAATGTATTTCAATTAAAGATAACAAACCGTTTTCATACAAACTTGTATCAAACCATATGAAAGATAAATCAAAACTTGTATCAGCATTTCATGTAATTTCTGAAAAAAAATTAGTTAATCCTACATTGGAATTAGATTATGACATATTTGTTTGTGGAGATGACAATGAATCAGTTCAAGTGGTAAATGGTTTGATTGATGAAATTAAAGGATTAAGATCAATTTACTTAGGACCAATAGAATTATCATATCTTGCAGAAATGTCTACACCATTGCTACTTAATGCAATGATAAGAAACAAGATTAAGAATCCAGGCATCAAAATCATCTAGGGCACTTATCATGAGTGATGAATATCAGAGGCGAGGCAGAAATTGGTATACAGCAATTGGTCTAATGTTTTGTATAATGGCAACAATAGTTTTAATCCAACAATTGTTGATATGGGGTCCAGAATTTGTAGAAGATTTTTTATTTAATGCAGAAATTACAAATGAAAAAGTTTCGACTGGAATGCTAGCATTTGGGATTTTTATGATAGTACTGGGATTTACAAAATATGAACAAAAGAGATGAATTTCTAAAAACACAAAAAATTTTACGATTATGCACTATTGATAAGAATAATTTTCCACATATTACGCCTGTCTGGTATAGATATATTGGAAAAAAAATTTACATAGGAACCAATACTAAAAGCCAAAAAATAAAAAATCTGCAAAAAAATAATCACGCATCATTTTGTGTAGATGTAGGTGTGAATTCTCCAGATATCTATGGAGTTATGGGACAAGGGATTGGAAATATTATTTTAGAAATGCCTAAAATAAAAAATATTGCAAAAAAAATACTTTTGAAATATTTTAAAACATTAGAAAATAAATCTGCAAAAAAATTACTTGATGATACTGATTGTGTTATAGAAATAATTCCACAAAAAATTTCAGTTTGGGATTACTGAGTAACAAATTCTTCGATTTTATTCATTGCAGAATCTAAAATTTCAATATTTGCAAGATAAACAAGTCTGAAGTGTCCACGTCCATATTGTTCTCCAAATCCAGAACCATGAACAGTTAGAACTCCTTTGGATTCTAATAACTTTGTAACAAATTCTTTATCATTACCAAATCTATTATCTTCAATTTTTGGAAATGCATAAAATGCACCTTTAGGAGTAGAACAAGAAAGTCCAGGCATTTCATTAAGACGTTTTACAACTAAATCTCGATGTTTTTTCATTTCTGAAACAAAATCGTGTATGTAATTTTGAGGTCCACGAAGAGACTCTAAAGCTGCATGTTGTACTGGAAGACTAGTTGCAATTCTCACTCTTGCAAGTTTAGGAAGATGCTCCCTTAATGCTTCAAGTTGAGGTGACTGATTAAATGCAATATAACCAATTCTCCAACCAGACATTAAGTGTACTTTAGAAAATCCATTTAGAATAATTATAGGTGAATCACCTGCAACTTTTCCAATTCCTACAAATTTATCATCAAAAATTATTTGATCATAAATTTCATCACAAATAATGTAAAGATTATGTTCATTAGCTATGTCTACTAATTTTTTGAGTGCATTTTCATTAAACACGACACCAGTGGGATTATTTGGACTAATCAAACAAATTGCAACAGTTTTAGATGTAATTTTGGATTTAATATCATCAAAATTAGGAGTTGAATCATTCAAGTCCACTGCAAATTCTACAGGAATTCCACCGTGTAATCTTACATACGAAGCATATGGAGGATAGTAAGGTCCAGGTAAAAGAATTTCATCGCCTTCTTCTACAATTGAAGAAATTACCATATCAAGTCCTTCAGAAACACCGTTTGTAATTAAAACATCATCGGCTGTAATAGAAAGCCCCTTAGCATTTTCTTTTTTTGCAATCTCTTCTCTTAATTCTAAAAGACCTTCAGATGTAGAGTAATAATTTTCACCATTTTTAATAGCATCAATCAATGCTTGTTTTACATTATCAGGAGGTTGAAATCCAAATTGTACAGGATCACCAATATTGAGATAATCTACTTTCATGCCTGTTTGTTCAACTTTTCTTGCAGCTACTACAATATCTCTAATTGCATATTCAACTCCTACAACTTTTTTTGAAACTTTCAAAGTATCTAGAAGATATTTAGACCTGTTAAAATCTTAATTGTTTGGACTCGTGGCTCAGCCTGGATAGAGCAAGCGGCTTCGAACCGCTAGGTCGAGGGTTCAAATCCCTTCGAGCCCTTTTAGATTTTTTTTATCAGTCGAGTCTAAGATCCACACACTAGACTATCACTAATTGGCCTGAAAAAGAATCAAGAGGGTTATTGTTAGTATCCTCGTTCCTCTCGATTCTAAACAACAGCGATGTAACTGGCGGAGTAAATTCGCTGCGTGATAGAGATAGGATCAATCTTGTAAAAAAAGACTTCCGCCCTAGCATTACGTAACGTAAACTAAAAGGCCTTTTTTAAAACCAAAATTAAATTCCCTAAATATCCGAGATTAATTGGCAAATACACCAAATCAGTAACAAAATACATGAAAAATACGCATAATGTATGCGGTTTGGAATTGATTGTTTTATTAATCAAATAATATGGAAGATAGTAAAATGAAGATATCAGCACTGAAAATTGGAATACTTGTGGTAGTAATTGGGATGGTTTGGGTTTCAGCAATATTAAATGAAACAGAAAAAAATCATGAGGAGATAGTATTAAAAAAAGCAAATTCTATTGAATCAAAAATAGAACTTGCAGGAAAAAATGGAATAGGGTATTACAAAATATACATGCCTGAATTTGAGAAAGAAAAAAGTGTATTTGTTCAAATTTTAGACACAAATTTGAATGTCATAAAAGAACAAAAAATTAATACCAAATTTTTGGTTTCATATTTTGATTTTAATAAAGATGGAATATATACAATAAAAGTATCAAACATTTCAGAAAATCAAGTTAATGTACAAATAGAATTTGGAGATACAAATTCACAAGGAATGGTAGTTCCAGGAGTCATGATACTATTAGGTTCTTTGTTAATTATGTTAATTTCTTATGTAAAAATAAAAAATTACAAAATAGAACAGCCTGATGAAAATATTACATGAATTTGAATACATTGTATAGTGTGACCAAAAGTTAAAACCAAATTAAAAAGTAACCAAGTTACAAAAAATAAAAATGCCATAATGGAAAAAGGAAGAAATAATTTTAATTTCGTGTGTTCTCTATTTTTTATTATTAACACTGCTCCCAATGATGCAAGAATTAAACCAAATTCAAGTGGTTGATGAGACAAGGAAACCAATCCATCAATTCCAAATAAATCATGAGATAACGAATCACCAAATCCAGAAATCATTTGAATGATAGATCCTGCAATAACAAGTTTAATTCCGGTTTTTAAAGATCCATGAACGGATTTTCTAAGTAATAACAAACAACCCATCCCAGCAGCAAAAGTTGTCATAAAAACTCCAGTGTAAACTAGCATATGAGATGGGCTCCAAAAGAATTCTTTTTCTTCAAACATATGTGATATAGCATCCCAAAATCCAGCGGAAACAATTACGATAGGACCAATTACTGCTAAAATGGATACAAGTGAAACAAGTGTACTAGATTTTAAAAATGAAGAATTTGAAAATATCTGAATTAATTTCATGGTATTGTTAGGCTAAAAGAGGGTTATTTGAAATATGGTAATACTAGAATTAGAAGAAATGAAAATTATGCGCAATTTTAAGAATTAACTATATTACATGAAGCATCATGGAGTAATCATGACTCCAGGAATAGGATTAATGAAGAGAAGGTTAGAAAAAGAAAAAGATGCAATTGCATTAGCAATATCAGGTATTTCCAAAAAATATGACATAAAACCAGAAAATCTCAAAACATTAGAAACAAAGTATCATGATGATGCAGGGGATTGGTATGTTGCACTTGGATGGGATGAAAAAAAAGCAATAATAAAGATGGATTCAGTATTAGGAACCATTACTGAAATTAAAGAAATTTAATTTATTGTTAAAAATTATTTAGAAAATTAAAAAATAGGATTATAATTGGATTAACATGAATATTATCAGTGGAAATTACAATAGAGCCTTGGAAGAAACTAGTCATTCATGAAATTATTGAGTATAAGTTTGAGGATTGGGTAAAACAAATAGCATTTAGTACAAAATCATCAGGTGGAGGCATTCCAACTATGCAATGGACAAATGGAATTGTTTTTGCATCAGCAAGCCTCCCAACTACAAATGCAACAGTTGAAGAGCAATTGAAGGGAATTTTACATTGGTCATCAGTCTCATTTGCAATTAAAGAGAAATTTGAAAAACAAATTGTTAAAGAAAATGCAACGATAAATTTAGTAGATGTAAGCGTAAATGAAATTTTTAATAAATTATCTATTGAGTTAAAATCACAGTCAAAATATGTAGTTTCAGAATCTGGCAAAAATCAATGAATGTTGAAGAAGAAATTAAAAAATGTGAAGTATACTTAAAACAAATTAAACAATATGATCCTGATCCATTTTATGTAGATTATTTTTTTAATAAATACATTAATTCAATTAATAATATAATTAATGGAATTTTTGAGGAAGCAAATATAGATTTTGGATTATGCATCACAGAGAAAATTACTCAGAGAAAATTTAATGAAAAAGCAAATATGAAAAAAGATACAAATGCCTTAAAATTTTTAGAATGGTTTTCAATAAAATATAAAAAAGAACATGAAAGTCCATATCCAAATTTTATGAATGAAATTTGTCAATTTAAAAATAAAAATGAATCATTGCCTAAAATTAAGATTAGGATAAGGGCAATAGACAGATACAAAAATGATTTTAATCAAGAAATTAAAATTGATTTAAAAAATGGAAAAATTATGTCAAAAGAGCAAGTGGATATAGAAATAAAAAGACAAACCCAAATATTTTTGAAAGTAATTAATGCAAAAAGAAATGAAAAGGAGGAACCTAAAGTAGATAAGAAAAAAATTACCGCATCAGCATTTGTAAATTTAGAAAAAGATCAGAGTATTGAAATTATGTATCTATGTCAAATTTACACGCCTGTAATTAGACGGTTAATCGACGAATCAAGAAATAAAATTAAAGAATTAACAAATTGGTAATAAAATTAAAGAATTAACAAATTGGTAATAAAATTAAAGAATTAACAAAAATTCTATCATTTTTTTTGGCGATTTTTTAATCGTGTTTCCATTCTAGACTTACCTTCTTCAAACTTAACACGATCCTCATCTGTTTTAAGAGATAAATTTGGAACGGGAATTGGCTTACTATTTTTACCAAGAGCAACAAAAGTTACAAAAGCAGTTGCAGTAATAGTACGAATTCCAGTTACAATATTTTCAGCTTCTGCTTTAACTTCAATCTCCATTGAAGAATTATGAACATAGTTTATTCTAGCATTTAGAAAAAGAACATTTCCAACAAAAACAGGCTTCAAAAAATTTACACTGTCTAATGATACGGTAACTGCATTAGATTGAGAATGACGTTGTGCAACTATACCCGCAACCATATCAATATTCTTTAAAATTTCACCACCAAATACATTCCCAGCAGGGTTTGCATCTGAAGGGAACATTCGAACAATTACTTCAGCATGTGATTCAGATGGGCTTTTTTCAGGTACATTGGAATTTTCTGATGTCATTTTGATCTCTAAATTATCCATACATTCATCCAATTTAATGTGATCAGTTAACAATGCTTATTTGAAATATTTTTCTAGTTTAATTTTATCAATTTTAGGAATTTTTGCCATCTCAAATCCTTCAGGACGCTTTGAAGATGAACGTGTTGCATCAATACCCATTTTTGCAGTTTGTAATTTTTTCTGATCACTTGAAGGATCAAGACTAGATCCACGTACATCGGTAATAATGACCAGATCCTTATCTGCTTGAAATCTAGTTGCCATAGCATATTCAACAGATTCTGCATTATTAGGATCAATATCCTCATCGACTATAGTAACTTGTTTTAAAGAGCGATGAGATTCAAAAGTTTTTTTGATAATTTTTTTAGGATCGGATTCAGTTTTCTTTTTTATTTGAACAACAGCATGTAACCAATTAGATCCTCCATTAGTCATAGAAACTTGTTTAACTTGAGAAAAAGCATTTTTCAATTCCCCATTTAGTTTAGATTCAATTGGCATTCCCATCAGCAATCTATGTTCACCATAACCAGATAGAACATCATGAAAAATAGGATTATTTCTAAAATACAAATTTTCAATTTCAAAAATTGGTTGTGATCTTTTATGATCATATGTTTGAAGCATTTCAACCATCCATTCTGGATGAACTTTATCACGAAGAATTTTTCCCTCCATTACAATTTCAGCACCAGATGGAACATTCAATCCAGAAAAAGGAAGTTTTGCCAAAGTTAATTTTCCACCTAAAAGTGAATTTGCAATATCAATTTCATCTTTACCCCAATCAAATTGATAAGCACCAGCAATAGAAATTGCAGGGTGAACACCTACAGTAATTGCAATTTTAAGATCCTCACCATGTTCTTTTGCATCAATAAAACATCGATGTAAATGGCGACCTTCAACCATTCTAATTGAAAGATGTGTTTTGTCAATTGGCATCATTCTATGAAAAGATGAATTTTGTTTTCCAGTTTCAGGGTTTTTGGCATAAGCTACTGAAGATGTGATAAAAGGTCCAGATTCCTTTTCAAAATGAGTGACAATAGGCATGGAATAGATATTTTTTGAACTGTTTTCCATAAATTTTCCTGTTGGAACTATTTTTGGTTTTTTTGCATTTTTGATAGCAGAGATTACTTTTTGATGAATGTTATTCTCAGTACCACCAACTGCTAAAGCAAATCTTTTTCGAGTTCCCACTAAATTAGAAATTAGTCGAAAATCACTTTCTTTAATATTTTCAAATAAAACAGCATGTGATTGATCAACTTTTGCGGTAATTCCAGCAATTTCATATTTTGTTGAAACTTTAGTTTTTATCGTTTTAAGTTCATTAACTTTTTTAACTTGAGAAATGTACTCTCTTAAATCACTCATTTTCAATCATTTCCATAATTTCAGACATTAAGGCTTTTGCGGTACTGGTTTCTAATTCTTTTTGAACAAAACAAGAAACTAAAGCAATACCCTTCATTCTAGTACTAATTCTTTCAGCAATTAGTCTCAAAAATAATGATTCGTTTCTTGAAGGAATTATAGTTGTAGTTGTAGGTGTTGGTCCAGTTGCTAAAGAAACAATCATAGAACCAAGTTTATCGTTACCCTCAGTTACAGAAATAAAATACCCATTTTCAAATTTTTGAATTTTTAAAGAAAAAGTACGACTCCCAAAATTTACTATTTTATGGAAAAATCCATTTTGAGAGTTCAATGAACTTTGAACATCTATTATGCTTTTATTGCTATTGATCCATTTTCAGAGGAATCCTGATCATTCTGTGGTTTTTTACTACACTTTGTTTCATGTTTAGCGATAAACACATATGGTTTTTCACAGTATTGACAGGCTGTTTTTTCCTTTGTTTTTGTTGTTTCAGATTTAGCTTTAGTAACTTTAGCTTTAGTAACTTTAGCTTTAGTAACTTTAGCTTTAGGTGCCTTAGCAACTTTAGCTGCCTTAGTTAATTTAGCTTTAGCTGCTCTAGCTGCTTTAGCTTTAGCTGCTTTAGCTTCTGCTGCAAGTTCTGCCTCCATATCAGAAATAGATTTTGCCTCAGCCTCAATTGAATCAGCTTCAACTCTTGCACGTAATTTTGCTTTGTATTTCAAATTACGTGGTTTAGTTCTTAATCTGTATCCACAACAAGGACACCAAAGTCCTTCCCATTTAATGAATATTTCACAAATTTGACATCTTCTTTGTCCAGAGGCATATCTTCCTGTGCCAACCGGCTTTTGAGCCTTATATCTTACACAAATTCCTTTACATGTCATTTTAGTAATTTATATGGAAATTATAAGTATATAAGCATGGATCGCGATAAAATAGGAAAAAAAATAAGAAAAAGTGTAATTATTTCATATTATTTTATAATAAATTTATAAATTTCAAAAAATTCCTTGAAAACAACAATAAATATGTATAGGTGAATTTAAAATCATGTTTCTTGCAATTATAACATAGGGGATATACTTCTTTGAGTAAAAATCAGGGTTTTTTCTAAATAAGATGAAAAAAATAGATTTAATTTTAATTGTAGCAAGTAAAAAGTTCTAACTTTAAAGATAAATTACTGTATAACCCAGAATATTCTATGGCAGATAAAATTACTGCAAAAGAATTGATATCTCAGAAAAATGATTTTCTAGTTATTGATGTTCGTGAATTAGATGAATTAGACAACGGGGGAATTAAAGATTCAATTCACATGCCTTTGGGATTATGTATTCGAAATGTAAAGAAAAACCAAATTGATAATATGAAAGATAAAAAAATTTGTACTTACTGCGGTACTGGATATAGAGGCAATATTGCAGCTGATGAATTAACTAAAGCAGGATTCTATGCAGTAACCCTTGAAGGCGGTTACTCTAATTGGACGTAAAATAGACAAAAAATCATAATAATTGTTTCACATCAATAATTTATTTTTTAAAAATTTTCCTAAGTACAATTATAGAAAATATCATCAAATGTATTCTAAAATTTGGTATTGGGCATATCACTCAATTGATAGAATCAGAGTATTTATTTTAAATTTTATTTTTGATGAAGTTAATTTATACAGGATTTTTGTTTATCCAACACGCTTAAGTTTATAGAAAAATTACAATAGTAGTGAATTATAGAAATACAGGATTAATTTTATTGGTCCCATCAACGATTATTGGTATTATTGTTTTAGGAATGAATAGTTATTTACCAAATGGGATAGAGTTACCAATTCCATTATTGTATGTTTCAATAATTAATGGAACAATCTGGGTTACAGGCATAATATTACTAAATTACAAGGCAAAACATTCTAGCGGTAAAAAAAAGAATTTCAAAAGAACCAATACCAAAACATACGATAATTAAATTTTAAATTAAGATTGATAGCAGATTATGCTTTCAAAATTGTAGAAACAACATGTTTTACCATATCATCAAAATTGGCATTTGTGTTGGATTCAATTTTGGTCAATTTGGAATCACCTTCTTGAACAATTCCAGTAGATTCAATGTTTGCTTTTTCTTTTGCTGCATTGATTATTACTTCAGCTTCTTTCATAGCCATTTCACGTGTTTTCTCTAATAATGTATCAATTTCACCCAAAGTCTTGACAGTTAGTTGTTTTTTCATATCTCCAACTTTATCAGTTAAAGAGTCAAGATCATCTTCCAAACCATTCAAAGATTGAATTATTCCAGTGACTTTGGATTCAACAACATCAGCCATTATATTCACAGTTCCAAAATTCCATTAATTAAATCATTCATTTTTAGAACATATTGTAGGCATAAAAGGCAAATTTTAACCCGATGTTAATAGTAAAATTGCTCTTGCTAGATCGCCTTTAGCTTCCTCTAAAGCACTTTTTGCTTTTTCCTCGTCAACACCAGCTTGTTGACTCACTAACTGAATATCTTCATCTGAGAAAATTTGAACTTCTAATTCTACCTCCTCGTAACTATCAGCAGTTACTGTAAAAATGGAACTATCTTTTGCCTTCATTTCAGTAACAGCAGGTTTTGAAATAATAATTTGTTTTTTATCAGTTTTAATTATAACTTCTTGAACATTTTGTAGCTCATTCATATCAAGACCCATCTTATCCATCATTCTTCGCATTTCGCGATTGCCTCCTCTACCACTCATACCACTGGATCCTCCTTGCGACTTTTTAAACTATCTCTAACTTTAATGGCCACACCTCTTTTAAAATCAGATATCATTTCAGAAGATAAAACAGATCTACCAACTGCAATTACTTGATTTTCAAATATTATAGGAGTATCAGATGAAACACGTACATTTTTTCCAGACCAAATAACATGTTTGCAAAATACAGATCTGCCTTCTTGAACAAATGGGGCTGCATCTTCATTAATTTCAATACAATTTTCTCGAAATGCTTTATGTTGTAATAACATTTGAGCAAAAGGGATACTAATTGCCAAGCTACCATCAATTCTCAAAGTGCAAAGTAATTTTCCTTTATGCGAAGCAGTTCTAATTCTTCCAGTTCTTCGCGATAATCTTATGTCAACATCTTTTGGCAAGTATTTTGAGGTTCCAGTACCAAATAGAGCATCCAACGAATGTTGAAGTTTCACAAAATGTTCCATATCAAACTAAAAATTATTCTAAATATTAGTTGAATGTTAAACTATAGTAGAAATAAATAACTATATAGAAAGATATTTTATAATTAGATTATGGAAGAACAAGGTGAAACTAGAAAAATACAGTTCACAGGTAAATCATCGTATATAGTTTCACTACCAAAACAATGGATTAAGGAATTAGGTTTGAAACAAGGTGATCAAATAAGAATGATCAGAAAAGGATCATCAACATTAGAATTGTATCCGCCAAAATTTGAATCTCGTGTACAGAAAAAAGAAGATGCAACAATTGAAATTGCAGAAGAAGAACAACCAGATTCCATAGTTAGAAAATTAATTTCATTATACTTTTTAGGATTTAAAATAATTAATCTTAAATCAAAAAATGGAAGACTAAACCCAATTCAAAGAAACACTGCAAAAGAAGCAGTTAAGAGAATGTTAATGGGTTCTGAAATTATTTCAGATTCAAGTAATGGAATGACAATTCAAGTAATGGTAAATTTATTAGAATTATCAGTTGACGGGGCATTCAAACGAATGATACATTTAGCAAAATCAATGTCAAATGATGCACTTTTAGCAGTTAAAGAAAATAATTTGGATTTAGCCCAAGAAGTAATCAATACAGATGATGAAGTAGATAGATTTGGATTTTATATTATTCGTCAATTAAAAATTGCAATACAAAATGAACATATTTTAAAAGAAATGGGTTTTAGAAATGCCAGAAATTGTTTAGGATATAGATTAGTGGTAAAAAATATAGAAAGAACAGGGGATCATGCTGCATTTATTGCAAAAGATCTTTTAGAATTTAAAAAATCAATCAAAAAAGAAATTTTAGAAAAACTTCAAGAAATGAATGATTTTTCATTGAATGTTTTAGATGAATCATGCTTAGCACTATTCAAAGAAGATTACTATCAGGCTGAAAAAATCATCAAAAAAATAGAACAAATTAGTAAATTTGAGAAGAAAATTAAAGATGCCTCAAAATCAATAAAAGGTGATGAAGAGATGTACAGAGTTAGAAGATTAGCCGAAAATATAAGAAGGATTTCAGAATATGCCAGTGATATTGCAGAAATTGTGTTAAATATGAATATAGAAAAAACTTTGAAAAAAACGGACTAATATATCAAAATGGACAAAGCAATTCTAATTACATATGATAAAGAAGATGCCATAAATGAGGCAAAGGGATTATGCGAAGCTGCAGGGTATGAAGTAGTTCACATAATTCAACAAAATTATCTGCAAAAACCAAAGTACGGAATTAGCGGTGGAGTTTTAGAACAATTACGGGAAATTGCGGATAAAATTAGACCAGATGTAATAGTGTTTGATGAAATTTTAAAACCCAGTCAAAATTATAATTTAGCAACAGAACTACAAAGAGAAGTTTTAGACAGAGAAGGATTAATTCTTGAAATTTTTGAAAGTAGAGCATCTAGTTCAGAATCAAAATTACAAGTTAAATTAGCACAATTAAGATATGAAATGGTTAGGGCAAAAGAAAAAGTTCGTCTTGCTAACATGGGAGAGCAACCAGGGTTTATGGGAATAGGACAATTTGAGATTGATGTTTACTATAACGACATCAAACATAGAATGCAGACAGTAAAAAAGAAACTTGAAAAAGCTGGAAAACAAAGAGAACTTCACAGACAAGGAAGAAAAAGAATGGGATTTTCAACAATTTCATTAGCAGGATATACATCTGCAGGAAAAACAACATTGTTTAACAAAACTACAGGTGAAACAAAAACTCAAAGTAAAGAATTGTTTACAACACTTTCTACCACTACTAGAAGAATCACAATTAATCAAGAACCAGTATTAATTGCAGATACAGTTGGCTTCATCAGTAAATTACCCGCATATATGATAGATGCGTTCAAATCAACATTAGAAGAATTAACCTATACAGATATTATTATTCTAGTAATTGATATTAGTGATTCACAATTGGAGTTAAGGAAAAAATTTGCAAGCTGCATGAGAACATTAGATGAGTTAGGAGTTAAAAAAGAAAAAATAATTTTTACATTAAATAAATCAGATTTAATGAAAAAAGAGCAAATTGATTATAAAAAAGAATTACTAAATTTAACTGAAAATGAAAAAGTAATTTCAGTTTCTTCAAAAACAGGTGAAAACATAGATGAGTTAAAAATAATAATTGAAAATTTCATAATGAATAAAAATCCATATAAATATAAAAAAAATCAATGGGAAAGTAAAACATATGATAATTGAAGTTGTTAGAATAGGACAACGTGTTGTAAGAGATGATAGAGTTACAACTCATGTTGCATTAGTTTCAAGATCTTTTGGAGCAGAAAAAATATTCATGACAGAAGTGAATCCAGAAATTAAAGACACCTTAGAAAAAATTAACAATACATGGGGAGGAAATTTTATTGTTGAATTTATTGATAACTGGAAATCGGTGATAAAAAATAAAAAAAAAGAGGGATTTAAAATAATACATCTATCAATGTATGGTGAAAAAATTAATGATGTTCAAGAACAAATCCATGTGGAAGAAAAAATTTTAGTGGTAGTTGGTGCAGAAAAAGTTCCAAGAGAAATTTATGAATTAGCTGATTATAACGTAGGAGTAGGAAGTCAGCCTCATTCAGAAATTAGTGCATTAGCTATATTATTAGACAGAATCCAAAATGGAGAACAATTTGAAAAAACATTCCCAAACGCCAAAAGAAAGATCATACCCACAAAAAATGGTAAAAACGTCGAAGTAAATGAGAGAAGGGATTAATACTAGAAACTTGAAGTGATTGAAGTTGGTAGACAAATACGAAGATCCTTTTGTTAGAATTGCATCAATGATTGGTGGCGATGAATATCTCAAAGTAGCAAGATCGTTACTAAAAGCAGAAGATGCAACTGATGAAGAAATTGCTAGTTCTACAGGACTCAGAATCAACATGGTAAGAAAAGTATTGTATGATCTTTTTGGAAAATCTTTGATTACGGGCATTAGAGTAAAGGATGAAAGAAAAGGCTGGTTTGTATACAGATGGAGAACTAGAAGAGAAGAAGTTGAACACTTTATTGAAAATCAAAAAAAGAAAATTCAAGAACGATTACAACAGAGATTTGATTATGAAAACGCATCTGACTTTTATCATTGTGGTAATGAGGACTGTCCAAGAGTTACATTTGAAGAGGCACTTGATGGTATGTTCAAATGTCCATCATGTCAGAGTGTATTAAACATAAAAAAGAATGAAAAATCACGAAAAGCATATTCAAAGAAAATTGATGAAATTAAACAAGATATGCAACAAATATTTTAAGTGATTAAAAAATAAATCTAATAAAAAATTTTAAAGAAAACAAATTTTATAATTATTCATCTTCATCCAACTCATCATCTTCATCTAACTCATCATCTTCACATTGTTCTAATTCAATATGACTAGGAATTCCATCATCTTGGAAAAAAATCTCAATACAGATATCTGTGCTCAAAGTTGAAACCAATGTTTCAGCTAGATCTTTGGGGAAATTACCTAACCTACTAGGATCAGCAGAATAACGGTATTCAGTAATTTGTTCTTCATGATGAAAGTCAATTTCAATATCACCATTAGAAAATTTTCTAACTCTAATGACTTCACCAAATATACTATTAGTCAAAATTAATTTTTACCATTAGAAACATCACGAGTAAGATTTTCAGCTAATTCCTCATAATGCTGTCTAGATTTTCCTAAATCATTTAGTTGATCTTTTTCAATCATATCAAGATCTTCATTAACTTTTTTAGAAACATTTTGTAGTCTCACTTCTGCCATCATGAATAATTTATTATTTTCTTTCCACAAATGCTCGGTAATATGATCAACGTAAAGTTGCATATCAGCAATCAATTTTTCAGAATTACCTGATGAAAGATATTCTTTTGCAGATTGTTCCATTTCATTTCCAATTTGTCGTGATCGTTGATGATCAATTAGCATCATAGCAATAGGTCCCATGTTAGTAGGCATTCCAGCTTCCTCTAATGCAGGAAATAGTGATTTTTCTTCTTTAGTATGATGGCAAACATCGGTAAAGTTTTTTGAGAAATCAATTACCGGAAGTAAAATTGATTCAGGGATTTGTTTTTTATCATTTAATAATTCAATTGTAGATTGCATAGCTTTGATTACTTTTTCAATTAACTCATGATCACGTCGTAATGATTCAGTAGACATAACTATAAAAAATAAAATCCAATATCTATATCTTTTTAATAAAAATAATTAAAATAGAAAAAAAACAGTTAACGAGTATGAGTTAACAATAGGTTTAACGATTAGATAGACTATTTGCTTTTACAAATATCCAGATTCTTTTAGTCATCTCACTAGGAGCTATTGGTTTTTTTCCAAATACTTGTTCTACAGTTTCTTGACGACCTGCGAAATTAATTGCGTATCCTCCAAATGCTGGTTTCTTTGCTTTTGATTTAGTTGTAGTCTTCTTTTTTGTTGCAACTTTCTTTTTTGTTGCAACCGTCTTTTTTGGTGCAACCTTCTTTTTTGGTGCAACCTTCTTTTTTGTTGTAGCTTTCTTTTTTATTGCCAATTTCTTGTAATTTTATTTTAAATAAAGTATAAGAACTTACACTTTAACATAATTCAGTACAAGATAGCTTTTGAGCCTCTTTATTGACTTTAATTTCAAATTAGGGGAATTAGAAATTTTTGCAAATCCTTTTCCCTCAACAAAAGAGATAGCATCAGTACCTCCAATTAGAAAAGGAGATAATGTAATTATCAATTCATTGAAAAGATTATTTTTGATAAATTCCCAATTTACAGTTCCGCCTCCTTCAACCAAAATAGTTTTAATTTTTCTACTAGAAAGTTTTTTTAATAATAATTTTAAATTTACAGAATTATCTCCAGACATAATTACTTCTACAGGTAATTTTTGTAATCTTAATAAATTTTTTTTACTAATTTTTTTTGAGACAGCTATTATGGTTTGAACATCATTACTTGTTTTTATAACTCTAGAATTAGTTGGTATACTACCAGTAGAATCTAAAATTATTCTTATGGGATTTTTACCTTTAGTATAGCGTACAGTTAGTAAAGGATCATCTTGTAAGAGTGTGTTTTTACCTATAAGAATTGCATCCACTTTTGATCGTAATTTATGTAATCTAATACTATCAGATTTAGAAGATAATTTAGAATCGCCAATGTTTGTAGAAATTTTTCCATCTATTGATATGGCTGCACTTAAAATTACATATGGATTAAATTTTTCCATGTACAATTTCTCCTCCAATCATTACTGCTTTAATACATGATTCAGATGCTCGATGTACAATAGATGCATGTGGGTTATGCATTGGTTCTAAATCTAATGCATGTTTATCAAGAAATATACAATCAGCAATTTTTTTATTTTGAATAATTCCAATATCTTTTTTTAAAATTTTTCCGCCATTAACCGTAGCCATTTTAAGAATATTTTTTGGATCAATTCTTTTTTTCTTAATTCCCATTGTTACCTTCCAAAGAAAATCCATTTCACGAAACATGTCGGGTGAATTTATCATAACATTGTCTGTACCTAATGCCAAAAGACATCCAGCATTTTCCATTTTTTCAATATCAGGAATCCCTTCAGCCAAAGAGGAATTTGCCCTAGGACAAATGACAATACCCCTAGTTGCCTTAGATGCAGCCTGAAGATCACTTTTTGAAGCATGAGTCATATGAATTAAAAAATCAGGCTTCATAGATAATGCTCGAATAGTTTCAGATTGGCCAGTAATTTGTTTAGATTTACGAATACTTTCTCGAGTTTCAGAAGAATGAATTGATCGAAGTTTTTTTGTTTTAGAATAGGAAGTTAATACAGATTCACTATGCTCATTTGCACCGCTAATGCCGATTCCATCACATGTTTTAACTAAAGAAGGAAGATCCTGAATTTTTTCTTTAGGAAAAGGAGTATTTTTTTTAATTTCAGAAGAATTTTGATGAAAATCAAGTCGTCCTAAAATAATTGAACGAATTGGAATGTCAGAAGATACTTTTTTCAGTAAAAGTGATCCATCTAAACCACCTTCTCTAAAATCAACAAATGTAGTAATTCCTTTAGAAATCATCGAATGGCAAGTATTTTTCATAAAACTAGACAGATTTTCTTCTGAAGTATTTTTTAGTATTTTAGATTTAATTCCAAACATGGGGTGAATTTTTTGATTCACAGTACTGTTTATCGTAATATCTTTTCCAATAGAATCAGCAATATGGGTGTGGGCATTAATGAATCCTGGAATTAACAATAAACCTTGGCAATCAACTGTATTTTTCTCTAAAGTGGATTTAATTTCTGGTTGAATTTTTTGAAATTTATTATTTTTAATTTCAATATCAACATTTGAAACAAAATCTAATTCTTCTCCCAATAAAGCACTAATATTTTTTAGTAACATTATAATTCATAAACATCAGGTTTTGGTTTTCCAGAATCCCTAATATCACGAATTGTGTCCAGAGCTTTTGTGGCTAATTTTACTGCATCCCTACTAGTCT